>JBBPZR010000046.1:0-8324 GCA_038276285.1 Mycobacteriales bacterium | reverse complement strand
TGGTCTTGCCCGAGCCGGTGCCGCCAACAACCAGGAAGGCCAGCCGAGCTTCGACGATCGCCCGGAGCAGGGCACCCCCGGCGGCGCTCACGCTGCCTTCGGCGACCAGGTCGGCGAGGCCAAGGGAGCGATGACGCAGGACCCGCAGTGAGAGATACGGCCCGCGGCGGGCCAGCGGCGGAAGCACCGCGTGAAAGCGCGTGCCGTCGGGCAGTCGTACGTCGACCCAGGGCTGCCCGTCGTCGAGTCGCCGCCCAGCGCTCGCCGCCAGTCGGGCGGCCAGCCGGCGAACCGCCGCCGCATCGGCGAAACGTATGTCGGCCCTCTGCAGGCCGTCGCCCTGATCCACCCACACCTCGTCGGCGCCGTTGACCAGCACGTCAGTCGTGCGCGGATCCTGAAGCAGCGGCTCGAGCGGGCCGGCACCGAGCAACTCAGAACGCAGTTGGGGCAACGCGTTCAGCACCTCGTCGCCACCGACCGGGCCCGCTGCCTCTGCCCGCAGGGCAGCTGCGAGCCGTCGCAGGTCGGGCTCACCCGGATCGGAGGCCAGCCGCCGCCGCACCCGGTTGACCAGGGCCGGGTCCAGAGTCACGAAGGCACCCCCGCCGCCTGTTGACCGAGCCGGCCGAGAAACGTGGAGCAGAAATCCGCCAGCGGCCCTCGGCCACGCGCTGCGGGCAGGCTGCCGCGCTCCAGGCGGGCACCCAACCCGGGCTCCGGACGCAGCACCCCCTCCAGCGGCAGGCCCAGAGCGGCGGCGACGTCGCGGGACGACAGCCCGGCCGGCGCCGGGCCTCGTACGACAACGCGCAGGTCAGAGCAATGCGCCACCGCGGCCGCCGCGACCCGAGCCGCGGCCGCGCAGGCGCGGACCTCGGCGGGCAACACCAGGAGCGCGACGTCGCTCTGCCTCAACGCCGCCACCGCCGCGTCGTCGAGCCGTCGCGGCAGATCGGCGATGACCACATCGGCACCGCGCCGGGCAGCGCCCAGAACGGCGGTCATCGCCTCGGGCCGCAGGTCGACCGGCCCGGCCCGGTCCCACGACAGCAGCCGCACACCGGCGATCCGCGGTAGCGCCGCGCACAGGGACTCGGCCGCCAGCCGACCGCGGGTGGCGGTCAGATCAGGCCAGCGCAGACCGGATGCCTCCTCACCGCCGAGGACGAGGTCGAGCCCGCCACCGAGCGGGTCGGCGTCGACCAGGACCACCCGGCTGCCGCGGCGCACGGCGGTCAGAGCAAGCGCCACGGCGAGGACGGAGGCACCGCCGCCGCCGCGGCCGGCCAGCACCGAGACCAGCGGCGCCACCACCGCCGCACCATCGACGCAGCCGGCGAACCGGTCGACCAGCCAGCGCTGTGCCGCCGGAAGGAACACCACGTGATCGGCACCGACATCCTCGGCGAGCGCCCATACGTTCTCGTCCAACGGGTCGTCGCCGACGAGGATCACCTGGTCGCGCCGGGGCAATCTGGCCCGGCGCAAGGCACCACCCAGGGCCGCCGCCGCAACGACTAGTGGTGCCGCCGCCCAGGCCGTGACGGCCGCACCCGGGTCGGCTGAGACCTCCACTTCGACACCGCCGGCGCTGGCCAGGCGGACGAGGTCGTCGAGCAATTCTGGGTCGTCGGTCAGCAGCAGCGGTCGAGCGGCAGCCACAGGCCCTCCCGGTGCAGCTATGCCGCCGACCTCCGGCGGGCTGTCACCAGCGTCGAACCAAGGAGCGCGGCTCGGGTAGGGCGTACCCGGATCTGTGGATGGGCGCGCGGCTGTGGATGAGACCTCGCCGACTCAGCACAGGGCCAACTCAGCACAAGGGGTAACCGGGAAAAGGGACGACCCCCGCCGGGGGGGTGGGCGGGGGTCGTCGCAAGGTCCGGCTCCGGGGGGGGTCGAGCCGAACCCGTCTTTGGTTGGTCGCTCAATGTCACGACCAGATTAGGCCATAGAGACATCCCCCAAGGTGACTATCCCCGATGGTACCCCTCCGGACAGGAATGGGAAGCCCTCGCGCCCGTATCCTCAAACCCGTGACTATCGGCGCTTTCCGACCACTGTCCGTAATCGGCGGTAAACCGGCGGTGTTCTTCGATCTGGACAAGACCGTCATCGCAAAGTCCAGCGCTCTTGCCTTCGGGCGCCCGTTCTATCAGGGCGGTCTGATCAACCGGCGGACTGTCCTCAAGAGCAGCTATGCGCAGTTCGTGTTCCACGTCAGCGGCGCCGACGAAGCGCAGATGTCGCGGATGCGCGACTACCTCACCGCGCTGTGCACCGGCTGGGACGTCAAGACAGTCAGGGAGATCGTCGCGGAGACCCTGCACGAGTTGATCGATCCACTCATCTACGACGAGGCAGCGGGCCTGATCGAGGAGCACCAGGCGGCCGGCCGCGACGTTGTCATCGTGTCGAGCAGCGGGGAGGAGGTCGTGGCCGCGATCGGCGAACTCCTGGGCGTGGAGCACGTCATAGCCACGCGCATGGTCGAAGTGGACGGCCGGTACACCGGCGAGATCGAGTTCTACGCGTACGGGCCGAACAAGGCCGCGGCGATCCGCGAACTGGCCGCGGCCGAGGGCTACGACCTGGCGTCGTCGTTCGCCTACAGCGACTCCTCCACCGACCTGCCGATGCTGGAAGCCGTCGGGCATCCCACGGCCGTCAATCCGGACAAGGCGCTGCGCCGCGCCGCGGTCGAACGGGGCTGGCCGATCCTGACCTTCGCCCGGCCGGTGTCCCTGCGCTCGCGGTTCACCCTCCGGCGCAGTTCGGTGCCATACGTCGCGGGAGCGGCGGTCGGCATGGGCGCGGCGGTCGCCGGACTCGCGTGGTACGCCCAGCGGCGCCGCGCCCGCGCCTAGCCGGGTCGACCGTCTGTCAAATCGTGAGGCATGGCTCACGATCTGACGGACAGTCGCCGTATCGGGGGATGCTCGGGGGTTCCGTCTCGGCCCCGAGCGGCGTACAAAGATGGTACGGACTCCGGCCTGGCCGGGCTCCGCGCACGGAACCCGGGCACCCACGCGCGACCGGCCACGTGTGGCACGTCGGGGCGGACCGCTGGGCCCGCGCCCGTCGAGAGGGTGCACGCTTGGTAACCCGGGCCGCCGTGCCAGCGGCGCCTCCATGCGAGGCGCCGCCCTATGTGTGCACGAGCGATGTGCACGGCCGACGTTCAGCCGCGGGCCGCCGCCTCGCAGATCGCCAGTCCCTCCCTCGCACCGAGCACAACGGCCGCGCAGCAGTGCCGCAACCAGTCTCCGACAGCCTCGGGCTCCCCGCTGGTGTAGCCGCTTGCGCTGTTCAAGTACGACCCGGCCAACTCGACGTGCCCGACCTCGGGCACCGACACCGCCTTCGGGTCCAGGCCCCGCACGACGAGCGTGAGCCGGTACGCCGCCCGGGCGACGAGGCCGTTGCCGGCCGCGAAGGGCTCCAGCGTCAGCAACTCGCCGTGTACGACGGCGGCCACCAGCACGGCAGGTATGGCGGCCGACGACGCGGTCAGCACCTGCAACAGCGCCGCCAACCGCCGGCTCACCTCGGCACCGGTCGCCGGCCGGCCGAGCAACTCGACCGGCACCAACTCGCGCGCGGCCAGGACGTGCAACCGCGCCAGCACCTGCCCCGGTGCCCGCTGCCACGTACCGGCCAAGGCACCGATTTCGGCATTCACCCGCAGGGCGCCGCGCACGACCGGGCCGCCCTCGCCGGCGCGGACGACCGCCAGCGGATGATCGGCTCCCTCGAGCGCCGCGGACGCCCGGGCGCCCCGCAGGGCCGACTCCGCGCTGACCGCCGCACTGCCGCGACGCAGCATCCGGTTCCCGAGCAAGCGGTCGACCGCCGACCTGGCCTCTTCGGCCGCCTCACGTACGCCGGTCAGGTCCAACAGGCCGGCCAGCGGATCGCGGGTCAGATCCGACGCAGGCATGGTTGTCAAGCCTACGGGTGCGGGCATTGTCGACCTGCGGGAGACCGGCGCTGGTTGGTACGTTCAGGCGCGTGAGCGACGACGAGAGCCAGCCATCGGAAGACTCCCCCGAGCTGTCCAACCTGCTCCGCGAGACACGCCGGTTCGAGCCACCGGCCGAATTCGCACGCGATGCCAACGCGCAGCCGTCCATCTACGACGACGCGGGCGCCGACCGGCTCGGCTGGTGGGAGGAGCAGGCCCTCGCCCTGGAGTGGGCCACCCCCTGGGAAACCGCGCTGGAGTGGGACCTGCCTTTCGCCAAGTGGTTCGTCGGCGGCACGCTCAACGCCTCGGTGAACTGCGTCGACCGGCACGTCGTCGCGGGCAAGGGCGACAGGGTCGCCTTCCACTGGGTCGGCGAGCCCGAGGGCGATACCCGCACGATCACCTACGCCGACCTGCTCCGCGACGTGTGCAAGTGCGCCAATGCCCTGACCGACTTGGGGGTACGCAAGGGCGACCGGGTCGCCATCTACCTGCCGATGATCCCGGAGACCGTCATCGCCATGCTGGCCTGCGCCCGGCTCGGCGCACCGCACACCGTGGTGTTCGGCGGCTTCTCGGCCGATGCCCTCAGGGGCCGGATCCTCGACTGCGACGCGCACACCGTGATCACCGCCGACGGCGGCTACCGCAAGGGCACCGCCAGCGCCCTCAAGCCGGCCGTCGACGAGGCGCTGCAGGACTGCCCGGACGTCGGGAAGGTGCTCGTCGTCCGTCGTACCGGGCAGGACGTCGAGTGGACCGACGGCCGCGACGTCTGGTGGCACGACGTCGTCGACCCGGCCAGTGACACGCACGACGCGGAGGCACACGACGCCGAACACCCGCTCTACGTGATGTACACCTCGGGCACGACGGCGCAGCCCAAGGGCATCCTGCACACCACCGGCGGCTATCTGACGCACGTCGCCGCGACACACCGCTACATCTTCGACATCAAGCCCGACACCGACGTCTTCTGGACCGCCGCCGACATCGGCTGGGTCACCGGGCACAGCTACATCGTCTACGGCCCGCTGGCCAACGGCGCCACCTCGGTGATGTACGAGGGCACGCCAGACGCCGGCGGCCAGGACCGCTGGTGGCGGATCGTCGAGGAGTACGGCGTGACAATCCTGTACACGGCGCCGACCACGATTCGCACCTTCATGAAGTGGGGCGAGGACCTGCCGGCCGGGCGCGACCTGTCGTCGCTGCGTCTGCTCGGGTCGGTGGGCGAGCCCATCAATCCCGAGGCGTGGATGTGGTATCGCAAGAACATCGGCCGCGACCGCTGCCCGGTGGTGGACACCTGGTGGCAGACCGAGACCGGCGGCATCATGATCACCGCGCTGCCGGGCATCACGGCGACGAAGCCCGGCTCGGCCATGACGGCATTCCCGGGCATCTGCGCCGACGTCGTCGACAACGACGGCAAGCCGGTGCCCAACGGCGGCGGCGGCTTCCTCGTCATCACCGAGCCATGGCCGGGGATGCTGCGCACGATCTGGGGTGATGACGAGCGCTACCGCGAGACCTACTGGTCCCGCTTCGAGGGGATGTACTTCGCCGGCGACGGCGCGAAAAAGGACGACGACGGCGACCTGTGGCTGCTCGGCCGGGTCGACGATGTCATGAACATCTCAGGCCACCGGATCTCCACGACAGAAGTGGAGTCGGCTCTGGTGTCGCACCCATCGGTGGCCGAGGCCGCGGTTGTCGGTGCCACCGATCCCACCACCGGGCAGGGCATCGTCGCCTTCGTCACCGTGAAGGGCGACCGGGCCGAGGAGATTGCCGACGACGAGGAGGCCGGGAACAGGCTGGTCGTGGAGTTGCGCGACCACGTCGCGAAGGAGATCGGCAAGATCGCCCGGCCGCGGCAGATCCTGCTCACGCCCGACCTGCCCAAGACCCGCTCGGGCAAGATCATGCGCCGGCTGCTGCGCGACGTGGCCGAGCACCGCGAGCTCGGTGACGTGACCACGCTTGCCGATCCCGCGGTGGTGAACCTCATCGACGAGCGGATGCAGGACAGCAAACCAGGCGACGACGAGTAGCGAACGCTTTCCGTGGGCACCGCACCGCGGCCGGAGGCCGACGTCCTGGGCAGCGACAGGGAACCCCGGCGCCTGCCGACCTACCGGCCCTTCCCGCGGCTGCCCCGGCTGGGGCAACGCGGGCAGCTCGCGCTCGGGGTCCTGGTCGCCCTTGCGTTGGTGGGTGCGGTGGCCACCCTCAAGAGCAGCACACCGTCGGCGAGTCCCCAGGCGTCCATCCCTTTGCCAGTACGAACCCCGCCTGCCTACGACCGACTGCCCGGCCGGACGCCGATCCCCTTGCCGGTCCATGTACCGATGTCGATCGATGTCGTCGGGGGGCAACTGCCACCGGCTCCGGCGGCCACCTTCGACAGGGCTCTGGCCGCCGCGAATGCCGTACTGGGCCACTACTGCCTGCATGCAACCGAAGGCGAGCGCTCCGTGGAACTGCTCGACGGTTACCGCCACGTGCTGGTCACGGCACAGCTGGCGGGTTACGAAAAGATCGCCATCGAGCTGTGGTGGACGGTCGGCTCGTACCGCTGGCAAGGCGAGGGCAGCACACTTCGCGGCTGTCCGTGATCAGGTCGCGCGCCGCTCCTGGTTCAAGTCCGACACGACGGGCACACTGGTCGCATGACTCCAAGGACAGACTGGTCTGACCGCGAAACGACCACGCGAGCCGACCATCCCCTGGCGCAGCGGCTCGACAGCGAGCCGACCATCGGCGAGCTGGCCAAGGCCGCCTCACGAGACATGTCCAACCTGCTCCGCGCCGAGATCGAGCTGGCGAAGGTGGAGTTGCGCGACGACGTCAAGGCGGCGGCCCGGGCCGGGGTGCTGTTCGCGGTGGCCGCGGTGTCCGGCGTGTTCGTCCTCTTCATGCTTCTCATCGCGTTCGCCGAGGGGCTGGTCGCGGCCGGACTCTGGCGCTGGGTGGCCTATCTGGTCGTAGCGGCCGTGCTGATGGTGCTGGCTGGGGTCGGCGGGCTCATCGGCATCCGCAGCATCAAGAAGGTCGGACCGCCGCAGCGCACCATCGCCACCGCCAGGGGCACCCTTGAGTGGGCCAGGCATCCGACGCAGCAGCCGGTCACCGTCAGGCGTGACGGCGGCCCCACCGCGGTGACGGTGCCGCCAGATCAGGTCGACGCCAGCCTGAGGTAGCCACCCGGTCGCATCGGCTGTGCCACGCTGGGGGCATGACGCCTCCCCTGCCGGACGAGTCGGTCGTCATGGTCGGCGGCCCGTGGCGGCACCGCACGATCAGCGCCAACGGCGCCCGGTTCCACGTCGTGGAGGCCGGCGAGGGACCCCTCGTTCTCCTGCTGCACGGCTTCCCGCAGTTCTGGTGGATGTGGCGTCATCAGCTCGTCGGGCTGGCTGACGCCGGCTTCCGGGTCGTGGCGGCCGACCTGCGCGGCTACGGCGCCAGCGACAAGCCACCACGCGGGTACGACGCTTACACGCTCTCGGCCGATGTCGCCGGGCTCGTCCGCGCACTCGGCGAGCGCGATGCGGTGATCGTCGGGCACGACTGGGGTGGCCTGCTGGGCTGGACGGTGGCCGCGCTGCACCCCCGCGTCGTGCGCCGGCTGGCCGTACTCTCCATGCCGCATCCGCTTCGCCTCCGCGGAGCATTGCTGACCGATCCGCGCGGCCAGCTGAAGTCGAGCGGCCATCTCTTCCTGTTCCAGGCCCCGCGCTACCCCGAGTCGCTTCTCGTCGGCGACGACGCGGCCTTCGTGGGCCGGTTGCTACAGCGCTGGTCGGGGCCCGACTGGGCCGCCACGCCGGACTTCGCCGCAGCGCAGGCGCGCTACCGCGAAGCCATCGCGATACCCGCGGCGGCGCACTGCGCGCTGGAGTACTACCGCTGGATGATTCGGTCCACCACGCGGCCCAGCGGCTGGCAGTACGCCCGACTGCTCGCCCGGCCGCTGGCCGCCCCGACCCTGCACCTGCACGGCGCGCTGGACACCTGCCTGCTGCCCCGCACCGCGCAGGGCTCCGGGCGCTATGTCGCCGCCTCCTACGAGTGGCAGCTGGTCCCGAATGTCGGGCACTTCCTCGCCGAGGAGGCGCCGGAGCTGGTGACCGGCGAGCTGGCCCGATGGGCCAAGGGGCCGTGACCGCACCCGGTGATCGAGATGCCAGAGACCGCGACGCTACCGGCCGCCCACGGCAGGCCCGTCCACGCGACGATCTCGGCCGGCCACTGCCCTACGGCTCGCCCGGCGTCGACCCGGTACCTGAGGACGCCCTGCCGCCGGCCGAGACGGTACGGGTGGCCCGCGAACTAGTCGCCGGTGGCCGGC
>JBBPZR010000045.1:0-91224 GCA_038276285.1 Mycobacteriales bacterium | reverse complement strand
GTCCGTCGGCCAGATCGGCGGCGATCTCACATGTGTTTCACAGGGCGCTGTCGCGGTCGGTCCATCCTGCTTGCGGCTCCTTCGTGCCCATCGCGCGGACCCCTCGCGGCTACGGCCGACGCCCTCCTCGGCGTTTGCCAGGGCCCGGACATCAAACCTCACAGCTCCAGTGGTCGGCAAGGCTCACACTCTTTCCACGCCTCGGTTCGGTATGAGTGCTGTCCATGCGCGAGGCTGTACCAATGACGGACGAGCGCAACGTGCTGGGGGGCGAGTTGGAACTCTGTGGCACCGATCCGATGACCGGTTTCTTCCGCGACGGATGCTGCGGCACGGGACCGGAGGATCTCGGCAGCCACACCGTGTGCGCCGTGGTGTCGGCGGAGTTCCTGGGCCACCAGCGCGAGACCGGCAACGACCTCGTGACGCCGCGGCCGGAGTTCGACTTCCCAGGACTGCAGCCCGGTGATCGGTGGTGTGTGGTGGCCGCCCGGTGGCTGCAGGCGTACCAGGCCGGCGTGGCAGCCCCCGTCGTGCTTGCCGCCACCTCCGCACGCGCGCTGGACATCGTCCCGCTCGAGGCGCTGCGCCACTGCGCCGTGGATGTGCCGGCCGACCCCAGCTCACTCGACTGACGCCAGCGGCGCTCCACGCCCGCCGGCAGTAGGTTGGGCGACGTGCCGATACCTACCGAGGCCGAGCGGGCCGGCCTGGAAGCCCGCCGCGCGCAGTTGCGAGACAAGCACATGACGCCGACGACCGAGCGGGAGCCGACACCAGGTGCCGGCATCCATCACGCCGCCTTGATCTGCTCCGACCCTGAGCGGACGATCGAGTTCTACCAGGGCCTGCTGGGCTTCCCGCTGGTCGAGCTGGTCGAGAATCGCGACTACCCCGGTTCGTCGCACTTCTTCTTCGACGTCGGCAATCGCACCCTCCTCGGCTTCTTCGACTTTCCCGGCCTGGGCCTGCCACCGGCGCAGGAGCGCATCGGCGGCGTGCAGCACATCGCCATCTCCGTACCCCGGGTCAGGTGGGAGCGGCTGCGCGGGAAGCTGGACGCGGCGGGCATCGAGTACGCGGGGCCCGACCGCGGCATCCCGGAGTCCATGTACTTCCGTGATCCGGACGGCATCGGCGTGGAGTTGCTCAGCGACCCGCTGATGTACTTCGCCGGCCACCAACTCGACGAATAGGGGAGCGCCCGGTGCTGCTTGGGGTCGGACTGCCGGTCTCCGGCGCGTGGGCGACCCCCGACAACATGCGACGGGTGGCGACCCACGCGGAGGAGTTGGGCTACGTGTCGCTGTGGACCTTCCAACGGCTGCTGCACCCCGTCGATGAGGATTGGGGGCCGGTCTACCACGCGGTGCACGACCCGGTCACCGCCCTGTCATTCGTCGCGGGCATCACATCGCGGATCCGGCTGGGGCTGGCGGTGGTGAACATGCCCTTCTACGCCCCGATCGTGCTCGCCAAGGCACTGACCACGCTCGACATCGTCTCCGCCGGCCGGCTCGACGTCGGTCTCGGGCTTGGCTGGTCGCGCGAGGAGTTCGAGGCGGTCGGGGTCCCCCATGAGCGGCGCGGCGCTCGGGGCGAGGAGTTCGTGGGATGCCTGCGGGCGATCTGGGCCGACGGGCCGGTGGAGTTCCACGGCTCGTTCTACGACGTGCCGCGGTCACTGGTGGAGCCCAAGCCGGTGCAGCGCCCGCATCCGCCGATCCTGCTCGGCGGCAGCGCCGAGGTCGCGCTTCGCCGGGCCGGCCGCCTCGCCGACGGCTGGATCAGCAGCAGCCGGGCCGACTTTCCCACTATCGGGTCCTCGATCGAGGTGGTGCGATCCGCGGCGACCGAGGAAGGGCGCGACCCGGCTGCGCTTCGGTTCGTCGTCCGCGGGGTCGTCCAGGTGCGAGACGAGCCACCCCAGGACCGCAAACACCTGCAGGGAACGGTGGACCAGGTACGCGAGGATCTCCTCGCCCTCGAGCGACTCGGGGTGACGGAGGTGTTCATGGACCTCAACTACGACCCCCTGCTGGGCTCCGACGACGCGGACCCGTCAGCCGCCCTCGACCATGCCGAGCACGTACTCGAAGAGTTCGCCCCCCTCCCCTCGATTCGGTGATCCAGGGAAGATTGGACCGGTCACAGCCGGACTAACTCTCCCTGGATCAAGACGGCAAGAGTGGGACGGGTGCCAGGGCGCTCAGTCCGGACTCTCCTGGATGTCGAGCACCATCGCGTTGACCAGCATGTGGATGCCGGTCAGGGTCGGCGCCACGGCGAGCAGGACACTGCCGGCGCTGGCCACCGGCGGACCGAGCGTTTCGTAGATGACAACCACGCCGACGGCCAACCCGAAAGTGCACAGCGCCAGCCCGGTGAAGAGCAGGACGGCGATGGGAGAGAAGGACAGCAGGACATGCTTGAGGAAGATCCGCCGCCAGAACCCTCGAAACAGCAGGTAGGTCAGGCGCGGCGCCACCTGGTGCAGCCGTAGGGTCGACACCTCGTCGCGATACACCGCCGGGATCGGAACATCGCGGCTGCGCACATTCAGGACGTTGAGGCTGATCAGCAGGTCGTTCTCGAACTCGTAGCGCTTCGCGATCCGCGACAGGTCCAGCCGCTCCAGGGCGGCCCGATGGATGGCCGTGTAGCCGTTCTGCGGGTCAAACAGGTGCCAGTATCCCGAGGCCGCCTTGGTGGCGAAGGAGAGCACGATGTTGCCGAAGACCCGCATCGCGGGCATTCCGGCGAGGGCCTCGCGCGAGTAGAAGCGGTTGGCCTTGGTGAAGTGGATGCCCTCGTCGGCTATCGGGTCCAGCAGGGCGGGCAGGTAGGCCGGATCCATCTGGTTGTCACCGGCCATGACCACGCTGACGTCGGCGCCGAGCTCGAGCGCCATGCGGTGCCCGTCCAGGATCGCCGCGCCGACGCCGCCGTTTGTTTGCCGCCTGACCAGCTGCATCCGCTGATCACCGACGGCCTGCGCCCGCTCGGCCGTGGCATCGGTGCTGCAGTCGTCGACCACGATGATGTGATCGACGAAATCGGGTATCCCGCCCACCGTGGGACCGACGAGGCGCTCCTCGTTGTACGCCGGGACGACGACGGCAACGGTGAGTTCCTTGTACACATGGCCTCCGGCGGTGGGCTCGTGCCGCGCTAGGCTGCTCTGAGTCCGGGGAGCCCAGGACCTGGCACGTTGGGAGTTTCTACGTCCACTCCGCAGCGTAGTGCCCTGTCCTCGGGGCTGCGGTTCCTCTCGGTCGGCGGGCTGAGTTACCTCGTCGACATCACCGTTCTGTACGTCCTACACGGCGTTCTCGGCGCCCCTCTTCTGCTGGCCACGGCCGCGGCGCTCAGCACCGGGCTGGGCGTCAACTTTGGACTCAACCGCACGATCGTCTTCCCCTCGGATGGCCTGCTCGCCTCCCATCTGGCGAGATACCTCGTGCTCGTCGGAGTCAACTACGTGCTCACGCTGGGGATCGTCGCCGGGGTGGTCGCCCTCGGCGTGAACTACCTCCTCGCCAAGACGATCGCGACCGCGTGCAACGCTGTGCTGAACTACCTCGCCTACCGGTTCTGGGTGTTCCGGTGACGCCTCGGGAAGGTTCAGCCAACGCAGCGCCAGTGTCGTCGCCGCCAGGAAGAACAGCGGGAAGATCGGCGCGGCGTACCGGGTGCCCGACGGCGTTCCATTGAGCACGTTGAGCAAGAAGTACGGGATGAACCCGCCGAGTAGCAGGGCGGAGGGCAGCGACCCGAAGAAGCGCACGACCTGCACGATCGCCAGCAGGACCACCAGGCACATGACCTTGTCATTGGACAGGACCCGCAGGTCCCACTGAAGGAAGTACCCCATCGTCGTCGGGAGATGATGCAAGGCCGCGGCGAAGGTCGGCTGGTGACTCGCGACCAACATCTCCGTCTTGAAGTCGAACGGCGCGAAGACCACCGTGATCGCGCTCGTTGCGATGGACACCAGCAGCCCGGTCGCGGCGAAGGCCAGCCACTCCGTACGCAACCGGCGCTGTCGGACCGCCGTCCACAGCCAGGCGAGCGTCACCGCCCCGGCGATCATCGGGGTCGCCTGCCGGGTGAACGCGAGCACCACCGCGAGCAGTCCGAAGACCACCAAGTCGCGCCGGCTCGCCGACCGGTGCAGCGGCAGGCAGAGCAGAATCCCGATCATGAGCGTGATCGTGACCGACTCGGTGAGGGCCGCCACCGTCCACAGCCCGACGACGTAGGAAGTGAGCCAACCGGCGACGACCACCAGGGCGACGCGGGCGGAGAACATCCGGCCGAACAGGTACGCCATGCCGAACGCCGACAGCAGATAGCACAGCGCCGGAACCACAGCCATGCCGCCCGCGCCGAACAAGGCGACGAAGGGAGCCGACAGCAGTGGGTACACGACTCGCGGCCGGGCGATCTGGCCGGCCAGCCCGCCGAAATCGTGTGGACCGACCGGGATGCCGCGGCTGACGAAGAACGGCCTCATCGTCTCCACCGCGTCGTGGCGGGAGTACCCCAGGATGCGGTAGGTCCGGTAGGCGTAAAGCCGGGCGTCACCGCGGAAGATGCCGTTCAGCCCGACCTGGTGGCTGTAGAGCCACACCGTTGCGGCGTACGCCAGTGCGGCCAGCACGAAGACGGTCATCCAGAAGCGCGCGGGCCCGATCGTTCTCGCTGCGGCCACCAGGTCGCGCACGACGCGCGGCCGTCGGCCACCTCCAGTGGGTGGTTCGGAGGGGCGGACCATGACCGCGCGACGATATCAGCCGGGCCGGTCAGGCCCCGCCGGGCAGTTCGGCGTACGCGGGCTTGATCACGTCATTGATCAGGGTCAGCCGCTCGTCGAAGGGCAGGAAGGCCGACTTCATCGCGTTGACGGTGAACCACCGCAGGTCGGCCCAGTCGTAGCCGAAGGCCTCGACCAGCCGCACCATCTCGCCGGTCATCGACGTGCCGCTCATAAGGCGGTTGTCGGTGTTGACGGTGACCCGGAAGAACAGCCGCCGGAGCAGCCCGATCGGGTGCTCGGCGATCGAGGGTGCCGCGCCGGTCTGCACGTTGGACGACGGGCACATCTCCAGCGGGATGCGCTTGTCGCGTACGTAGGCGGCCAGCCGGCCCAGCTCGACCTCGCCGTCGTCCTTGACGGTGATGTCGTCGACGATGCGCACGCCGTGACCGAGCCGATCGGCGCCACACCACTGCAGCGCCTCCCAGATCGACGGCAGGCCGAAGCCCTCACCCGCGTGAATCGTGAAGTGGCCGCTTTCGCGCTGCATGTACTGGAAGGCATCGAGATGCCGGGTCGGTGGGTAGCCGGCCTCGGCACCGGCGATGTCGAAGCCGACGACACCGCGGTCGCGGTACTCCACCGCGAGTTGGGCGATCTCCAGCGAGCGGGCGGCGTGCCGCATGGCCGTGAGGAGTGCGACCGTCCGGATCCCGCGTCCGGCTGAGCCCTCGGCGAAGCCGTCGAGGACGGCCTCGACCACCTGGTGCAGAGCAAGCCCCTGCTCGACGTGCAACTCGGGCGCGAACCGGATCTCGGCGTAGACAACGCCGTCGTCGGCCAGATCTTCGGCACACTCAGCCGCCACCCGCGTCAGGGCCTCGCGGGTCTGCATCGCACCCACCGTGTGCCGGAACGTCTCGAGGTAGCGCTCCAGCGAACCCGAGTCCGCCGCGGCCGTGAACCACCCGCCCAGATCCTCGCCGTTGTCGGCCGGGAGGTCGGCGTAACCGCTCTGACGCGCGAGGTCGACCACCGTGCCCGGGCGGACACCGCCGTCGAGGTGATCGTGCAACAACACCTTGGGGGCCCGGCGGATGTCCTCTTCGCTGATCACGTGGCCAAACCTACTCGTCGCGGTGGACCAGATCCGGACCAGCTGGGGCATCGTCAGCCTCCGATGCGGTCGAGGACGAGCGGGGTAGGCCGGATGGCGCTCGGTCCGATGTCGTAGCTGCCATCGAGGGCGGCCAGCGCGCGGTCGAACCGGTCGGCGGAGTCGGCATGTAGCTCCATCAGCGGTGCACCAGCCGACACCTGCTCGCCGACCTTGGCGTGCAGGACCACCCCCGCACCGGCGGACACCGGGTCCTCCTTGCGGGCCCGGCCGGCACCCAATCGCCAGGCGGCGACGCCGACGGCATAGGCATCGAGCCGCTGGAGTACGCCGGAAACCGGCGCGCTGACCAGGTGCGTCTCCGGGGCCCGCGGCAACGGCGCGTCGGGGTCGCCACCCTGCGCCGCGACCATGCGCCGCCACACGTCCATCGCCCTGCCATCGCGCAGCGCGTCCGCCGGATCGGTGCCCGTCAGCCCCACCGCGCCGAGCATCTCCCGGGCCAGCGTGACCGTCAGCTCGACCACGTCGGGCGGTCCGCCACCGGAGAGCACCTCCACCGACTCGGCCACCTCCAGGGCGTTTCCGGCCGTACGCCCGAGCGGCTGAGCCATGTCGGTGAGCAGCGCGACGGTGGTGACGCCGTAGGCCTCGCCCAGCTCCACCATGGTCGAGGCGAGCTCGCGGGCGGAATCAGCCTCCTTCATGAATGCGCCGGAGCCGACCTTGACATCGAGCACCAGAGCCGACGCGCCCTCGGCCAGCTTCTTGCTCATGATCGAACTGGCGATCAGCGGGATCGCCTCGACCGTGGCGGTGACGTCGCGCAGCGCGTACAGCTTGCGGTCGGCCGGAACGAGCTCGGCACCGGCGGCGCAGATGACAGCGCCGACCTCGCGGAGCTGGCGGAGGTAATCCTCGCGGGTGAGCGACGCGCGCCAGCCGGGGATCGACTCCAGCTTGTCCAGCGTGCCGCCGGTGTGCCCGAGGCCGCGGCCGGACAGCTGAGGCACGGCGGCCCCGCAGGCCGCCACCAGCGGGGCCAGCGGGAGGGTGATCTTGTCGCCGACCCCGCCGGTGGAGTGCTTGTCGACCGTCGGCCGGCCGACACCCGAGAGGTCCATGCGCTCGCCCGATTCGAGCATCGCGCCGGTCCAGCGGGAGATCTCGTCGGTGGACATCCCGCGGAGAAGGATCGCCATGCACAGGGCCGCCATCTGCTCCTCGGCCACCTCGCCGCCTGTGTAGGCGGCGATCACCCAGTCGATCTGCTCGTCGGTGAGCACGCCGCCGTCACGCTTGGTGCGGATCACGTCCGTCGCGTCGAAGCTCACCGCCGGGTCAGCTCCGTCGCGTCGAAGGCGTCGGGGAGCAACTCGGCCATCCGTCGCGGGCCGCGGGTGCTGTCGACGAGCAGGGCCGCGCCGCCGTGCTCCCACAGCAGTTGGCGGCAGCGCCCGCACGGCAGGAGGGCGGCACCGTCGGGTCCCACGCAGGCCAGCGCGACCAGTCGCCCGCCGCCGGTGGCGTGCAGCGCCGACACCAGGCCGCACTCCGCGCACAATCCGAGACCGTAGGAGGCGTTCTCCACGTTGCAGCCCACCAGGATCCGGCCGTCGTCGACCAGTGCTGCCACCCCGACTGGGAAGTCCGAGTACGGCGCGTACGCATGCGTGGCCGCCTCTCGCGCGGCGCTGCGCAGGACGTCCCAGTCGGGCTGGACGGTCACTTCGCCTGCCCGCGACGGTACGGAAGCCCGTCGGCCGCGGGCATTCGCAGCCGTTGCGCGGCGGCGGCCAGGACCACCAGCGTCGTGATGTACGGCGTCGCAGTCACGAACTGCTCGGGCACCTTGTCCGAGAGGGCGAACCACAACAAGAAGGCCGCGCCGCTGACGAATCCGAGAAGAGCGCCGATCCAGCGCTGCCGCAGCAGGTTGCGCGCCGCTAGCGCAAGCAACAGGAGCCCGACGAAGAGCAAGAGGGCATGCACCGCTCCGGACTGGCGCAACTGCAAGGCATCGGCGTAGCCGAACAGACCGGCGCCGGCCGCCAGGCCGCCGGGACGCCAGTTGCCGAAGATCATCGCCGCCAGGCCGATGAACCCGCGGCCACCGGTCTGCCCCTCGCGGTAGATGCTCGAGGCGACCTCGGACAGGAAGACCCCGCCCAGGCCGGCCAAGGCACCCGACGCGATGACGGCCGCGTACTTCATCCGGTAGACGTTGACACCGAGCGACTCGGCCGCCGTGGGGCTCTCGCCGCACGAGCGCAGGCGCAGCCCGAACGCGGTGCGCCACAGCACGAAGAATGAGATCGGGACCAGCAGGACGCAGACGATCGTCAGCAGCGACAGGCCGGTGCACAGGCCGCGAACGATGCCGGCCAGGTCGGACCCGACGAACCAGTGATGTCGCTCGACCGTGCCCAGCCAGTCGGAGAGCCCCGGCACCGTGACCGTGCCGATGTCGCGCACCTGTGGTGACTGCGTCGCGCCGCCGCCCTGCTTGCCGGTGAACACGATGACCGACAGGTAGCGGGTGAGCCCGGGCGCGAGGAGGTTGATGGCAACACCGGAGACGATGTGATCGACCCCGAAACTCACCGTCGCGACGGCGTGCAACAGGCCGCCGAGCGCGCCGCCCAGGACGCCCACGATCACGCCGGTCCACGGCCCCCACTGGTAGCCGGCCCAGGCGCCGAACCACGTGCCGAGGATCATCATGCCCTCAAGGCCGATGTTGACCACACCAGCACGCTCGGCCCATAGCCCGCCGAGGCCGGCCCTCGCGATGGGCACGGCCGTCTGTAGCGCTGCCCGCACCGTGCCACTGGAGGTCACGTCGTCGGCTCCGGTGTAGGCCCGCACCGCCGCCAGTAGGACGATCAGGCCGGCGACCAGCAGTAGGATCCGGGCCGGCGTCACGCGCAGCGCGTCGACCCGGCCGCGCAGGCTCGTCGAGATGGGCCGCTGAAAGTCCGTGCCGCTCGCCGTCATGCCGGCGCTCCCTGGGGCTGGCCGACCGTCAACTCGGCGCCCACCTCGCGCTGCTGCTGACGCAGCCGGACCCGGCGAACCACCTCGTAGGCGACGACCACCGACAGCACGATCGTGCCCTGCATGATGAGCACGATCTCCTTGGGGATGTTGTTGAGGTCGAGGATCTGCGAGGACTGGTCGAGGAAGCCGAACAGCAGCGCCCCGAAGGCGATGCCAATGGGGTTGTTGCGGCCGAGCAGCGCGATACCGATGCCGGCAAAACCGAGGCCGGCCGGGAAGTCCAGCGAGTAGGTGTAGGACGAGCCCAGCAACTGCGGCATCCCGATCAGGCCGGCCACGCCGCCGGAGATCAGCATCGTGAGCAGGATCATGCGGCGCACGCTCACGCCACTGGCGACAGCGGCCGGGGCGGACATGCCGGTCGCACGCAGGTCAAAGCCGAACCTGGTCCGGTTGATCAGGAAGTAGTAGCCCACCCCCGCCAGCGCGGCCAGGAATACCAGTCCGAAAATCTGGCCGTCAGTGCCCGGAAACGGAATGCCGGGAACCTGTCCAGATGCCCCGATCGGCTTGGTGCCGATGTTGTTGCTACCGGTGACTGATACAGCCAGCCGCTTGGGGTTGAGCAGGAAAGCGCCGAGGGCGGTCGCGACGGCGTTGAGCATGATGGTCGAGATGACCTCGCTGACCCCCCGCCAGACTTTCAGCACGGCCGCGATGCTCGCCCATGCGGCTCCGACGAGGGCGGCAACCAGGAAGATCAGGCCGACGTGCAGCGGTGCGGGCAGGCTCACGACGCCCCCGACGTAGGCCGCCAGCAGGGCGGCCAGCCGGTACTGGCCATCGACGCCGATGTTGAACAGATTCATCCGGAAGCCGATGGCGACCGCCAGCGCGGCGAGGTAGTAGGTCGTGGCCTGGTTGACCGTGTTGACGAGCTGGTCGGGCTTGATCCCGAAGTCCACCATCGAGCGGAAGGTGAACACCGGGCTGGCACCGCTGCTCAACAGCACGAGGGCGGAGATTAGCGCGGCAAATACCAGTGCCAGCACCGGCGCGGCCAGCGCCAGCAGGAAGCGGTCGAGGGTCAGCCGGCGGGTCATCGCCGCGTACCGGTTGCGTCAGGTTCGGGTGTGTCGGCCTCTGCGCCGGTCATGGCCGAGCCCAACTCCTGCGGGGTCACCGTCTGCGGGTCGGCGGTGGCGACGAGACGCCCCCGCAGCAGCACCCGCAGCGTGTCGGACATGCCGATCAACTCGTCGAGGTCGGCTGAGATGAGCAGCACGGCAAGGCCCGAGGAGCGCGCGGCGCGCAGCTGCTCCCAGATCGCGGCCTGCGCTCCGACGTCGACGCCGCGGGTGGGGTGGGCTGCGATGAGGACGCCCGGCTGGTCGCTCATCTCCCGGCCGACGATGAGCTTCTGCTGGTTGCCACCGGACAGGGCCGACGCGGGCACGTCGATGCTGGGTGTCCGTACGTCGTACTCGTTGACGATCCGCTCGCAGTCGCGCCGCGCGCCGGCCCGGTCGATGAACAGGCCCTTGATGTTGGGCGGGCGGGTCTGATGGCCGAGCGCGCGGTTTTCCCACAAGGGCGACTCGAGCAGCAAGCCGTGGCGTTGCCGATCCTCGGGGATGTAGGCCACCCCAGCCTCCCGACGCTGCCGGGTGGGCCAGGCGGTGATGTCGGTGTCGCCGAGCCGGAGCCGGCCACCCTCGACGGGCCGGATGCCCATGATCGCCTCGACCAACTCGGCCTGGCCGTTGCCCTCGACGCCGGCGATGCCCAGGATCTCGCCGCGATGGATCACGAACGAGACGTTCTCGACCACGGCCCGGCCGTCGGCGGAGCTCACGGTCAGCCCCTCGACGGTGAGCTCGGGCTGGTCGGTCACCGTGGACTCGTGCAGCCCGGGCACCGGCAACTCGCTGCCCACCATGAGCTGTGCCAGCTCGCGGGCGCTGACCTTCTTGGGATCGACCGCGGCCACCGTCGTGCCTCGGCGGAGCACCGTGATCGAGTCGGCGACGGACAGCACCTCGTCGAGCTTGTGCGAGATGAAGATGACTGTGAGTCCCTCGGCCTTGAGGTCGCGCAAGTTGGCGAAAAGCTCGTCGACCTCCTGCGGCACCAGCACGGCGGTCGGCTCGTCGAGGATGAGGATGCGGGCGCCGCGATAGAGGACCTTGAGGATCTCCACCCGCTGCCGGTCGCCGACACCGAGGTTCTCGACAAGTGCGTCTGGATCGATATCTAGCCCGTAGGAATGTGAGATCTCCAGGATCCGCTTGCGGGCCGCGCCGCTGTCGAGGCCGAACACCGCTCGTCGTGGCTCCGCCCCGAGCACGACGTTCTCCAGGACGGTGAAGTTGTCGGCCAGCATGAAGTGCTGGTGCACCATGCCGATCCCGGCCGAGATGGCGTCAGCGGGGGTGTGGAAGACCACCGGCTTGCCATCCACGGTGATCGTGCCTTCGTCGGGCCTCTGCATCCCGTACAGGATCTTCATCAGCGTGGACTTGCCGGCGCCGTTCTCGCCGACGATGGCGTGCACCTCGCCGCGCCGGACCGAGATGTTCACGTCAGAGTTGGCCACCACGCCGGGAAATCGCTTCGTGATGCCCGAGAGGTCCACGGCGACATCGCTCGCCACGGCGGTCCGCTCGGTCGAGGCAGTGATGGCGCACGCTCCCAGAAATGCGGTACGGGCCCGGGGAGGAGGCCCCACACCCCGCTCCCGGACCCGACGAACCGTGCCTACGGCGTGGTCGGCACCGTGATCTTGCCCTCCACGATCTGCTTCTTGTAGTCGTCGAGCTTGGCCGCGATGTCGTCGACCTTCCCGCCTGACTTGGAGTACCCGACGCCGTCGGCCTTCAGGTCGAACACCTGCGGGCCCGCCTTGAACTTGCCTTCGCCGTAGTCCCGGACGAAGTTGAAGACAGCGACGTCGACCCGCTTGAGCATCGAGGTCATGATCACCGGCTGGAGATCCGGCGACGCCGTCTTGTACTGATCGGAGTCGACGCCGATCGCCAGCTTGCTCTTGGATTTCGCCGCCTTGAACACCCCGGTACCCGAACCACCGGCCGCGGCGTAGACGACGTCAGCACCGCCGTCGTACATCCCCTCGGCGGCCGTCTGGCCCTTGGCCGGGTCGTTGAAGCCGCCGAAGTCCGGCGGCTGGGTGAGGTACTTCACCTGCACCTTGATGTTCTTGTCCACGGCCGTCGCACCGGCCTTGAAGCCCGCCTCGAACTTCTGCAGCAGGGGCACCTGGATCCCGCCGATGAATCCCACGTTGTGCGTCTTGGATTTCAGCGCGGCCGCGGCGCCCACCAGGAAGGAGCCCTCCTGCTCCGCGAACACCAGGTTGGTGATGTTCGGGCCGACGGCGTCGGCCGAGTCGACGATGGCGAATTTGATGTTGGGGTATTTCGGCGCGACCTTCTTCAGCGCGGTGGCGTAGTCGAAACCGGTAGCGATGATCGGGTTGTAGCCGCTCTGCGCCAGCAGCTTGAGGCGGGTCTCCCTCGCGGCATCCGTGTCATCCTTTGCAGCGGAAAGCTCCTTGGTGTGCAAGTTGAGGTCCTTGCGCACCTTTTCCAGGCCGGCCGCGGCGGCGTCGTTGAACGACTTGTCCCCGCGCCCTCCGACGTCGTAGGCCAGGCCCACCTTGACCGTCTTCTTGGCTGTCGTGCCGCCACCGCTCTTCTTGGTGCTGCCGCAGGCCGCGACGGCCATGGTGGCCACGGCCAAGACGGCTACCAGCTTCGTTGCCCGCTGTGTGCGCAAGCCGTTTCCTTTCCACGGCGCACCGCTCTTTCGCAGTGCGGAACGTCCGCGACTCTAGTCCCTCCTGAGCTAGGTCCCCGCGCACGGCCGCGCCCCTGAAACGCATTCGTGACCAGATTGGCAGACGCGCCAGGTAGCCTCCAAGGCCTATGCACCACATGCGCACCCGGCTGATCGCCGCCCTGTTGGCGGGCCTCCCGCTCCTCGTCCTGGGGACCCCGGTTCGCGCCGAGGCCGCCCCGGGACAGGCCGTTGGTGGACCCCGCCTCGCAACCGCCGGCACGGTCACCTCACCCGGCACTCGCGCGCTTCCCGCCGGCGTCAAGGCCGCCAGCTTCGTGGTCGCCGACCTCGACAGCGGGGAGGTGTACGCGGCCCGCAACCCGCACCTGCGCTCGCTGCCGGCCAGTTGCTTGAAGACGCTCACCGCGCTGGTGCTGCTGCCCAAGCTCGACCCACGCCGCACCGTCGTCGCCAGCCAGGCCGATGCCAACGTCGACGGCACCCGGGTCGGCATCGTGAGCGGTGGCAAGTACACCGTCGATCAGCTATTCCAGGCCCTGCTCATGGTCTCGGGCAACGACGCCGCGGAACTGCTCGCCCGCACCGACAGCACCCGGGCGCGGACCCTCGAGGAGATGAACGCCGCCGCCGCCCGGCTGCGGGCCTTCGACACGCACGCGGTGACGCCGTCCGGGCTCGACGGCCCGGGCCAGAGCACCTCGGCGTACGACCTGGCTCTCATCAATCGGGCGACGATGAAGCTGCCGGCGTTCCGCCATTACGTCGGCACGCGGCGGTCTACCTTCGGCGCCCAGGGCGGCCTGCACTTCGTCATCGAGAACAAGAACAGGCTGTTGCGCATCGGGTACCCCGGAGCGCTCGGGATCAAGGACGGTTTCACCGACGCGGCCCTGCACACATTTGTCGGCGCTGCGACCCGCGGCGGCCACACCTACATCGTGACCGTCGTACGGGCCGACCGGACGTACTGGCAGCAGGCCGCGGCGCTGCTCGACTGGGCCTTCGCCCTCCCGCCGGACGCGCAGCCGGTCGGCCGCCTGGTCGACCCGCTGCCCTCGGCTGATGGCGCAGAGTCGTCCTCGGCGGGCGCGCCGGGCAGGCACCGCCCGGCCGCGACATCGGCGGCTGCGGTGCCCGGCAGCGGGGTGGCGCTGAGATGGGAGATCGCCGCCTTGGTGATCAGCCTCACCGTGATGAGCGCCGTCCTCCTTCGGCGCCACCGCAGGAGCTAGACAGACCGCGACTTGCGGCGCCGCCGCCACCACACGGCGAGCAGCGCACCGGCCAGCCGCGGCCCGCGCCCGGAGCCGTCGGTCCCGGCCGGCGGCTCGTCTCGCGAGGTGATTGAGCCGGCCGGCGCGGGCTGCGGCAGGTCGCCGGCCTGCCCCTCGACGGCTGCTCTGAGCGGCCCCGGTGCACCTTCCTCGAGCAGCGCCGGCGGGGAGTCGGCGTCATGCGCGCCGAACCGCTTCGGCAGGCCCGCGCGCCGGGCTGCTTCGGGGCTCGACGTACCCGATGGCGCGACGTCACTGTCACCGGCCGCGGTCACGGTCCAGGCAGCGCAGAACAGCATGATCCGGCTGACCAGGTTGATCCAGATCAGCAGCCCGACGGCCACCGCGACGGTCCCGTAGACCGGATTGTGAGTAGTGCGCTTGATGTAGAAGCTGCCGACCAGCTTGACGATCTCGAACAGCACGGCCGCCAGGACCGCCCCCCGCAGCACCCGCCGCCAGGGCTGGTGCAGGCGCGGGAGGCCGGTGAAGAGGTAGACGAACAGCACGGTGTCGGTGGCCAGCACGACCGCGACGCCGACGGCGCGCACCAGGATCTTCGCCGCCAGCGTCTCGTCGACACCCAGGTGGCGAAGCACGAACGATGTCGCTCCCGACACCAGCGCGGTGACGACGAGCGATATCCCGAGGGCAAGCCCGAGCGCGGCCAGAACACCGATGTCGCGGATCTTCTTGACCACGAAGTTGCCCGACAGCACGTTCTGGTGCCAGATCGAGCGGATGGCGGTCCGCAGGGCGTCGATCCAGCCCAGGCCGGCGAAGAGCAGGCCGACGAGGCCGAGGATCCCGGCTCCTGCTTTGGCCCGGACGATCTGGTCGACGTTGATGCCCGTCTTGCCGCCGATCAGGCCTGGGAAATTGGCCTGAAGGCTGCGGGTGAAATCGGCCTGTGCCTGTGTGTCCCCGGCCAGCACGTAGCCCAGCACCGAGAAGGCCAGTGCGATCAGCGGGAACACGGACAGGAATCCGAAGTACGTCACTCCCGCGGCGAGCCGGTCACCGGTGTCGGCGGAGTAGCGGCCAAAGGATCGGACGGCGTGATCGAGCCAGGGGTAGCGGTGGCGCAGGGCAGCCACCCTGGCCTTGACGTCAGTCACCGGTACCGGAGAGCGGGAAGGTGCGGTGGGGTCGCCACACACCGTCTCTTCCGTGCTCGAACAGGGTGAAACCGGTGACGACGAATCGAGCCTCGAAACCGGCCAGCCCTTCGTACGCGCGGTTCAGCGCCTCGTCGGGCAATTCCTGCGCGACCGTCACATGCGGGTGGTACGGGTACCGCACGGGGCGTTGCAGCACGCCGGAGCGCACCTTGCTCTCCAACACCTCGCATTCGCTGATCCCGCTGGCCACGACGACGAACACCACATCGGACACCGGGCGGAACGTGCCCGTGCCGCGTAGGTGCAGCTCGAACGGCGGATGGGCGGTCGCACCGGCGGCCAGGTGCGCCTCGGCCGCTCCAAGATCGCCATCGTCCAGGCTGGTCGGGGTCAGCAGGGTGACGTGCGGCGGAATCGAGTCAGCCTGCGGGTCCCCCACCTTGTCCCGCCACGCGGCCAACTCGAAGGACCACGGTGGCGGGATCTCGATCGCGACTCCGATCGGGCGGGTCATTCGGGGGCCTTCACTCGGGAGCGCCCACTCGCGACCGCTGCGGGAGGGGCAGGAAGCCGACCCGATCCCGCACAGCGGCCATCGTGACACCGGCCACCGACCGCGCCCGGGCCAGCCCGTCGGCCAGGGCCCTGTCGACGATCTCGGGCGCCTCGGTGAGCTCGGCGTAGCGCCGCTGGATCGGCTCGAGTTCGGCGATCACGGCATCGGCAACCGCGTCCTTGAACTGCCCGTAGCCCGCCCCGCTGAATTCCTTCTCCACCGCCTCGACCGGGCTGCCGGTGACCGCCGACATGATGACGAGCAGGTTGCTGATCCCGGGCTTCTCCGCCGTGGCGACGACCTCCCGCTCGGTGTCCGTGACCGCCGATCGGATCTTCTTACGGATCGTGGCGGCCGGGTCCATCACCAGGACCGTCCCTGACGGGGGCAACGACTTGCTCATCTTCTTGGTCGGATCCTGCAGGTCGGAGATCCGGGCGGCGCTGTGCACGACGTACGGCGCGGGCACGGTGAACGTGTCGCCGAAGCGGGTGTTGAACCGCTGCGCGAGGTCGCGCGTGAGCTCGAGGTGCTGGCGCTGGTCGTCGCCCACCGGCACCTGGTCGGCCTGGTACATGAGGATGTCGGCGGCCTGCAGGATCGGGTAGTTGAACAGGCCGACGGTGGCCGAGCCGAGGTCCTTGCGGACGCTCTTGTCCTTGAACTGCGTCATGCGGCTGGCCTCGCCGAAGCCGGTGATGCAGCCCAGCACCCAGCCCAGCTCGGCGTGCTCTGGCAAATGGCTCTGCACGAAGATGGTGCACTTGGCCGGATCCAGCCCGCAGGCCATCAGCTCGGTGACCGCCTCCCGGGTACGCCGGCGCAGCGTCGCCGGGTCGTGCGGCACCGTGATCGCATGCAGGTCAGGGACGAAGTAGAAGGCGTCGTGGCTGTCTTGCAGGGCCACCCATCTGCGCAGCGCGCCGAGGTAGTTGCCCAGGTGCGAGCCGGCTCCGGTCGGCTGGATTCCCGACAGCACCCGCGGCCGCGATGCCTGCATGGCCGCATTCTGTCAGGTGACGGCGCCGCCGGTCGGCGCGGTGCCACCGACACCCGAGGCGGTGCCACCAACGCCCGAGGCGGTCCCGCCGACGCCCGAGGCGGTCCCGCCGACGCCCGAGGCGGTGCCACCGACGCCCGAGGCGGTGCCACCGACGCTCTGCTCGGCCGATTCGACCCGGGTGACCACCAGCCGCTCTATCCGGCGGCCGTCGAGCTTTGCGACGGAGAGCCGGTGGCCGTCGACGTCCACGGCGTCGCCGACTTGGGGCAGCTTGCCGAGATTAGCCATCACGTAGCCGGCCGCGGTCTCGTAGGGCCCCTCCGGCAGCCGTACCCCCGCTCGCTCGGCGAACTCGTCAAGGTTCAGCAGCCCGTCGACCTCCTGAGGTCCGTCGTCGTTGGCCAGCGAGTCGGTCTGAGGAGTGTCGTACTCGTCGCGGATGTCACCGATGACCTCCTCGATCAGGTCTTCGAGCGTGACGATGCCGGCCGTGCCGCCGTACTCATCGACGACGATCGCCAGGTGATGGCCCTCCCGTCGCATCTCCGACAGCGCGGGCAGCACGCGCTTCGAGCCGGGCAGTTGCTTGACCTCGCGGATGAGATCCCGGACGGTCCGCGACCGGTCGCCCCCCGGCTGCGAGAGCATGTCTCGCACGTGCACGAAGCCGATCACGTCATCCTGCGACTCCCCGAACACCGGAAAGCGAGAGTACGGCGACGCGGCGGCGACCCGGCCGGCCCGGCTGACGGTCATGCCGGCATCGAGGAACTCGACCTCGGTTCGCGGCACCATCACCTCGCGTACCTGCCGCTCGCCGGCCGCGAACACCTCGTCGATGAGCCGCCGTTCGTCGCGGGTCAGCGACTCGTGAGCTGCAACCAGGCCGCGCAACTCCTCCTCGGTGATGGCGTCGCGGTTGGCGTGCGGGTCGGCCCCGAGCAGGCGGACCACGCCGTTGGTCGTCCTGCCGAGCAGCCAGATCAGCGGCCGGGCCATCCGCGCCAGCCGCTCGAGCGTCGGCGCCATGAGCCGGGCGGTGACCTCGGGACGCTGCAGGCCGATCCGCTTGGGTGCCAGCTCGCCGACCACCAGCGTCACGTACGAGATGAGCAGCGTGACCCCGACGATACCGATGAACCCGGCGAGAGTGCGCCCCATCCCGGCCCGGACGAGGGCCGCCTTGGCCGTCGCCGAGAGGGTGACCGCGCCGTACGCGCTGGAGAGCAACGCGGTGAGGGTAACTCCGATCTGGACGGCTGCCAGGAAGCGGTTGGGATTGCTCACCAGCCGGGCGACCGCCGCACCGCGCCGGTCGCGGCCGGCCTGCGCGCGGACCTGCCCGTCACGCAGCGACACCAGCGCGATCTCGGCGGCAACGAACACGCCCTCGACGGCGATCAGCGCGAATACGATGCCGATATTGAGCAGAGTCCGGGTCATCGGTCAGCCATCGTCCCAGAATAGGAGCACGCGCTCAGCACCCTCCCCCGGCCCACCAATCGTCCCTTTCCTCGCGTTTTCCCGGAAAACGCTGCTTCCCGGCACCGGGATCCCGCGTTTTCCGGGAAGACGCGTCTGGGCGCGTCGCGGCCCATGCGCCCAGTGACAGAACACGCTCACGCCACCTGTGGATAAGCCCGCCGCGATAGGCGGCATCGGTGTCAGCCTCGATGCCATGCCCCGCGTCACCCATCTGCCCGAGCCCCTACGCCGCACCGTCTTCCTCGGCAGTGATGCCGTCAAGAAGGACCAAGTCACGCCGACTCAGCTCCGGTCGAAGGCAGTCCGGCGGTTGATGCATGATGCGTACGCCGACGCCACACTCCCGGTCGACCACGGACTGCGCATCGCAGCGGCCGCTCTCGTCGTGCCCGATCTCGTGGCCATCGCCGGACAGTCCGCTGCGTGGCTCTACGGCGTACGGCTGGCTCGCGCCGGTGACCCGGTTGAGGTGGTGGCCAAGCCGACCGTCCGCCGCCACGCCCGTGGCCGGATCACCGTGCACACGGGATCTCTGCCTGACCGCGACGTGCAGAAGCTTGGCCGATTCCGCGTGACAACACCGGCGCGCACCTGCGTCGACTCGGCGCGGTGGTACCGCGATGAAGAGAACGCGGTTGCTCTCGTCGACGCCATGCTCGCGGCCCGGGTGGTCACCAAGGAGGCGATCGCAGAGCAGTTGCATGCCTCGACTGGCCGGGGGCTCGTCCGCGCCAGCCGTGCCCTGGCGCTGGTGGACGCTCGGGCCGAGTCTCCACCGGAAAGCGTCCTTCGGGTGCGCGTGATACGCGCCGGCCTGCCACCACCGGTGGCTCAGCTGGAGATCTGGCACGACGGATCATTCGTGGCCCGGGTTGATCTGGGGTGGCTCGAGGCGAAGGTGGCGCTCGAATACGACGGCGCCTGGCATGCAGCGCCGGGACAACTTGCCCGTGACCGCCGGCGGCTGAACGCCCTGACCCAAGCGGGGTGGACCGTCATCTTCGTCACCGCAGCAGACCTCCACGACATGTCGCACGTCTTTGCCCAGCTGCAGGCGGCGCTCCGCGCCCACGCGTAACGTCCGCCGGTCCTCTCTTGGTTCACAATTTGCCGGAAAACGTCGCTTCCTTGCCGCGAGAACTGACGTTATCCGGGAAAACGTCGCTTCCTTGCCGCGGGAACTGACGTTATCCGGGAAAACGTCGGGCGGTCGGCCCAGAGTGAGTGGTGCAGCGGGCGCGGGGCTCAGCCAGGTGGCCTAGCCGGCCAGCCTGTTAGCCGGCCAGTCCGTTAGCCGGCGAGTCCGTTAGCCGGCCATCGCCTTTTGCAGGTCCTGGTCGAGGGCCGCCAGGAAGTCCTGCGTGGTGAGGAACGGCGTATCGGGCCCGACGAGCAGGGCGAGATCCTTGGTCATCCGACCGCTCTCCACCGTCTCGACGCAGACGCGCTCCAGCGTCTCGGCGAACTCGGTGACCGCCGGCGTCCCGTCGAGCTTGCCGCGATACGCCAGGCCCCGGGTCCAGGCGTAGATCGAGGCGATCGGGTTGGTCGACGTCGGCTTGCCCTGTTGGTGCTGCCGGTAATGCCGAGTGACCGTGCCGTGCGCCGCCTCGGCCTCGACCGTACGGCCGTCGGGGGTGAGCAGCACGGAGGTCATCAGCCCGAGCGAGCCGAATCCTTGCGCCACAGTGTCGGACTGCACGTCACCGTCGTAGTTCTTGCACGCCCACACATAGCCGCCCTCCCACTTCATCGCGGCGGCCACCATGTCGTCGATCAGCCGGTGTTCGTACGTCAGACCGGCGGCCGCGAAGTCAGCGGCGAACTCCGCCTCGTACACCTCGGCGAAGAGATCCTTGAAGCGGCCGTCGTAGGCCTTCAGGATCGTGTTCTTGGTCGACAGGTACACCGGGAAGCCGCGGTCCAGGCCATAGCGCAGGGATGCCCGGGCGAAGTCCCGGATCGAGTCGTCGAAGTTGTACATCCCCAGCGCCACGCCCCCGCCAGGGAACTCCGCGACCTCGAACTCCATCGGCGCCTCACCGGAAGCCGGTGTGTAGGTCATCGTGACCCGCCCGGGGCCCGGCACCACGAAGTCGGTGGCTTTGTACTGATCACCGTGCGCGTGGCGCCCGATGACGATCGGCTTGGTCCAGCTCGGCACCAGCCGCGGGATGTTCGACACCACGATGGGCTCGCGGAAGATGACCCCACCGAGGATGTTGCGGATCGTGCCGTTGGGTGAGCGCCACATCTTCTTCAGCCCGAACTCCGCCACCCGCGCCTCGTCGGGGGTGATCGTCGCGCACTTCACGCCCACCCCGTGCCGCTTGATCGCGTTGGCCGCGTCGATCGTGATCTGGTCATCGGTGCTGTCGCGATGCTCGATGCCGAGGTCGTAGTAGTCCAGGTCGATGTCGAGATAAGGCAGGATCAGTTGCACCTTGATGAACTGCCAGATGATCCGCGTCATCTCGTCGCCGTCGAGTTCGACGACCGGTTTGGCGACCTTGATCTTGGTCATCGGCTGGCGGTCCCTCTCAGAGGTTGTCGATGTCGGCCTGCTTGGCCCGGACGGCCTCCGCGGCCTCCTTGAGCGTCGCCAACTCCGATTTGGTCAGGTCGCGCTCGATGATCTTGTGTACGCCACCCGACCGCAGCTCGACCTCCACGCCGAGATAGGCCCCGGCGACGCCGTACTCGCCGGCGACCCATGCACAAACCGGCATGATGGCGCCCGAGTCGGTGGCGATGGCGTGCACCATGCGGGCGGCGGCGGCAGATGGTGCGAAGTACGCCGACCCCGTCTTGAGCAGGCTGACTATCTCAGCGCCACCGTTGCGGGTCCTGTCCACCAGCGCCTGGATGCGGTCGGGCTCGAGAAGCTCGGTTAGCGGGCGACCGTTGACGGTGCAGGCACTCGGGACCGGCACCATCGTCTCCCCGTGTGAGCCGAGGGTGAGCGTTTGCACCGACTTGATCGGCACGCCAAGCTCCTTAGCGAT
Organism: Mycobacteriales bacterium; assembly: GCA_038276285.1. Lineage (GTDB taxonomy): Bacteria > Actinomycetota > Actinomycetes > Mycobacteriales > QHCA01 > QHCA01. Next base: position 70,085 of record JBBPZR010000045.1, on the reverse strand, counting down.
GAAGTGGGTGAACCGCGCCGTGTCAAGCATCCCCGCTTGGCCCATCACCTTGGGCTTGGAGAAGTTGGACACCCGGGCCGCCAGAGCGGTCATCTCGTCGAGCGGGTTGCTGACCACGATCAACACCGCACCCGGCGAAGTACGCGCGATGTTCTCCACGACGTCGCGGACGATCTTGGCGTTCGTCTCGAGGAGGTCCATCCGGCTCATGCCCGGCTTGCGCGGCAGCCCGGCGGTGATCACGACGATGTCGGAACCTTCGGTCGGCCCGTAGTCGCCGCCGCCGACGCCCACCACCTCGGTCTCGAACCCCTCGATGGGCCGCGATTGGTTGATGTCGAGGGCCAGCCCCTCGGGTTTGCCCTCGACGATGTCGGTCAGCACGACCGTGTCGAAGATGTCGTACTCGGCCAACCGTTGCGCCGTGGTGGAGCCATAAAACCCGGCACCGACAACGGTGACCTTGCCCTGACGCGCCATTCGGTGGGTCTCCTCGCTATCCGAGCCCCGTGGTCAGGGGTTGGTGACGTCCGGTCGCAGCTCGGGCGGCTGATGACCGCTGAGTACGGCGAGCGCCACGTCCGCCTGTGCCGCGCGGACCAGTACGTGATCGGTGGTGAAGCCCGACATCGATGTGAACGGGATCCGTGCTTCGGCCAACCGGCTGGCCACATCTGCGAGGAAGCCGATCATCTCCCAGGGCAGCGGGCCGGCGAAGGTGATGCGGCGCCAGCCCCGCTCGATCGCCTCGGGCGTCTGGAGTTCCTCGAAGGCTTCGTCAGGCGCTACGAGGGTCACCTCGTCGTCATCCGCGACCAGCGCGGTGTAACCGACCAACGAGTCCGGCGGCCACCACCCGGCGGGGTAGCGAGCTACCGAAAGGTTGGCCGGGTCGAGCTCGGGCGACAGATCGGGCAGCGACATTGGCGGTCAGTCTAGACAGCACAGGCTAGACAGCGGCTAGACAGTGCCGTCTAGACCGGTCGAGGCGAAACGCTCGGCGGCCTCGACCACATTGGCCAGCAACATGGCGCGGGTCATCGGCCCGACGCCGCCCGGCATGGGGGCCAGGTGACCGGCTACTTCGCGTACCGCCGGATCGACGTCGCCCGCCAGCTTGCCCTCCGCCGTGCGCGTGATGCCGACGTCGAGCACCGCGGCACCCGGCTTGACCACGTCGGCGGTGACCAACCCGGCCCGACCGGCAGCGGCGACGATGATGTCGGCCCGGCGCAGGTGATCGGGCAGGTTGCGGGTGCCGGTGTGGCACAGGGTCACGGTGGCGTTCTCGGTACGCCGGGTCAACAGCAGGCCCAGCCCGCGGCCGACCGTCAGACCACGGCCGACCACCACCACTTCTGCCCCGGCGATCGGCACGTCGTAACGCCGCAGCAGCTCCACGATGGCCCGCGGGGTGCACGGCAGTGGGCCCGAGATGCCGAGCACCAGGCGGCCGAGGTTGGTCGGATGCAGGCCGTCGGCATCCTTTCCCGGGTCCATCAGCTCGAGGACCCGGTTGGCGTCCAGCCCGGCCGGCAGGGGCAACTGCACGATGTATCCGGTGCACTCGGGATCACCGTTGAGCTCGGCGACCACCTTCTCGACATCCTCCTGCGAGGCGGTCGCGGGCAGCTCACGTTGGAAGCTCTCGATGCCCACCTGGGCGCAGTCACGGTGCTTGCCGGCGACGTAGGCATGGCTGCCGGGATCGTCGCCGACGAGGACGGTGCCGAGCCCAGGTGTGACACCGCCGCGTCGCAGGGCGTCGACCCGGCGAGTGAGTTCCTCGCGTACGGCAGCCGCCGTCGCCTTGCCGTCGAGGATCTGTGCGGTCATCGGGCCCGAGTCTGTCACGGCGTCAATGGAAGAAGTGCCGCGTCCCGGTCAGATAGAGCGGTACCCCGGCCGCGGCGGCGGCCGCGATCACCTCCGCGTCGCGCACCGACCCGCCCGGCTGCGCCACGGCTCGGATGCCGGCCGCCATCAGCACCTGCAACCCGTCGGCGAAGGGGAAGAACGCGTCGGAGGCGCCCACCGACCCGTGGGCACGCTGACCGGCCCGGGATACCGCCAGCCGGGCGGAGTCGACGCGGTTGACCTGGCCCATGCCGACACCGACCGTCGCCTCGTCGACGGCCAGCAGGATCGCGTTGGACTTCACCGCGCGCACCGCCCGCCAGGCGAAGGCCAGATCACGCAGCGTCGCCTCGTCGACCGCCTCGCCGGTGGCGAGGGTCCACGTCGCCGGGTCGTCGCCGGGCGCGTCGACATTGTCCGCCGTCTGCACGAGCACCCCACCGGTCACCTCGCGCGTCTCGATCCCGCCGCGATGCCGGGGTGGGCAGACGAGCAGGCGTACGTTCTTCTTCCGGGTCAGCACCTCGAGTGCCCCGTCGTCGTAGCCGGGTGCGACGACCACCTCGGTGAACACATCCGCCACCTGCGCGGCCATCACCTCGGACACCGCGACGTTCGCCGCGATCACACCGCCGAACGCCGACATCGGGTCGCAGGCGTGCGCCTTGCGGTACGCGGCCGCGACGTCGGCACCGAGCGCGATCCCGCACGGGTTGCTGTGCTTGACGATCGCCACGCAGACGCCGCTGAAGTCATATGCCGCCCGGTAGGCCGCGTCCGCGTCGACGTAGTTGTTATACGACATCGCCTTGCCGTGTACCTGCTCGGCCTGCGCGATGCCGGCCGGGCGCTCGGACTCGACATAGAGCGCGGCCCGCTGATGAGGGTTCTCTCCGTAGCGGAGTATCTCGGCCCGCTCGAAGGTCCGGGCGGCGTACGCCGGCCACCACTCGTCCGCGCCTAGTGCCAAGCCGGTCGAGAACCAGTTCGCGACCGCCGCGTCGTAGGACGCGGTATGCGCGAACGCCTGTGCGGCCAACCGGCGGCGTTGCTCGGTGTCGAAGCCGCCTGAGGCCACCGCCGCCACGACGTCGGGGTACGCCGACGGGTCGACGACGACCGCAACACTGCCGTGGTTCTTCGCGGCCGCCCGCACCATCGCGGGGCCGCCGATGTCGATCTGCTCGATCACCTGATCGGCTGAGCCCCCAGCCCGGACGGTGTCACCGAAGGGGTAGAGGTTGGCGATCACCAACTCGAAGGGAGCGATCCCGAGGTCTGCGAGTTGCCGCACATGTGCCGGATTGCCGCCATCGGCCAGCAGGCCGGCGTGCACGTGAGGGTGCAGTGTCTTGACCCGGCCGTCGAGGACCTCGGGGAAGCCGGTCAGCTCGGCCACCGCGGTGACCGGCACGCCGGCGGCGCGGATCTGGGCCGCGGTGGATCCGGTGGACACGATCTCCACTCCCGCGGCATGCAGGCCGGTGGCCAGATCAGCCAGCCCGGTCTTGTCGTACACGCTGACCAGCGCCCGGCGTACCTCGATGCGCGTCATCCGAGCACGACCTCTCTTCCGTTGACCGCGTAGCCCTGCCGGACCATCCGGCCGACGGCGCCGACGAGCAGGACCCGCTCCACGTCCTTGATGCGCTCGTGCAGGGACTCCTCGGTGTCAGCGGGCAGCACGGGCACGGGGGCCTGCGCGACCACCGGGCCGGTGTCGACGCCGGCGTCGACGAGGTGCACCGTCACGCCGGTCAGCTTGGCACCGTAGGCCAGCGTGTCGCGGACCGGATGCGCGCCCGGGAATGCCGGAAGCAGCGCCGGATGGGTGTTGAGCACCTGCTGGGAGAACCTGGCCAAGAACTCCGCGCCCACGATCTTCATGAAGCCGGCCAGGACGACGAGGTCAGGCTGGTACGCGGAAACCGCCTCCGTCAGGGCGCGATCCCACGCGGCCCGGTCGGCGAAGGCGGCCACGGATACCACGAACGACGGCACGCCGGCGGCAGCGGCCCGCGCCAGCGCCGGTATCTGCTCGCGGTCGGCGCCCACCGCGACCACCTCGGCGCCGTACGCCGGATCGGCACCCGCGTCCAGCAGGGCCTGCAGGTTGCTCCCCGCACCCGAGACCAGCACGACCAGGCGAGCGAGCAGAGGGACCTCCGGTGGGCTGGCGCGAGGAGTTGCTGCGGGCTTGACCCTAGCGGCCGGGACCGCATCGCTCTTCTCTTTGGTATTGCCCCGGAGCCACCCAAACCGGCACGATGTGCCGGTCACTTCACCAGCCGTAGCGGGAAGCGGGATGATGATCGGTGATCCTTGACCCAGGGGCACGTAACCGACACGATATGTGCGCTCCGGCCCGCAGGCGATGAGCCGGGCAAATCGCCACCTCCGACGAAGAGGACTCACATGTCCACACCTCCCCCACCGCCCGGCAAGGAACAGCCGGGTGACGGGTACACGCCGCCTCCGCCCCCACCCCCGGCCGGTGGCTATGGGCAGCCTGATCCGGGTTACGCCTCCTCTCCGTACGGCGCGCAGCCGATCGGCCAGCCCTACGGCCAGCCCGGCGCCCAGCCCGGCGCCGGGCCGAAGAACGGTGCCGGCACGACCGCTCTGGTCACCGGCATCATCGGTGCGCTCAGCGCCGTCTTCCTGGGTTGGGTAGTGGTCGGGATCATCTTCGGAATCCCGCTCGGGATCGCAGCGCTGGTCTTCGGCATCATCGGCCGTGGCAAGGCCAGGCGCGGCGAGGCCACCAACGGCGGGGCCGCCATGACCGGGCTGATCCTCGGCATCGTCAGCCTGCTGGCCTCGATCGGCTGGACTGTGGCGCTGGCCTTCTTCTTCAACTCTGCCCACCACAGCCTGACCGACTACAGCGACTGCATCAAGAAGGCCAGTGGCGACCAGGCCAAGGTCGAACAATGCGGCCGGGACTTCACCAACAGCTGACCTCAATGGCTCGGGCGCCGGGGCATCCACGCGCCGGACGCCATCGCCCCCGACTTCCCGACCGGAGCACCCGCCCGGTCAGCACACCAAAGGAGATCCATGACCACGCCAAATGATCCGTACAACCCCGGCCCGCCTCCGCCCGGTGGTGGCTACGCGGCGGCTGGGGGTCCCCCCATCAACAACTGGCTCGTGCCGTCGATTCTGACCGTGTTCTGCTGCTGGCCTCTTGCCATCCCGGCGATCATCAACGCGACCAAGGTGAACAACCTTCAGGCGGCGGGTGACATCGCGGGCGCACAGGCCGCGGCTGACTCCGCCAAGAGGTGGACGTTCATCGCGCTGGGCGCGGGGGTCGTCATCGCAATCCTCTATATCGTCCTCGTCGTTTTCTTGGGCGTGTTCACCGCCAGTGTCAACACCACCAGCTAGTTGTCTCTGATCGGCGGCTCGGGGAGTGTCGTCGGACTCGTCCGGCGGCACTCCCAGGTCCCCTGGCTAGGTCCTTTCGCGGTGGCCGCAGCGGCTCTGGCCTGGTGCACCATCGTCGGAATAGCCGATCCCACCCGACCGGGTAGTGGGCTGCCCACCTGTCCGTTCAAGATGGCGACCGGGTTGTCGTGCCCGGGCTGCGGGTCGACCCGCATGTTGCACAGCCTGCTGCACGGTGACGTGCTCGCCGCCGCCCGCTACAACGTGCTGGCGCTGCTCATGGCGCCGGTCTTCGGCTGGGCATGGCTGGCCTGGACCTCACCCCGGCTCGGATTTCGCCGGCTGCCGACGTGGCGGCCGTCGTCCCGGGTTCAGGTCATCGGACTTCTCGGATGGCTGGCGTTCACCGTGGCCCGAAACCTGCCGTGGGCACCAGTTACCGCGCTGAAAGTCTGATCCGCTGACCGCCCCGCAGTATCCGCAGCCACGCGAGCACCCCGCAGGCGCGCCAGGCCCTTGGGGATACGGCCCGCCACCACAAACCCGGCCGCCGTACGCCCCGCCGCCGTACGCCCAGCCGCCGTACGCCCAGCCGCCTTATCCGCAGCCACCGCCCTACCCGCCTATCCCGTACGCCGAATGGACGCAACGCGCCGGAGCCACCCTGCTCGACCTGGCCTGCATCTGGGGCATCTTGCTGCTCGTCGCCATCCCGAGCGTGTTCCTCATGGTCAAGGTGTCGGTTGGCTTCGGTTTGGTCGGGCTGCTGGTCGGCTACCTGGCATCGATTTCATTTTCGATCTGGCAGTTGATCGTCCAGGGCCGGACCGGCCAGACGATCGGCAAGCGACGGCTGGGGATTCGCCTGGTCGCGGAGGCCACCGGCCAGCCCCTCGGACCGTGGTTATCCATCGGGCGCCAACTGGTGCATGTGCTCGACTCATATTCCTACGTCGGGTACCTGTGGCCGCTCTGGGACGTGAAGAAGCAGACGTTCGCCGACAAGATCCTGCACACCATCGTGGTCCGAGCGCCCACCCCCTAGTCCGCCCGCGCCGCGGCCCGCCCAGCGGTCAACCGTGCCACCCACCAGGCGGCAGCAACGGCCGGCAGGCCGACTTCGGCCGTCAGCACGAGGGCGACCCGCCAGGCCGAGGGCCCGATCGTGGCCAGTCCCCCCGCACCGGCCGAGCCGGCCGAGAGCAGGCACAGCAGCCCGAGCAGCACGCCGGCGCCCGGACCGGCGGCCGCCGCGGTACCGAGCAGCGGGCGCAGCGGCCTACCAGCCTGCTGGCGGGCGATCACCGCCCCGGCCAGCAGGCCCGCGGCGACCGGCAGCAGCCAGGCCTCCGCGAGCCACGGGTTGACCGGTCCCCCGGGCAGCGCCGCAAGCAGCGGTAGCGCGGGCAGCGGTCGCAGGCGCACGGCGGAGATGGCGACGTGGGTCCCGCTGCCGACCGCGAAGCCGGGGCCGATGAGGAAGGCGGCCGACCAGACGACGGCGTTGGGCAGGTAGGCAAGAGAGATGACCATCAGAACGATCGTCCCGGCGACACCGACGCTCAGAGCGGAAAGGACGTGTCCTGCTTCGCCGGCGCTCACGGCGAGTGCCGCGCCGGCCAGCGCGGCCGCTCCGGCGAGGACCACACCCGCGGCGACGGCAGCACCCTGGATGCCGGCACGGGCGGGTTCGGGCAGCAGGTGCCAAGCGTCCGGCCACAGCCCCGACCCGCGCAGCACGCCCGCACCACCGCATCCGGCGGCCAACAGGGCCGCGCCGGCGAAGGCGCCGACCGGTCCGGCCCGCAGTTGTGACCCGGCGGCCGGGCCCGTGATCACCACGGCGAGCACGGCGTAGGAAAGGGTGAGCGCCCCAGTGACCCGCACCGCTTCCCGGAGTGCGGTGACGCTCGCCGTGCGAGCCAGCGATGCCCCAGCCCGGGCGAGCAGGTAGGCCGGCAGAGCGGTCAGCCCCAGCGGGAGCAGCGAGAACGACGCGCCGGGCACCCGGAGCCTGGCGCCGTGCGCGAGCAGCCAGACGTCGGCCGAGGTACGCAGGGCCGCCGCCGCCGATGAGCCCGACCGGCCATCGGTGGTCCAGGCCAGGAGCACGATGACCGTGACCGCGATCAGCCCCACTGCCACCGCCCAGACCGCCGCGGTCACCGCGGCCAGGACGATCGATGCCCGCTCACCCGGTGCTCGGGACGTCGGAGAAGACGGGCCGGTTGGTCCCGTACGGGCCAGCAGATCAGTCACACTGTCCACTCTGACATCAGCAGCCCCAGTAGCCCGGCCAGCCACGCCGAGGCCAGGCGGTCGGGACGTCAGCCGGCGGAGACGACCTCCCGCAGCAGCCGGGCCGTCTCGCTGGGGGTCTTGCCGACGCGTACCCCGGCCGCCTCCAGGGCCTCCTGCTTGGCCTGCGCGGTGCCCGACGACCCCGACACGATGGCGCCCGCGTGCCCCATCGTGCGGCCCTCGGGAGCGGTGAAGCCCGCGACGTAGCCGATCACCGGCTTGGTCACGTGTGCCTTGATGTATTCAGCGGCGCGCTCCTCGGCGTCGCCGCCAATCTCACCGATCATGACGATCGCATCGGTCTCCGGGTCGTCCTGGAAGGCGGCGAGGCAGTCGATGTGGGTGGTCCCGATCACCGGATCACCGCCGATGCCCACGCAGGTGGAGAAACCGATGTCGCGCAGTTCGTACATCATCTGGTAGGTCAGCGTCCCGGACTTGCTGACCAACCCGACCCGACCGGCCTGGGTGATGTCGGCCGGGATGATGCCGGCGTTGGACTTGCCCGGGCTGATCACGCCCGGGCAGTTGGGGCCCACGATCCGGGTGGCCGGGCCGCCGCTGGCTCGCGCCCTTGCCTCCGCGTACGCCCAGAACCGCGTGCTGTCGTGCACCGGGATGCCCTCGGTGATCACCACGCAGAGCGCGATGCCGGCGTCGATCGACTCGATGACGGCGTCCTTGGCGAACCTGGGAGGTACGAAGACGACCGACACGTCGGCGTCGAGCACGGCGACGGCCCGGCTGACCTGGCCGAAGACCGGCACCGTGCGCTGACCGAAGGTGACCTGCTCGCCGTCCTTGCCGGGGGTGACCCCGCCGACGATCTCCGTGCCGGCCTCGAGCATGCGCTTGGTGTGCCGGCGGCCCTCGGCGCCGGTCATTCCCTGGATGACGACGCGACTGCCGGCGTCGAGGAAGATCGACATCGTCAGGCCCCAATTTCCGGGAGCGAAGCCGCGAGTTCGGCGGCCCGCTCGGCGGCACCGTCCATCGTGTCCACCTGTTCGATCATCGGATGCGCCTCATCGGCCAGAATCTGCCGACCGAGCACGGCGTTGTTGCCGTCGAGCCGCACGACCAGCGGCTTGTCGATCGGGTCGCCGCGCTCCGCGAGCATGGCGAGGGCCTGCACAATGCCGTTGGCCACCTCGTCGCAGGCCGTGATGCCGCCGAAAACGTTGACGAACACCGAGCGCACCGCCGGGTCGCTCAGGATGATGTCGAGCCCGTCGGCCATCACCTGCGCCGAGGCGCCACCGCCGATGTCGAGGAAGTTGGCCGGGGTCACCCCGCCATGTTCTCCGGCCGCATGTTTCTGGCCGGCATAAGCGACGACATCGAGCGTGGACATCACCAGCCCGGCGCCGTTGCCGATGATGCCCACCGAGCCGTCGAGCTTGACGTAGTTGAGGTGCTTGGCCTTGGCCTTGGCCTCCAGCGGGTCGGCGGCGGAGGTGTCGGTCAGGTCGGCGTGCTCGGGGTGCCGGAAGGCTGCGTTGTCATCGAGAGTCACCTTGCCGTCGAGGGCCACCACCCGGCCATCGGGTGTCTTGACCAGCGGGTTGACCTCGACGAGCGTGGCGTCCTCGGCGGTGAAGACCTCCCAGAGCGCCAGGATCACGTCGCTCGCCGCGTCGATGATGTCGGCCGGGAAGCCGGCTTCGATCGCGATGGCGTTCGCCGCGCGGCGGTCGACACCGAGGGTGGCGTCGACCGGCACCTTGGCCAGCGCCGCGGGCTTCTCCACCGCGATCCGCTCGATCTCCATGCCGCCCTCGCGCGAGGCCATCGCCAGGAAGGTGCGGTTGGCCCGATCGAGCAGGAAGGAGAGGTAGTACTCCTCGGCGATGTCGCTGGCCTCGGTGACGAGCACCCGGTGCACCGGATGGCCCTTGATGTCCATCCCCAGGATGCCGCCGGCAACGGCCGCCGCCTCGTCGGCGGTGTCGGCGAGCTTTACCCCGCCGGCCTTGCCCCGGCCGCCGGTCTTGACCTGGGCCTTGACCACCACGCGCCCGCCGATCCGCGCTGCCGCCGCGCGGGCCTGCTCGGCCGTCTCGGCCACATCGCCGCGCAGCACAGCTACGCCATGCGCGGCGAAGATGTCCCTGGCCTGGTACTCGAACAAGTCCACAGACTCACGTCCTCTTCGAGGTTGCGGGATTGTCGTGCAGGCGAACGTCACGGACTCTAGGGCACCGTATCCGCAGCTTGACTCGTGCGTTATAACGGTTACCCGCGGGTAACGACGGGTTTCGACCGGTTGCCGCGTCCCTTGAGAGGATCAACGTGAGACGTCGGATATCGATCGCCGGAGTTGCCGCCCTGGCGATTGCCGCGTCCCTGCTGGCCAACCCGGCCCGGGCCACGGTGTCTCTGAAGCCAGCACTGACCGTCGAGAAGATCCCGCTCACCTTCACCGTCACAGTCGCCCCCGAGGGCTTGCTGGGCACGACGAGGTGCACGGTGACCGCCGACCTCTACCGGCCATCGGATGCATCGAGCGGGCACCGGGTGCCGGCCATCCTCGCCACCAACGGGTTCGGCGGCTCCAAGGCCGACCAGGCCAACATCGGCCAGGGCTTCGGCAGGCGCGACTACGCGGTGCTGTCGTACTCCGGCCTGGGCTTCGGTGGCAGCGGCTGCAAGATCACGCTGGACGACCGGGAGCACGATGGGGCGGCTGCGAGCCAACTCCTGCGCTTCCTCGGCGGCGACCCGTCGGTCGTCGGCACCCGCGACGACACCGGTCAGCCGTACTCCGTGGACTTCGTCAAGCTGGACACCGCTCGCGGGCTGGCCTACGACCCGCGGGTGGGCATGATCGGCGGCTCGTACGGCGGGCAGATCCAGTTCGCGACCGCTGCCGTCGACCGGCGTCTCGACGCCATCATCCCGATCATCACGTGGAACGACCTGGCCTACTCCCTCGCGCCGAACAACACCTCGCTGCCGGGCAACACCGTCTCCTACACCACCCCTGGGATCTCCAAGATCGGCTGGTCATCAGCGTTCTTCTCGCTCGGCATCGTCGACGGCGCGGAGTTCGCCACGGTCGATCCCACCCGCATCCTGGGCTGCCCGAACTTCGACGATCCGGTCTGCCCGGCCCTGAGCCAGCTCGACCTTGAGGGTTATCCGAATGCGTCCACGACCGGCTACGCGCGGAATGCCTCGATCACGAGTTCCCTCGACCAGATCAAGATCCCCACGCTGCTGGCGCAGGGAGAGGCCGACACCCTGTTCAACCTGCAAGAGTCGGTGGCCACCTATGCCGCGCTGCGGGCCCGCGCAGTGCCCGTCAAGCTGCTGTGGCAGTCGTGGGGGCACAGCTCCGGTACTCCCGCGCCGGGTGAGCTCGACCTCGCCAATCCGACGGCCAGCTACGAGGGCGGCGTCTTCGCGCAGTGGTTCGACTACTACCTCAAGGGGGCCGGATCCGCACCCGCTCTGGACTTCTCGTACTTCCGCGACTGGGTGGCCTACTCCGGCGATGCCGCGCCCGCCTACGCCTCAGCACCCGCGTATCCCATCGGCGCGCGGAAGAAGCTCTACCTGTCGGGCAGCTGCGACCTGCTCACGGGCACGGCCGCCCTGACCGCAGCGAGCAACGCCGTGCAGACCGGCACCTGCTCGTAGACCAACCTCGCCGGCCCGACGCCGTTGAGCTACACCGAGACCTCGGCCTTCGACCAGACGCTACCCGTCACGGATGCGCCCGGCAGCTTCGCCAAGTACGCGAGCCCTGCCCTCAGCGGCGATGTCGACGTGGTGGGCAGCCCGACCCTTGACATCACGCTCAGCGCGCCGACCGTCGCCCTCGGCCAGCGCCTCGACCCGGGACTGAAGCTGGTGTTCTTCGCCAAGGTCTACGACATCGCACCCGACGGCACCATCACGCTGGTACACCGGCTGATCTCACCCGTGCGGGTCACCGACGTCACGCAGCAGGTGCACGTCGTGCTGCCGGCGATCGTGCATCGTTTCGCGGCCGCACACCAGATCGCCCTGGTGCTGGCGGCCACCGACGCGGCTTATCGCAATGCCAACGTCGTGCAGCCGGTGACGATCACCACGAGTGCCGCCGCACCCGGTGTGCTGAGCCTGCCGGTGACCGGGGGTTCGCTGCCGCGCTGAGCTCGCACAATCCTCCACAGCTCCTGGTTTTGCCGGCGCGTCGTCGTCAGCAGGTCGGAGCGGCCAGCGTCCCTGGGTCGGTCAGGCGCGCGCCGCAGCGCGGGAAGTCCTCCTGCGACAACTGCCCGATGTAGGTGACGCCGGTCTGCCGCGGATCGGTCACGGGGAGGCCGACACCGGTCATCCGGGTGCCGGTGAGCCGCCCGGACACGAAAGTGCCGTCGCGCCGCAGCCGGACGCTCAGCACCGCGCCGACCCCCTTGCGGCCGGACGCGGAGAGCGTGCGGTAGCCGACGAAGTTGCCCAGGCTGTAGGCGATCAGCCTGCCCCTGTACCACTCCATGCCGCGCAGCACATGCGGCCCGGAACCGAAAACGACGGCCGCGCCAGCATCGATCACGGCGTGGGTGAAGGCGATGGAGTTCCCGCGGTTCTCCCCGAGAAAGAACTCCGTGCCGGGTCGAACATGCGTCTCGTCCTCCCCCTCACCGCCGGCATGCATCGTGACGAGGACGAGGTCGGCCTGCCGACGGGCACTGCGTACCAAGGCTTGAGCCGCGGGGATGTCGATAAGGCTCTGGGCCCATCCGTACGGCGCGAAGCCGACGACGGCGACCCGCAGGCCGCCCGCCCGCAGGACGGTGACCTGACCGGGCATCCCGTCGTAGGCCACGTGATGAGCCGTCAGGGCCTCCCGCGTGTCGAGCAACCCCGGACCGCCGTAGTCATGGGAGTGGTTGTTCGCCAGGTTGATCACGGTGAAGCCGGCATCGTGCAGCGGCCCGGCAAATGACGGTGGCGCGCGGAACGCGAAGCAGTTGGTGCTGGTGGCGCCGCACTTGCTCGGTCCGGACCGATCCGTCAGGGTGCTGTCCATGTTGCCCAGCACGACGTCCCCGCGAAGCAGGCTCCGGACATCGGTGAACACCGATCGGCCACCGTCGGCTGGCAGGACCGGGGTGTTGCCCATGATCACGTCGCCGACCCCGACGAGGGTGACCTCCTGCGCCGGCTGTGCGGACGGGCTCGGTGACGGGGGAGCCGAGTACGTTGCCGTGGGGGAGGCAGATGCGCGGGCCGAGGGCTTGGCGGCCGGAGCCGACGCGGAGCAGGCCACCACACCGGCGCAGCACAGTAAGCCCACGAGCTCCCGAACCCGGCCGAATAGACGCACAGGCGCACGTTAGCCGAATCCCGGCACGGCGGTCCGGAGCCACCGCATAGGGTGGCCGGCATAAGGGGGTTGCCGATGTCCGCCAAGTCGTTCGGCCTGACCGAGGAGATGCACGCCTATCTCCTGCGCGTGGGCGTACGCGAGCCGGACGTCCTGCGCCGCCTCCGGGAGCGCACCGCGTCGTTGCCGGAGCACAACATGCAGATCGCTCCGGAGCAGGGCGCGTTCATGGCGATGCTGGCGCAGCTCACCGGCGCCCGGCGCTGCCTGGAGCTGGGCACCTTCACCGGCTACAGCTCGCTCGCCGTTGCCCTGGCGCTGCCTCCCGACGGGCGGATCCTGTGCTGCGACGTGAGCGAGGAGTGGACCAGCGTCGCTCGTCACTTCTGGGCCGAGGCCGGCGTGGCGGACCGCGTCGAGCTCCGGCTCGGCCCGGCACTGGAGACCCTCGACGCGCTGCTGGTCGATGGCGCGCGGGACAGCTTCGATTTCGCCTTCGTCGACGCGGACAAGACCGGCTACCCGGCCTACTACGACCGGCTGATCCGGCTGGTGCGACCCGGCGGGGTGATGCTCTGGGACAACGTCTTCCAGGGCGGCCGGGTGATCGACGGGCAGGTGATCGACGACCGGGCCGACGACGCCAACGTACGGGCGATCCGCGAGCTCAACAAGCGGCTGGCCACCGACGACCGCGTGGACATCGTCATGCTGCCGATCGCCGACGGCCTGACCCTGCTGCGTCGGCGCTGAACTCTCGTCAGCAGCCGAGCTCGGCCGCGCGCCGCAGCCACAGCGCCGGGTCGTCGCGGTGAAAGACGTGCTCGGATTCCTCGATGCGATCCAGGAACCGGCGGTAGATGACCGCCTGACGTAGGGCTGCCAGCGGCGCCAGCAGGTCAGCGGCCCGGTCGGGGTCGCAGCCCGGCACGGCCGCCTCCCACAGCCGCCGCCACTCGGACCGCACGGCGACCCGGTCAACGACGGTTAGTCGCTCGGTGAAGGCCGCCTGATCCAGCAGAGGATGCCCGACGCCGCTGTCGCCCCAGTCGAGGAGCACGAGGCGGTGGTCGTCCCCGCGCACGTTGCCCGGATGGAAGTCGCCGTGGACAACCGTGGCGGGGATGCCACAGGAGTCGATATCCGCCCAGCGCTCCGGCAGCCGCTCCAGCAGGGCTTGCAAGGTCGCGAGCGTCGCCCCGTCGAGCTGCACAGCGGTGCGCCCGACGACGTCGGCGGCCAGTGCGGTCAGCGGTTCGGCGCGCCAGTCCGGCAGGCCGATCGCCAACAACTCCTCGAGCCGTGCGGTCCAGGCCACCTGGAGTCCGACGAGCAGACCCACCATGGGCAGCAACCGCCCCAGTGGCGCGCCGTACTGATCGTCACCGGGGACATGGGCCAGCAGCATCCGGCTCCCCGACCAAGCAATCAGGGGCGGGACGACGGCGGTGTCCAGCACGGAGATCAGCGCAGCCTCGTGGGCGAAGAACTCCGGCACGCACTTGAGCCAGACCCGGCCGCCGGCGGTGGGCAGCCGCCAGAGCGTGGACAGATTCCAGGCCCGCACCTGCTCGGGTGGCCCACAGCGCGGCAGGCCGAGACCGGCCAGCGTCTCGTCGGCCCAGGCCAGCAGGTCGTCCGGGCCGCCGGGTCTTGCCCACGGCGCGCGCTGCGGCTGGTCGGCGGTGGGGTCTCCACGCCAGGGCCGGATCGGGATCCGCGGCGGCCGGCTGACCTGGGCGAGGTAGGTCACCGGCCCGCCACCGGCCGGCGTCGTCGTTCCGGTCCGCAGCAGTCGCAGGACGACGACGTCGATCCCGTACGTGGTCCGCGCGCCCGCCGCGACGTCGCCGACGTCCGGCCACCACGGCGAGTCGACGGCAAATGGCGCTAGAGCACCGAGCACGCGCCCATCCGGAGTACACAGGACCAGGGTGACTTCTCGCGGGGCGAGGGTCACGGGGTGTCGCTCAGGCGGCCGGAGTCCCGACGTTCTCCCTGACCCAGTCAACGATCGACTGCGTGGTGGCACCTGGTGTGAACACCTTGGCGACACCCATCCGTTCGAGCTCGGAGATGTCGTCCAGCGGGATGATGCCGCCGCCGAAGACCAGTACGTCGTCGGCGCCGCGCGCCTTGAGCAGGTCGACCAACCGCGCGAAAAGCGTCATGTGAGCGCCGGAGAGCACCGAGAGCCCGACGCAGTCGGCGTCCTCCTGGATGACGGTCTCGACGATCTGCTCCGGCGTCTGGTGCAGCCCGGTGTAGACGACCTCCATACCGGCGTCGCGCAGGGCCCGCGCCACCACCTTGGCGCCACGGTCGTGTCCATCCAGGCCCGGCTTCGCGACGACGACCCGGATACGGGAGCTCATGTGCGGACCTCCGTCGACGGTGGGCTGCTCGGTTCGAAGGGTAACCCCGCGGCAGCAGACGGCAACTGGCTGTTGCCCCCAGACATCGGTGGAAATCGGGCAGGCCAGACGACTTGTCCCCGACCTCGACACCGGTTACGGTTCGGTCTCATTGCCGGTCCCGGCAACCTCAGCTACCACTCGCGTCTCGGAAGGCTGTGCGTGTCGTCCCACCGCCAGGCTAACGGCAAACCAGCCAGCGGCAGGCACCGCGCCCCTGAGGTTCCGGCCTCGTACATTCCCCCGCCGGCCGCCGGTCCCATCCGGCACCGGGTCGCCAAGCCACCGAAGAGCCGTTACGCCGCGGTCGCGACCACGGCGATCCTGGGCGCCGGGGTGGTGGCCCTGGGTAGCGCGGCGACGCTGCCCAGCCCGCACGCGGTTCCTGCCGCGGCCAGCTTGCAACAACTCGACTCCCCCGTGGCCGGGATCGGACTCGACGACGGTTTGGCCACGGCGCACGGCACGACCTCCCGCTTCGACGCCGGGCCCGTTGTGACAGTGCGTTCCTCGCGCGGAGTTCCCCGCAAGGTGCTGCACAAGTACGTCCGCCCGGGCACCGGCATCCTCACCACGTGCTTCTGCTGGCGCTGGGGCGCGTTCCACGACGGGATCGACCTCGCCGCGCCGCTGGGCTCGCCGATCTATGCGGTGACCGACGGTGTCGTCGAGGGGGCGGGGCCGGACTCCGGCTACGGCAACCTCATCACGCTCAGGTACGACGCACACACCGAGAGCTGGTACGGCCACGAGGAGCGCATGTTCGTCCACAAGGGCCAGCGCGTGCGAGCCGGTCAGCTCATCGCCTGGGTGGGCAACCTGGGCTTCTCCACCGGTCCGCACCTGCACTTCGGGGTCCGCATCGACGGTGTTCCGGTCGACCCCATCCCGTGGCTGAAGCGCCGCGGAGTCACGATCTAGTCTCCGGGGCATGGTAGCAGGGCATCCCCATTCGCCCATCCTCACCCCCACTGGTGCACATCGCAGACGCCTTCGTGCGGTTCTCGCCGTGGTGCTCGTCGTCCTGGCCGCGGAGGTCCTCGGCGCGGCACTCTCGGGCAGCTTGGCCCTGCTGGCCGATGCCGGTCATCTGGCCACGGACGCTGCCGGCATCGGCCTGAGCCTCGTCGCGAGCCGGTACGCCGCCCGACCGGCCACCGTCCAGCGAACCTTCGGCTACCAGCGCGCGGAGGTGCTCGCCGCGCTGGTCAACGCTCTGCTGCTGTTCGGGGTGGCTGCCGTCGTACTGGTCGAAGCGGTCCGGCGACTGGCCGCCCCGCCGGCCGTGACCGGCCGCACCCTGCTGATCTTCGCGGCGGTGGCCCTGGCCGGCAACCTGATCGCGATGGTCATTCTGGCCCGAGGTCGTTCGGCCAGCCTCACGCTGCGGGCGGTGTTCCTCGAACTGCTCAGCGACGCGCTCGGCTCAGCCGCGGTCCTGGTGGCCGGCATCGTGATCGCGCTCACCGGCCAGCCGCGGGTCGACGCGGTGGCCGCCGTGGCCATCGGCCTGTTCATCCTGCCCAGGGTGTGGCGGCTGCTCCGCGAGGTCGTCGACGTACTGCTCGAAAACGCGCCAGCGGGCCTGAACATGGCGCACGTTCGCGACCACATCGTCGGGGTCCCCGGCGTTGTCGACGTGCACGATCTGCATGTTTGGACGATCACCAGCGGCGTGCCGGTCCTGTCGGCACACGTTGTCGTGGACGATGTCACGATGCGCTCGGGCGGTGGTGGTCAGGTGCTCGACCGGCTCTGCGACTGCCTCGCCGATCGCTTCGATGTGGAGCACTGCACCTTTCAGCTCGAGCCCGGCGGGCACCAGGATCACGAGCGCGGCGCCCATCCGTGAGAGTCACTCCGGCGGTGCGTGCGCTGGTGACCTGGCTGGCAATCGCTGTCGTGCTCGGCGTCGCCCTTCTCGCCGCGCGCTTGCACACCAGCGGGCTCGACGACCCCGACCTGGCAATGCAGCGCCCGGGCTACCTCGACGCCGTCGGCCCGCAGAGCGCCGCGCCACTGGTCACCGGGTCGATCCCCGCGTCCGGGCACATCGCGGTCGTGTTCTTCGTACGGCCCGCGCAGCAGAAGCCGCTGCTGGCCGCCCTGTCGCGCCCGCACGCGCTGCCCTCTGACGTCGACACGGTGGTCGTCGGTGGCCCCGCCAACCTCTCCGAGACCGCCGTGGCGACCGTGACCGACCAGGACGGCACCCTGGCCGAGGGCTACGACATGCCGGAGCCGCGCGATTCCGGCTACCCCGTCGGCTACGCCGTCGTGGGGCCGAACGGGCTGATCCGCTATCGGACGCTGGATCCGGCTGTCGCGACGCGACTAGGCGAGGTACGCACGATGCTGCGGGGGTTGAAGTGAACCGGCCGGTCAGCTGGCTGCGCGGTGCGGCGGTCACCCTCGCGGTCGAGGCCCTGCTGTATGTCAGCTATCCGGCCCATGAGGCACGACTGCACTGGTTCACCTCCTTCTTCGTCGGCGGCAGCGTCGCCCTGATCGGCATGACCGTGTACGTGGCGCAGGAGAACCGTCGAGTCCCGCTGCCTGGCATGTGGGTGATCCTGGGTCACGTCGTGGCGATGTTTCCCGACCTGCTGTTCGTGGCCGGCATCGCGCATCGACGCTGGATGGACGTGTCCTCGGCCACCTGAGCAGCGACGCCGTGCCGGGCCGCAACCTCACGTTGTACGCCGTCTTCCTCGCGGCGCTCGCGATGTATCTGAGCGCGGATGCCCGCTCGATCTCGGCGCAGTCGGCCGGTCGCCGTGGGCGGCGTCGGCTCCGCTAGAGCTTCTCGATCGGGGCGTACCGCAGCAGCAGCCATTTCACCCCGGAACTCCCGAAGTCGATCTGCGCCTGCGCCTTCTCGCCGATCCCGCGGGTCTCGGTCACCGTGCCGACGCCGAACGCGTCATGGCTCACCTTGTCGCCGATCTCGAGGTCGAGGATCGGCCGGTTGCCCGCGCCGCCACGCAGCGTGCCGCGGGCCAGGCCGAGCGCGGCCACCCGGGCCTGCGCCGGGGGCTGGCGGACCGGCTCTGTGCGCTCCCAGTGCACGAGGTCGGGCGGCACCTCGTCGAGAAAGCGCGACGGCGGATAGTACTGCGGCTGGCCCCAGGCGCTCCTGGTCACCGCTCGGGAGAGGTACAGCCGCTGTTGCGCCCGAGTGATGCCGACGTAGGCCAGCCGGCGCTCCTCCTCAAGCTCCGCGGGGTCGCCGAACGTGCGCATGTGCGGGAAGACGCCGTCCTCGAGCCCGGTCAGGAACACCACGGGGAACTCCAGGCCCTTGGCGGTGTGCAGCGTCATCAACGTGACCACGCCGCCGGCGGCGTCGGGAATGCTGTCGGCGTCGGCGACCAGCGACACCTGCTCGAGGAAGCCGGCCAGGTCGCCACCGCCGACGGATTCCTCGTACTCCCTCGCGACACTCACCAACTCCTGGACGTTGTCGATCCGCTGCTCGTCCTGGGTGTCCTCGGAGGCCTCGAGCTCGGCGAGGTAGCCGGTGCGCTGCAGGACGGCCTCGAGGATCGCGGCCGGCCCCTCGCCCCCGGCGACCAGAGCCCGAAGCTCTGTCATCAGCCCGATGAAGGCGCCGATGGCCGCGGCGGACCGGGTGTTGATGCCCGGCGCCTCGCCGCACCGCTCGAGCGCATCGGCGAAGGGCACCCGGTCGCGCGAGGAAAGCGACTCGACGCACGCGACGGCCCGATCGCCGATGCCCCGGCGGGGAGTGTTGAGAATCCGGCGCAGGCTCACGGTGTCGGCCGGGTTGGACAGCAGTCGCAGGTACGCCAGCATGTCGCGCACCTCCCGGCGCTCGTAGAAGCGCACGCCGCCCACCACCTTGTAGGGCAGGCCGACCCGGATGAACACCTCCTCGAAGACCCGGGACTGGGCGTTGGTGCGATAGAACACCGCGACCTGGGACGGTTCGACGCCTTCGTCGTCGGTGAGCCGGTCGACCTCGCCGGCCACCCAGGCCCCCTCGTCGTGCTCGTTGTCAGCGACGTAGCCCTCGATGGGTGTGCCGGCTCCGGCATCGCTCCACAGATTCTTGGGCTTGCGGTTGGGGTTGCGGGAGATCACGGCGTTTGCCGCGGTGAGGATCGTCTGGGTGGAGCGGTAGTTCTGCTCGAGGAGGATCACGGTCGCGTTTGGATAGTCGCGCTCGAATTCGAGGATGTTGCGGATGTTGGCGCCCCGGAACGCGTAGATGCTCTGGTCGGCGTCACCGACGACGCACAGCTCCGCGGGCGGGACGCCGGCGGCCGCGGCTCCCTCCCGTACCAGATCGCCGTCGACCGTGCGCCGCTCCCGCTGCCCCACGGCACCGCCGACCAACTCGCGGACCAGCACGTACTGCGCGTGGTTGGTGTCCTGGTATTCGTCGACCAGCACGTGCCGGAACCGCCGACGGTAATGCTCGGCGACGGCCGGGAAGGCCTGGAGCAGGTTGACCGTCGTCATGATCAGGTCGTCGAAGTCGAGGGCGTGCGCCTCCCGAAGCCGGCGCTGATAGAGCTCGAAGGCCTCGGCCAGCACCTTCTCGGGACCGGTCTGGGCCTGCGCGGCCCAGGTCTCGTGGTCGACCAACTCGTTCTTGAGGTTGCTCACCTGCGCCGCGAGCTGCCGGGCCGGATAGCGCTTGGGATCGAGATCGAGCTCCCTGATGCACAGCGCCATCAGCCGCTGGGAGTCACCCTGGTCATAGATCGAGAAGGTGGACTTCAGCCCCAGCTGCTTGGCCTCGGCTCGCAGGATGCGCACACACATCGAGTGGAACGTCGACACCCACATCGACCGGGCCCGCGGTCCGACCAGGGCTGCCACCCGCTCCTTCATCTCGCCGGCCGCCTTGTTGGTGAACGTGATCGCGAGCACCTCGCCGGGCTGCACGCCACGGTTTCCGAGCAGGTGGGCCACCCGGTGGGTCAGCACCCGGGTCTTGCCCGACCCGGCACCGGCGACGATCAGCAGGGGGCCACCGGAGTGCAGGACGGCCTGGCGTTGCTGTGCGTTGAGCCCCTCGAGCAGGGTGTCCGGGTCGACCTTGAGGCGCACCGGAGGCCGCGCGGGCTCGGGCTGGACCCCGTCGAAGAGAGTCGTCATGTCGGACTTGATTCTAGGTCGGTGGTGCGACGGGTCCCGATATCCGCAGAAGCGCTCGCGCCGGCCCGTCTCTTGGTGCACACTGGTCCACATGACGCGCGCGCACGAATTTTATGGGCACCGTAGTCCGGTGCCTGTCGCTGCCGTCTGAACCCAGACCACGACCAAAAGCCCCGGGCTCTAAGCCCGGGGTTTTTGCTTTCCTCGGGCCGGCAGCCTCGGGCACCGACCGCCAGGAGAATCCGATGACCGCCCCCGCCATCGCCACATCCCAGGATTCGGCCGAGCCAGCCGACCTGGACACCCTTGTCGGCGCGCTCCGCGCCCGAATCGACGACCTCGATCTGCTTGTGTTAGATCAACTCCACGAGCGCCGCCTGCTGTCCCAGCGCATTCAAGCCGCAAGGGTGGCCTCCGGTGGCGTACGCGTCGAGTTGTCCCGCGAGCGCGAAATCCTGGACGTGTACGCCCGCGCCATGGGTTCCGACGGCATCGCCATGGCGACCGCCGTGCTGCGCACCTGCCGTGGACCGCTGTAACGCCGCGTCAGGACTGGAAGTGCTCCTTGATCCGACCCGCGTAGTACTGCTCCCATGGCTCGGCAAGGTGTTGTCCGGTGTGCTCCTTGTCGAGTACGACGAGCAGGTACACAAGCTCGCTGCGCACCGGTTTCTTGCCCAGGAGGTGCGGCAGTTCGGACAGGTCTATCAGCCAGTCGGCGTACCAAGATGCCCAGTCCGGGTCCTCTCCGTCCACGATTCGGTAGACGCGATGATGTGTCTCCGCCGCCTCATGCAGCAGGGGGGCGATCGCTGTGACGTCCAAGTTGGCCTCCGTGGCTCGGCTGGCCATGATCACCAGGCCGGGCTGTGCCCGCGCCGACTAATGATCCTCGCACGCCGACCGCGCAGGAGGACGATGGAGACCGCCGCAATCCAGAGAAAGGTCGGCTGGAACGACGCGATGAACAGGGGTATGTGAGTGATGAGCGCCGGTCGCAGGATCGTCACGACGCCAGCGACGGCACCGAACCACGCCAGCCATCGGGGGAGCCCGCCGTCGCGCAGCCACGCAGCGCTGACGACGACGATGACGGCGCCCAGAGCTACCTGCCCCTGAGCGAGAGCGGTCGACCACAGTCCTTGCAGCAACAGAACGGAGTTGACGTCGAGGTGGTAGTCGGGCGTGGAGCGCAGGACCACGGCGATACCGGTGGACAACGCCTCGGACAACAGCCCGCCCGCGAGGAACAGCGCCGAGCCGATCGAGACGACGCCACGCACCCAATCCGAGAGGTCTGACTCGTTGGCCAGCCGTCGTAAGCCCGCGAAGAATCCGATCGCGAACACGAAGATCAGGTTCGAGAGGGCGAAGAACACCACCATCTGGTCGACCTTCGACCCGTCTCGCAGGTACGCGGCGAACTTGTCTCCTGCGCCCGGAGTCAGTAGCTCGGAACTCTTTGCAACGCTGCCGAGAGGGGGCCATTCACCACTATCGACGCGACCATCCCGACACCACACCACCCGGTTGGCCGCCGCAGCCTGCGATCCGGCTGGCCTTCCCCTGCGTGCACCACCATGTTCCATTCTCCTTTTAGTCGTACTTCAGTGAGCAGAGTTATACTCTACTCGATAGGCCATGGCTAGAGTACAGGTGTGAGCGCTCCTCCACGTCCGCCGACACACCGCCAACGTCAGGCGCAAGAGACGAAGGACCGGGTGGTCGCCGCCGCCCGGGCGCTCATGGCGCGCCGCGGTTGGGCCGCCACCACGATCGATGCGATCGCCACGGAGGCAGGCGTCGCCCCTCAAACGATCTACGCCGCTTTCGGAAACAAACGCGCTCTACTCGAAGGCATGCGCCACGTCATGCTGCGGGACTCGAAGATCCCCGAGCTGATGGCGCGCGCAGCCGCAGAATCAGACGCCTCCCGCCGCCTTGAACTCTGGGCCCAACTCGTGCGGCAGCAGATGGAAACCAGCTACGACCTGATCTCCATCCACCGTCAAGCCGCCGCGTCCGACCCGCAGGTCGCCGCCGATTACCGCAAGGTGCTGGACAACCGGGCCCGCGCGTTTCGCGATTTCGTCCATGACCTGCGTGCCGATCTTGCGCTCGGTGTCGATGAACGCACGGCGACCGACATCCTGTGGTGCCTCTCGAACGAGGAGATATACCGGGAACTCGTCGAGGAACGCGGCTGGTCGGCCGGCCGCTACGAGCGATGGCTCGCAGCGACCCTCGTCGCGCAACTCATCACCGCACCCGCGGACGCGTGACGACGGCGGCGACGCTCCACGAGAAGGTGACCGAGTCAGCCGCCCGGCCGGGCAAGGTGATGGGTCTCCGCCGCCTAATGCAGCAGGGCGGCGATCGCTGTTACGTCCAAGATGGCCTCGCTCTACGCCCGCTGGTCCAGGCACATGATGTTCCCCTCGCTGTCCCGGAACCACGCCGCCAGCCCGCCGGGAAGGGTGGCGATGCTGTCCGTCCACTCCACACCAGGCAAGTCGTAGTCTTCGAAGGCGACGCCCCGAGACTTGAGCCGGCGCACCTCTTCCGCGAGGTCCTCCACATCCCATTGCGCGACGGTGTGCTTGCCCGTACCCGCATAGGAGGTCTCGTAAATCTGGAACCAGGAGCCGCTCGGCGTAGGAAACGTGACGGTGTAATCGTCTTCAGCCGTCGGCGTCAGCCCCAGCACCTCGGTATAGAACGCGCGCGCCCGCTTGAGATCGGCAGCGGGGATGTTCGCGTGTACTTCGCTCTCGGTCAACATGGCACTCCTCTGCGACGGAACCTGCGTAGATGATCGGAGCGTATTCGCAGCGAGGTCGGCCCACCAGCATCACAAACGTTCACAGAAGGCGTGCCAATGACGATCCCTACTCCTTTCTGTCAGCTACCGGGCCGGGTGAGCTGTGCCAACCGGCGACAGTGGGTCGAGTCGTCGATGAGGGTCGCCAGCCGCCGCCGGGTCTCCTCCTTCTTGGCGCCGACCACCCACCAGATCGCCGCCCGCTGGTACCACGGTGCCTGGTCCTGGAAGAACGCCCAGGCCACGACGTCTGCGCTGAATTGCCGCAGGTAGTCGTCGCCGAGAGCCGCCGGCGCCTGCTCGTAGGAGTACGTGGCGGTGCGGTCCTCCCGGCGCCGCTCGAAGGCGGCCAGACCTGCCGCCTGCATCAAGCCCAGCCCGGTCAGCTCGGCCACCCGCCCGACGTTGACCGCGCTCCAGATGCTGCCGGGCTTGCGGCGTGAACCGGATCGAGTAGCTCGCGTCGTCGACGCGACGCCGCACCCCGTCGATCCAGCCGTAGCAGAGTGCTTGGTCGACCGCCTCGGGCCAGGTGATGCTGGGCAGGCACGCCGGAGCCACAGCACCGGACGCGGCCACGGCTCAGACCCGCACACCGAGGCCGTCGAGCACCTCGACCCCCGGCAGCGAACCCAGCCAGGCACCGGACAGCAGGAGCTTGGACCGGCGCAGGCCGCTGCCGAGGACTATCTCCGCAGCGGCGGCAACGGCGGCGTCGACGAGGACCGGCCACCCCGCCGGCAGCCCGACCGGCGTGATGCCGCCGTACTCCATGCCGCTTCCCGCGACGGCGGTGTCCATGGCGGCGAACGACGCCTTGCGCGCGTCCAGGTGGCGGCGGACCAGGCCGTTGACGTCGGCCCGGGTGGTGGCCAGGACGACGCAGGCGGCCAACCGGGTATCGTCGCCGCGGCGCGCCGCGACGACCACGCAGTTGGCGGAGATCTCCATCGGCACGCCGTACCGCTCGCAGAACGCCGCGGTATCCGCCAGCGTGGGGTCGATCTCGGCCACCCGCACGGCCCGATCCCCCGCCACCGCCGCGGCCACGGAGGCGGCCATCAGGTGTGGGCGGTCCCCCGCTGCCACCCACTCGAGCACGCCGGACATGACCGCCCTCAGACCCGCGGGCCGGACAATCGCCGCACGGCCTCGTCGAGCACCTCGTCGCGCTTGCAGAAGGCGAACCGCAGGAACGGCCGGCCGGCGTCGCCGTCGTCGTAGAAGACCGCGCTGGGAATCCCGGCAACCCCGGCACGCTCGGGCAGTCCCCAGGCGAGTTCGGTGGCGTCGGACAGCCCGAGCGGCCGGACATCGGCCTGGATGAAGTACGTGCCGGCGCAGGGATGCACCCCGAAGCCGGCCGCCGCGAGCCCGGCGGCAAGCCGGTCGCGTTTGGACTGCAGGGAAGTACGCAGGCCCTCCACCCAGGCGAGCTCGTGGACGAGCGCGTGCGCGACGGCCAGCTGCAGCGCGCCGTTGGCGGTGAAGGTGAGGAACTGCTTCACGGTGTTCACGGCGGCGACCAGTGCAGCCGGGGCGCAGACCCAGCCGATCTTCCACCCGGTCACTGAGAAGGTCTTGCCGGCCGAGGAGATGGACACCGTGCGCTCGCGCATTCCCTCCAGCGACGCCAGCGGCACGTGTGCCACCCCGTCGTAGGTCAGATGCTCATATACCTCGTCGGTCACGGCGAGCAGGTCGTGCTCCCGGCAGACAGCCGCTATGCGGGCCAGCTCCTGCGGACCGAACACGGTCCCGGTCGGGTTATGCGGCGAGTTGACCAGCAGCAGCCGGGTACGCGGGCCGATCGCCCCACCCAGGTCGTCGGGGTCGAATGTGAACCGGCCGTCCACTTCGGACGGTCGAAGGGTGACCGGTCGCCGCACGCCACCGGCCAGGGCGATCGCCGCCGCGTACGAGTCGTAGTAGGGCTCGAACACCACGACCTCGTCACCGGTCTCGCACAGGGCCAGCAGCGTCGCCGAAATGGCCTCGGTCGCTCCGACCGTCACCAGCACCTCGCTGGCGGGGTCGTACGACAGGCCGTAGTGCGCCAGTCGGTGTCCGGCGACCGCCTCGCGCAACGCGGGCATGCCCGGGCCGGGCGGGTACTGGTTGACCCCGGACCGGATCGCCTCGACGGCCATGTCGAGCATGGCCGGCGGCCCGTCGGTGTCGGGGAAGCCCTGGCCGAGGTTGATGGCACCGGTGTGCGCGGCGAGGGCGGTCATCTCAGCGAACACTGTCGTGCCGAAAGGTGCCATCCGGGCGACGAGCGGGCTGCGGGCGGGCACCTTCGGAGCCTACGTCGGCACGCCCGCACATGGCAGGATCGACCGGGTGAGGGTCACCGTCGTGCAGTTCACCGCTACGCGCGACAAGGCCGCGAACGTCGAACGCATCGCGGGCGAGGTCGCCGGCGCGGTCGGGCGGGGCGCCGACCTTGTCGTACTGCCCGAGGCGGCGATGTACCCCTTCGGCCGGCCCGACGACCCACTTGCGGGGCACGCCGAGCCCCTCGACGGCCCCTTCGTCGCGGCGCTGACCAACGCGGTCAGGGGCAGCGGATGCACCGTCATCGCGGGCATGTTCGAGGCGGTGGCCGGCGACGACGGCAAGGTGTTCAACACCGTGGTCGCTGTCGACCAGGCCGGCGTGCGCGGCGCCTACCGCAAGGTGCACCTCTTCGACGCCTTCGGCTGGCGCGAGTCCGACCGGCTGCTAGCCGGCAGTGCTTTCGATCCCCTCCTCGTCATCGATGTGCAGGGCCTCGCGGTGGGCGTGCTGACCTGCTACGACCTGCGCTTCCCGGAGTTGAGCCGGGCACTCGTGGACCTAGGTACGACCCTGCTCGCGCTGCCGGCCGCCTGGGTCGCCGGCCCGCTCAAGGAGGACCACTGGGTCACCCTGGCCCGGGCACGGGCCATCGAGAACACCTGCTATCTCGCGGCGGCCGCGCAGGGGCCGCCGGATTTCGCCGGCCGCAGCATGATCGTCGACCCGATGGGGGTGGTCGTGGCGCAGTGCGCCGAGACCGACGCCGTCGCCAGCGCGGACGTCACGGCCGATCGAGTCCGGGAGGTGCGTACCAGGCTGCCTTCCCTGGAACACCGTCGCTACCAGGTGGTGCCGCGGAGCTGAGCGGAGACGCACGTAGCATGGGCAGTCGTGACCGCCCTCCCCGACTCCGACATCCAGCGGGTTCTCGTCGTCGCCGCGCATCCCGACGACGCCGACTTCGGTGCCGCCGGCACGATCGCGGCCTGGACGGCCGCCGGCATCTCCGTGTCCTACTGCCTCGTGACCCACGGCGACGCGGGCGGCTTCGACCCGGCCGTGCCGCGCACGGAGATACCGGGCATCCGCGAGGCCGAGCAGCGAGCGGCGGCCGCCGCGGTGGGTGTGGAGGACCTCGTCTTCCTCGGCTATCCCGACGGGCGGGTCGAGGTAACCTTCGACCTCCGGCGCGACATCAGCCGCGAGATCCGCCGGGTTCGCCCGCAGCGGCTGCTCACCCAGTCACCACTGCGCAACTGGCACCGGATCGGCCCCAGCCACCCCGATCACCTGGCCACCGGCGAGGCATCGCTCTGCGCCGTCTATCCCGACGCGCGCAACCCCTACGCCCACACCGAGTTGCTGCGCGACGAGGGGCTGGAAGAGTGGAAGGTGGCCGAAGTCTGGCTCTCGGGCGGCCCGATCCCCGACCACTACGTCGACATCACCGACACCTTCGACCGCAAGGTCGCCGCGCTGCGCGAGCACAAGAGCCAGACCGCCCAAATGGACGATCTCGAGGGGATGCTCCGCGGCTGGCTGTCGGCGAATGCGCTGGCCGCCAGCCTCCCCGAGGGCCGGCTGGCCGAGGCCTTCCAGGTGATCTCGACCGCCTAGCCTGTTGACGGCGCTCCCCCAAAGGGCAGATCGCCATCGCTGTCGAGGTGCGGCGCTCCCTCGGGCTCCACGAAGGCGACACGGTGTTCTTCCCGGAGAGCCTGCGCGGGCTGAGCTGGGAAGAGATCCGGCCACCGCCCTGGCGCCATGGCGTCGAACGCTCCGGGACACCGCTGGTGGCCACGAACGTCGTGATCCGTCATTTCACGGGATCTTCCAGAGCAAGCTACGCGAGCCGGTCTCCTGCTTGGCCGAGCCGACGATGTGTTGCTCACCGATCTGGTGGCGGCCGAGGTCGTTTAGGTACTGCGCTCGGTCCATAACGTCTCACCGGCTGCCATCGTTCACCTTCTGCAAGCCGTGATCGCCCAGCCAAAACATCCACCCGCCAACCCGGTCGCGCTGGCGGGAGCACTTGATCTGTACGCGACGACCGGCCTGAATCGACAGGGTGCCGGGCTTGCGGCGCGAGCCCTGAGCGCTGCGATCAAGGCGGTTCGCCCACTGACTACGTCTGGGTCGCCGCACGACGACACGGAGATGAGGCTTTCCCTTCGCACCACGAACCAGAATGCAATGCTTCGTTGTGGGCGAGGCGAGACGTCGCGTCGGAATAGAGGTTTCCAACGACCGAAAGGGACGTCCATGTCGGAGCCGAGCCGCGCCCCGCCGAAGTTCGTTAGTGATCTCGCCGGCTGGTACTCGATGACCATGCTGGCTCTCGGCTCGCGCACCGGGCTCCTCGATACGATCAGCGAAGGGTCCGGCACGGCGGAGGAGATCGGCGCGCGGGCCGGGGTCGACCCGCGCAACTGCCTGGAGTGGTTGCGGGCGCTGACGGCTGCTGGGCACGTGACCGCAGCCGACGGCCAGTTCGCGCTCAGCGCTGAGACCACGATGGTGCTTGGCCCCGAGTTCCCCGTTCACGCCCGAGCGATCATCGACTTCGCGAGCGGCACACCTGCCGTCATGGACGAAGTGGCGAAAGCCATGCATACCGGTCAAGGCGTCGGCCCGGGCACCTATCACCGGAGCTACGGCGAAGCCGTGGCCACGATCAACACCCCGATCTACGCAGCCGCGCTGGTGCCGGAGTGGATCGGTGGCGTGGCCGGACTTGTCGAGACTCTCACCACCGGCGGGCAGGTTGCCGACATCGCTTGTGGCAACGGCGCAGCGGCAGCTCTGATCGGCACCGCGTTCCCGCGCACACACGTCATCGGCTACGACCTCGATCCTGCGGTGCTGAGCAGGGGGGACTGCCCGGCAATGTCGAACTCCGCATGGCGGACGCGCGGGCGATGCCGGACGGCGACAGGTTCGACCTCGTAATCTGCCTCGATTCGCTGCACCACCTCGGAGACCCCGCCGGGGTGATGGACGAGGTCCACAAGATCCTCAACCCGGGCGGGGTCTTCCTCATCGCCGAGTCCGGTCTGACCGGCGACCTGTCCGTGGATTGCGCTGCAAACGCATTTTTTGCGCTCATCGTGTACTCCGCTGGCCTGCTCTATTGCCTTCAGGAAAATTTGGCCGCAGGGGGCAGCGGTCTCACCGGGGGTGACGGACCGGGCTGGATCACCACCGCCCTGTCCAGCGCCGGCTTCGACCAGGTCGGTGTCACTGCCTCCGAGACCGGCTACAACGTCATTACCGGCATCGCCTGACAACGGCGGCCCGGCACGACTAGACGATGCGGCGGTCGGTAGCCCAGCGCGTGAGCTCGTGGCGGTTGGAGAGCTGGAGCTTGCGCAACACATTCGAGGCGTGGGTCTCCACCGTCTTCACCGAGATGAACAGCTCGGTGGCGATCTCCTTGTACGCGTAGCCGCGGGCCAGCAGGCGCAGCACCTCGCGCTCCCGGGCGGTGAGCAGGTCCAGCTCCGGATCGGTCACTCGCGCGTCGGCCCGCATCGAGAAGGCGTCGAGCACGAACCCGGCGAGCCGCGGAGAGAAGACCGCGTCGCCCTCGGCGACCCGGCGAATCGCGTCGACCAGGTCCGGCCCGGAGATCGTCTTGGTGACATAGCCGCGGGCGCCGGCCCTGATCACACCGATGACGTCCTCTGCGGCGTCCGACACCGACAGCGCCAGGAACCGGATGTCGGGGTGCGTCGCGTGCACCGCCTCGATGACGGCCCGCCCCCCACCGTCGGGCATGTGTACGTCGAGGAGCACGACGTCGGGCTCCGTGCGACGGACGCCGGCCACCGCCTCGGCGACCGTGCCGGCCTCGCCGGCCACATCGAGGACGCCACCGAGCTCCGCGCGTACTCCGGTGCGGAACATGCCGTGATCGTCGACCAGGAACACCCGGGTCATCCGCTCGACCTCTTCATCATCAACCGCACCTCGGTGCCCTCCCCGGCCGCGCTGCGCACGTCGGCGGTGCCGCCGTGTCGCTCCATGCGGCCCACGATCGATCCGCTCACGCCATGCCGGTCATCGGCCACGGCGGCCGGATCGAAGCCGCTGCCGCGGTCGCGGACGAAGACCGTGACCTGCTCGCTTTCCACCTCGGCGTAGAGGGACACCGCGGCAACGCCGGCGTGCTTGGCCGCGTTGACCAGCGCCTCACGGGCGGCCTTTACGAGGGCGGAAAGGTCGTCGTCGACCTCGCAGTCCCCCACCACCACCTGCTCGACGGATACCGCGTAGCTGTCCTCGACCTCGGCGGCGGCCGCTTCCACGGCTGCCGCGAACCGTTCGTCGGGTGACCCGCTCGGTGTGTACAGCCAGCCGCGTAGCTCGCGCTCCTGGCCCCGGGCCAGCCGGGCGACCTCCCGCGGATCGTCGAGATTCCGCTGGATCAGAGCCAGCGTGTGCAGCACCGAATCGTGGACGTGCGCGGCGAGTTCGGCCCGCTCCTGCGAGCGGATCCGCTCGCGGCGCTCAGCGCCCAGCTCGTTCCACGTCCGCCACCACCATGGCCCCGTAACCACCGCGAGGCCGGTCAGGATGACGGCCGTGGCCAACAGGCCGTCACGTACGGCGCGCAGGTTGCCGGTCGCCGCGAGAGCACTGGCCAGCCCGGCGGCGACCAGGATCGCGCCGACGGCGATACGCAGCGCGGCGATCCGCCGGCCAGCGGCCCGGCCGCCCACCCCACGGCCGCCAACGATCCGCTGCCAATTGGCCCGCTGCGCCTCGTCGGCCTGCCGCCAGATGAGCGCACCGCCCACGACGATGACCGCAATCGGCCACGCCAGCACGCTGCGGTTGGCCCAGCCGATCCGTTGTACGGCGATCAGCAGGCCCACGGCGAGGGCCCCGAAGGCCAGCAACTGGCCGGTCCCCTCGGGAGTACGCCGGCCGGCCGGGCGCACGGTTCCGTCGGCTCTGAGCTGCGGCACGAGGGCCCAGAAGGCGGCGTAGAGCACCGCGCCAAGGCCGTTGAAGGCAGCCAGTACGACGAAACCCACGCGTACCGCCACGGGATTGAGCCCGAGGTGATCTGCCAGACCGCCCGCGACGCCGGCAACCAGCTTGCCGTCGGCGCGCCGGTACAGCCGGGGCGGGGATGTCGTGGTGATGCTGGCCCTCCGATTTGGCGACCTTGATCGTCGACCTTGATCGTCACACGCGGCCGAGACGACCACCACGGGGCAACACCCTGAGATCGCGGGAGGCAAAGATCAGGGTCGGCTCAGGGTCGTACCCGATGGTGTGCCGCCCGCCGGCTCGCCAGGCTGAACGCATGACAAGTGAGCAAGCGCCGCCCGCCGCCGCCACAGCCACCGAACGGCCACCCCTGCGCCGCAGCCGGGAGGATCGCAAGATCGCCGGAGTCTGCGGCGGCCTGGCCCGGCATACCGGCGTCGACCCGATCGTGTTCCGCATCCTGCTCGCCGTGCTCGTGCTGTTCGGCGGGGTCGGCGCGGTGCTCTATATCGCCGGCTGGCTGTTCCTCGCCGACGACGCTGACTCCGCCTCACCCGCCGAGGCGCTGTTGGGCCGCGGGCAGAGCAGCACGTCGACGGTGACGACGATCGTGCTCGCCGTGATCGGCGCCATCGCCCTCGGGAGTGCCGTGAACGGCCACAACGTCGGCATCTTCATCCTCGCCGTGGTCGGCGTGCTGCTGCTGGTGCGGCACACCGGGCGGTCGCCCGTTGCGGCCGGCGCTCCCGCTTCAGGTCCACCCGTGCCACCGCCGTACGCCCCACACGGCCCCTACGGCGGCTCGGTCGGCGGTGCGTACCCCTCGGAGTCCGGGCCGCCCACCACCCCCATGCCACCGGGCCCACCCCCGCCTCCCGCTGCTCCGGTCGCGCCCAGGGAGCGCTCTCCGCTCGGGCGCCTGGTGATCTCCGCCACGCTGGTCCTCCTCGGCATCCTCATCGCCGTCGACCGGCTGAGCACGGCCAGCATCGCGCCCGCGGCCTATGCCGCCCTCGCGCTCGGCGCCGTCGGAGCAGGACTGATCATCGGGACGTGGTACGGCCGGGCCCGGGGGCTGATCGCACTCGGTATCGTGCTCTGCATCGCACTTGCCGGACTGAGCGCCGCCGGGCACTGGCGCCATCTCGGCACGGTCGGCGACCGCCACTGGTCGCCGCAGACCGCGTCGAAGATCCAGCAGGCCTACAACCTCGGCGTCGGTGACGCCCGCCTCGACCTCACCGCCGTGGACTTCTCCGACGCCTCCGTCACCACCAGGATGCAGGTGGGCGTCGGGGATCTCCGGGTGCTTGTGCCAGCCGATGTCGACGTCGTCGTACACGCCCGTACGGGCGCCGGAAACCTCAACCTGTTCGGCAAGCGCTCCGACGGCACCGGGGTACGCGACACCGTCACCGACCTCGGCGCCGACGGTGCCGGCGGCGGCCGGCTGCAGCTCTACCTCGACAACGGACTCGGCGACCTGGAGGTCTCCCGTGACTAGGCACCCCACCGACACCGTCTCCCTCGTCGCCGGGCTGTTCTTCCTCGGCGTGGTGGCCACCTGGCTGCTCGATCGTGGTGGCCTGCTGCCCGGCAGCCGCGGCTGGCTTGTTCCACTCATGCTCATCGGCGTCGGGGTGGTCGGCCTCCTCAGCGCCCGGCCGCGGCGGCGCGCCAGCACCGGCACCGGCACCGGCAGCCCGGACGACGACTGAGCCCCGTGACGGTCAGCGGGCGGCAGCCGGCAGCTGCACACCGAAGCCGCGTAGCGCGAGCTTCAGCACCACTTGTCCCGGCGCCTGCAGATCGGCCACCCGATCGGCACTGAGCTTTTCCAGTTCTGCCAGCCGAGCGGAGCAGGCGGCCGGTCCGACGCGGCGCGCCGCATCGAGGAGTCGGGCGTTCTGCCACACCTTGCGCCTGGCCTCCTTGAGGAAGCGCTTGGTGGCTAGGTGGTTCAGCGGAGCAAGCAGCCGGTCGAGCCGACTCGCGCCCAGCGCCAGCAGCTCGGCATCCTCGTCGGACACCCGCGAGCTCAGCAACTCGTCGATGCGGCGATGGTCGTGCTGCCGACGCTCGACAACTGCCGGGGTGTCGAAGTCCGCCGGCGAGATCACCGCGATCAGGGCCTGCGGCAAGTCGTAGTTGATGTGCGCGTTCATCCCGAGCAGCACCTGACGCAGCGGCGGCAGGGGATTCGGGGCGGCGGCGGCCGAGAAGGCGATGGCCCACGGCCCGGGCGCCGGACCACCGGCCAGCGTCGCCTCCAGGGCGTCGAGATAGAGGTCGGCGAAAGCGACGTCCCACTGCTCGACCCAGGCCACGTCCGCGAAGCCGGCGGCGCTCAGATCGGCGGCCACCGTGCGGGTCGTACGCAGATAGGTGGCGTGGAAGAAAAGCCGACCGTCATCGGCCGGCAGCCGCTCCTGCAGACGCACCATCCGGTCGATCACCGCCTCGATGCTCACCGGTACACCCTCCCGTCGCCCCCTCCCGTCGCCCCCTCCCGTCGCCCCCTCCCGTCGCCCCCTCCCGTCGTGATCATGCAGGTATGCAAGGCGACACGCCGATGGCCGCACGCATTCTTGCATGATCACGCGAGGGTGGGGCCCGCCACTGTCGTGATCATGCAGGTATGCAGGGCGACACGCCGACGGCAGCACGCATTGCTGCATGATCACGACGGGTCACGACGGGTGGATGGGGAGCGCTGCTCATGCCAGCCCCCTTCCCTCGTGCGGTCAGCCGGCGCTGATCGAGATGGCCGGAGCGGCGGCCGGCTTCAGCCATCGCAGCAGCCAGATGAGATTCGCCTGAGGTATCGCGACGCAGCCGGCGGTGGGCCGGTAGTTGGTCACGTGCAAGAAGAACGCCGATCCGGCGCCCCTGACCACCGGGCTGCGGTTGTAGTTGATCACCGCGAGATAGTTGTACGGCGTGCCGACGTAGTACATCCGCTCGGAAGCGGCGATCCCGAAGGGGCAGTACTTCGTGCCGCCGCAACGCTCGTGCATGTTGTAGTAGGCCGACCTGACGTCGCCGACCCACCAGTCATAGGGATCGAGCACCTGGTACGGCATCGTCGTGCCGGGGTTCGCGAGCCGGCCGTAGGTCTCGGTCAACCCGAACGTGCCGGCCGGCGTGACGGACACGTACTCGCTGGTCCGGCCGATGCCCTGCGCGCCCACGTAGGCGGTGATCGGGCCGTAGACGCGTACGTAGGGGCTGGTGCCGCTCGAACGCTGCCAGGCCGTCAGAACGGCCGTCGTTGAGGTGCTCGAGGCGCTATGGACGGTGATCAGCTGCAAGGTGGTGGCGGCCTCGGCACGGGGCGCGTTCGGCGCCGCGAGACCCGCTACCACGGCCGCCAACGCCAGCGCGGCACACAGCAGTGCTCGGCTCTTCATGTCGTAAGCCTGACAGGCCGGGATGGATTCAGCGCAACTTTCTGCAAGGTCTGCGCCGTTGGCTGCTCGCAGCTGTGGATGCCGTGACACCACACCGGAGGCTCGATGCGACTGGGACGCCTTCGCCGCATCAGCGCCGTCGATGAGCGGTTGCGGTCGGCGAGAGCGCCCCCCCCGCTAGGCCTGCGCGGTGACCTCGCAGACCTGGACCTGTGTGCTCGGCGGCGCACCGGGTCGGGCGCCCTCAGAAGCCATCTTCGCGGCCTGTCGGGCGGCATCCTCGCTCTCGAATACGACGAAGCCGATCCCGGAGGCCTTGTCGTCACTGCGCGCCCAGACGCCGCTGACGAACCCCGGCGACGCCTTGACCATGGGGACGACCTCTTCGAGGAGCATCCGCTGGCCCTCCTCCTCAGAATCCGGATCGAGTTGTACCTCGACGATCACTGCGTGCATGCCCAACCTCCTTGGTCGACCGGCTCCTCGCCGGGTTTACTCCCACTCGATAGTGCCAGGTGGCTTGCTCGTCACGTCGAGCACGACGCGGTTGATCTCGCGTACCTCGTTGGTGATCCGGGTCGAGATCCTGGCCAACACGTCGTACGGGACCCGCGACCAGTCGGCTGTCATGGCGTCCTCGCTGGACACCGGTCGCAGGACCACCGGGTGGCCGTAGGTCCGCCCATCGCCCTGCACGCCGACGGAGCGAACGTCGGCCAGCAGCACCACCGGGCACTGCCAGATCTCACGGTCCAGCCCGGCGGCGGTGAGCTCCTCCCGGGCGATCGCGTCGGCGGCCCGCAGGATCGCCAGCCGTTCGCGGGTGATCGCCCCGACAATGCGGATAGCCAGGCCGGGCCCGGGGAATGGCTGGCGCCACACGATCTCCGGTGGCAGGCCCAACTGCTCGCCGACCCGGCGTACCTCGTCCTTGAACAACGTACGCAGCGGCTCGACCAGGGCGAACTGCAGGTCATCGGGCAGACCGCCGACGTTGTGGTGCGACTTGATGTTGGCCGTGCCCGACCCCCCGCCGGACTCCACCACGTCGGGATACAGCGTGCCCTGCACGAGGAAGTCGACATTTTCCTCGGCCGAGATGACGCGCGCGGCACCCTCGAAGGCCCGGATGAACTCCCGGCCGATCGCCCGGCGCTTGTCCTCGGGATCGCTCACCCCGTCGAGCGCGACGAGAAATCGGTCGGTCGCGTCGACGACGTGCAGGCGCACGCCGGTCGCGGCCACGAAGTCGCGCTCGACCTGTTCGGCCTCGCCCTGGCGCAGCAGTCCGTGATCGACGAACACGCAGGTCAACTGCTCACCGACCGCTCGCTGTACGAGGGCGGCCGCAACGGCGGAGTCAACGCCGCCGGACAGCCCGCAGATCACCCGCTTGTCACCGACCTGAGCCCGGATCGCGTCGACCTGCTGGTCGATGATGTTGGCCTCGGTCCACTGTGGACGGCAGGCCGCCGCGTCATGGAGGAAGTGCTCGAGGACCCGCTGGCCGTGCTCGGTGTGCAGCACCTCGGGGTGGAACTGCACCCCGAACAGCCCTCGCCCGGCGTCCTCGAAGGCCGCCACCGCGGCACCGGGCGAGGCGGCCGTGACGGTGAAGCCGGGCGGGGCCGCCGTGCAGGAATCACCGTGCGACATCCACACCGGCTGCCGCTCGGGCAACCCGCGCAGCAGCATCCCGGGGGTGAGCACGACGAGCGGTGTGCCGCCGAACTCCGAGCCGCCGGTGCGGGTGACCTCGCCGCCGAGGGCCTGCGCCATGGCCTGGAACCCGTAGCAGATGCCTAGTGTCGGCACCCCCGCCTCGAACAGCGACGGGTCGAGGCCCGGTGCTCCGGGGGCGTAGACCGACGCCGGGCCGCCGGACAGGATCACCGCCTTGGGCCGCCGCGCCATCAAATCGGCGACCGGCATGTCGTGCGGGACGATCTCGCTGTAGACATGCGCCTCCCGCACCCGGCGCGCGATGAGTTGGGCGTACTGCGCGCCGAAGTCCACGACAAGAACCGTGTCGTAGCCGCCGGTCGGTGCGCTCACGTCGTGGGGGAGAGCATCGGGTACGTCACACCGGTGAGCCGCTCCGACGCCTCCCAGAGCTGGGCCCCCGCGGCCACATCCTGGGCGGCCAAGCTGCGGCCGACCCGCGTGGGTGCACCTCGCTGCTCCTGAAATCCGCTCGGCCCGAAGTACTCGCTGCCCAGCACGTCCGGCGCGGTCGCGGCGTACAACTGCGGCAGGGCGCCGGCGGCCTCGCTCTGCCCGAAAAGGCGGAAGGCCAGCGCGACCGCGGCACTGCGCATCCGATGTGGCTTCTCACCCGGCCGCGCCCGCATGAGGCTGGTGGCGGCGAGCCCCGGATGCGCGGCCACGCTGATCAGCTGCGCCCCGGCGGCGCGGGCCCGGCGGTCCAACTCGGCGGCGAAGAGCAGGTTCGCGAGCTTGGACCGCGAATAAGCCCGGAGCGCGCCGTAGGAGCGCTCGCTCTGCAGGTCGTGCAGGTTGATCCCCTTTGCTCCCTGGTGCGCGCCGCTGCTCACCGTCACGACCCGGCCGGCCGGCGCCGCGAGGAGCGGCGGCAGGAGGAGCCCGGTCAGCGCGAAGTGACCGAGGTGGGTGGTGCCGATCTGCCGCTCAAAACCGTCGACGGTCTTCTCGTACGGCGTCGCCATGACGCCGGCGTTGTTGATGAGTACGTCGAGACGCTCGCACCGGGTCGCCACATCGCCGGCAGCCGAGCGCACCGACGACAGGTCGGCCAGGTCGAGCGCGACGAGCTCAGCGCCACCACCGACGGCCACCGCGCTGACCTTGTCCAGCGCCTGCTGGCCGCGACCGGGGTCACGGCAGGCCATCAGCACCCGCGCGCCGTGGCGCGCGAACTCCAGCGACGTGGCCAGCCCGAGCCCACTGTTGGCACCGGTCACCAGGACCGTACGGCCGGCCTGATCAGGCATGTCCGCCGCGCTCCAGCCGCTCACCGCTGCACCAACTCGACCTTCTGGAACGCCTTGACGTCGGAGTACCCGCACTTGGCCATGGCCCGCCGCAGCGCACCGAACAGATTCGTCCGCCCGCGAGCCGAGCGATCGGGCCCGTGCAGAAGGCACTCCAGGGACTCCAGGTGCTTGCCGGCGTTGGGGATGCCGACCCGCCCGCGCGGCAGCGTGGGGTGCGCCGCGACCGACTCCCACCAGGCCCCCCGGCCCGGGCTCTCCTCCGCCTCGGCGATCGCCCGGCCCAGCATCACCGCATCGGCGCCGCAGGCCAGCGCCTTGGCGATGTCACCGCTGTCCTCCATTTCGCCGTCGGCGATGACATGGACGTAGCGACCACCCGTCTCGTCGAGGTAGTCGCGCCGCGCTGCCGCCGCATCCGCGATCGCGGTGGCCATGGGCACGTGGATGCCGAGCACGTCGGTCGTCGTGGCCAGGACGTCGCCACCGATGCCCACGATGATCCCCGCCGCGCCGGTGCGCATCAGATGCAGCGCGGTCTGGTAGTTGGTGCAGCCGCCCACGATGACCGGCACGTCGAGATCGGCGATGAAGGTCTTGAGGTTGAGTGGCTCGCTGTCGTCGGACACGTGCTCGGCGGAGACGATGGTGCCCTGGATCACCAGCAGGTCCACGCCGGCGTCGAGCACGGTGGTGGCGTAGGTCAGGGTGTGCTGGGGCGACAGGCGCACCGCGACGGTCACCCCGGCCTGGCGGATCTGCGAGATCCGTTCGGTGATCAATTCGGGCTTGATCGGCTCGGCGTAGACCCGCTGGATCACGGCGGTCGCGCTGTCGCTGTCGACGGCGGCCGACAACAACTCGTCGTAGACCGGCTGGGGGTCGGCGTACCTGGTCCAGAGGCCTTCCACGTTCAGCACGCCGAGCCCGCCCAGCCGGCCGACCTCGACGACGCTCAGCGGGCTCATCGTGGCGTCGGACGGATGAGCCACCATGGGAATCTCGAAGCGGAAGGCGTCGATCTCCCACGCCGTGGACACCTGATCCACGTCGCGGGTGCGCCGCGAGGGCACGATGGCCACGTCGTCGAGGTCGTAGCCCCGGTGCGCGGTGCGACCCCGCCCTATCTCGACGTCGGCCACCTCACTGCCCCGAGTAGTTGGGGGCCTCGACGGTCATCTGGATGTCGTGCGGGTGGCTCTCCTTGAGGCCCGCCGCGGTGATCCGCACCAACTTGCCGCGCTCCTGAAGCTCCGCGATGGTCGGGGTGCCGGCGAAGCCCATGGCCGCCCGGAGGCCGCCGACGAGTTGGTAGGCGACCGCGGCCAGCGGCCCGCGATAGGGGACCTGGCCTTCGACCCCCTGCGGCACGAGCTTGTCGTCGGAGAGCACGTCGTCCTGGAAGTAGCGGTCCTTGGAGTACGAACGGACATCGCCCCGGGACTGCATCGCGCCCAGCGAGCCCATCCCGCGGTAGGACTTGAACTGCTTGCCGCCCAATAAGATCAGCTCGCCCGGTGACTCATCGACACCGGCCAGCAGGGAGCCGAGCATGACCGTGTCGGCGCCGGCCACGATCGCCTTGGCGATGTCACCGGAGTACTGCAGGCCGCCGTCGGCGATCACCGGCACCCCCGCCGGCCGGGCCGCGGTGGCGACGTCGTAGATCGCGGTCACCTGCGGGACGCCGACGCCGGCCACGACGCGGGTGGTGCAGATCGAGCCGGGGCCCACGCCGACCTTGACCGCATCTGCGCCGGCCTCTATCAGCGCCAGCGCACCGTCGCGGGTCGCGATGTTGCCGCCGATCACGTCGACCTCGGTGTCGGCCTTGAGCCGCCGGACCATGTCGATCACGGCACGGGAATGGCCGTGTGCCGTGTCGACGACCAGGAAGTCCACGCCCGCGTCGACCATCGTGCGGGCCCGCTTGTAGCCGTCCTCGCCCACGCCGACCGCGGCACCGACCACCAGACGGCCGTCGGCGTCCTTGGTAGCCAGCGGGTACTGGTCGCGCTTGACGAAGTCCTTGACCGTGATCAGGCCGCGCAGCCGCCCCCGGTCGTCCACCAACGGCAGCTTCTCGACCTTGTTCTGCCGGAGCAGCCGCAGGGCGTCGTCGGCCGCGACGCCGATGGGCGCCGTCACCAGCGGCATCGGCGTCATCACTTCGCGGACGAGTCGCGCATGGTCGGACTCGAACCGGATGTCGCGGTTGGTCACGATGCCGACGAGCACGCCGCCACCGTCGGTCACCGGCACGCCGGAGATCCGGAAGCGACCGCACAGCCGGTCTACATCGGCCAGCGTGTCGTCGGGAGAGCAGGTCACCGGGTTGGTGACCATCCCGGCCTCGGAACGCTTGACCATGTCGGCCTGCTGCGCCTGCTCGTCGATGGCGAGGTTGCGGTGCAGCACCCCGGCCCCGCCTTGCCTGGCCATGGCAATGGCCATCCGGGCCTCGGTGACGGTATCCATCGCCGAGGACACCAGCGGGACGGACAGCGTGATGTTGCGCGACAGGCGACTGGCCGGATCCACCTCGCTGGGCATCACATCGGAATTGGCCGGCAGGAGCAGCACATCATCGAAGGTCAGCCCCAGCGTCGAAAACTTCTCCGGTATCTGCATGGCACCTTCCGGTCGAGCCGACGGATTCCTCATCTTACGGTGAGCACCGATCGCGCGTCCGACGGCACGCGGCGCTACCGTGGGCGGGTGACCGAGGACTCGGACGACCCCTTCTCCTTCGATCCGCTGGAATCGACCAGCGAGATCTACGAGGAGGAGCCGGTCGAGCCGCTGTCGCCCGAGGAGCGCGAGGACGTCCGCGCCGACCTGGCCGACCTGGAGATCTACCAGACCCTGCTGGAACCTCAGGGCGTACGCGGGCTCGTGGTCGACTGCGAAGACTGTCGCGTCTCGCACTACTTCGGTTGGGACCTCCTGCGCGGCAACCTCAGGCAACTGCTCGACGCCGGACGCACCCGCGTGCACGAGCCGGCCTTCGACCCGGATCCGGCCGACTACGTCACCTGGGAGTACGCCCGCGGCTATGCCGACGGGGTGCAGGACGTCGAGTCACGCAGGTAGCTCAGGTCGAGCCGGGAGCTCAGGTCCTGGTCTTGCGGTGCTGCGACGACTGGCCGCCTGCACCAGGTGATGGATCCGGTGGCGGCGTGGGCTGGGCGGCAGGAGTGGGGTCCGGTGTCGGCGTCGGCTCCGGTGTCGGCGCGGAAGTGACGGCCGGAGACGGGGCCGGCGGCGGGCTGGGTGTAGCAGTGACCGCCGGCGCTGGTGCCGCTCCATCACCACTGCCCGGCGCCGCGCCGAGAGACGTCTCAAGCTGCATGACCGCAGCCCGCAACCCCGCTGCGCCGTCGCCGCTATGCACGGCCCGCAGCCGCTGCAGCGCCCCGCGCAGGGTCGCCAGCGCGCCGGCCCGGTCGCCGGCGGCCGACTGCTGTTGAGCCTGACGAAGCGCGTCGCGAACGTCGGCGCGCGCCTGCACGCTTAGTGCATGGCCGTGCGCGACCAGCTTGGTCACCGGCCACAGCACACTTCCGGGGCTGGCCTGGGTGGCTGCGGCGGCTACCCCACCGAGACTGAACAGCGCGGCCAGAACCGCGGCGACGACGACCGGTCGGGCAGACCGCCGCGAAGCGGACGCGCGGACCGGCGCCGGTTCCTCTGGTGCGCCCGGCTCGATGTCTCGCAGGACGTCGGCGCGCCAACCCCTGAGCAGTACGGCGGTCTCGTCAGCGGCGTCGAAGGGGTCGAGGCCGACGGCTAGCCGGTCGAGGAGGACATCGTCGCGCTGGACCGCCGCCAGCTCCAAGGGGGGGCTCATGCCGAGACCTCTTGCACCGATGTGATGTGGGCGCGCAGCTTTGCCAGCGCGCGATGCTGGGCCACCCGAACCGCTCCCGCGCTCATCCCCAGGGCGGCGCCCGTGCGTTCCGCGCTCAGCCCGACGGCAACCCGGAGGACGATCACCTCGCGCTGCTGGGGCGGCAGCGTTTCGAGCAACGACCGCACCGCCCGTGCATCAGCGGTGGCGATCACCGCGGCCGCCGGGTCGGCCGACTCGTCGGGGCGGTCCGGCAGCGGATCGGCCGGAGAGCTGGGGTCGCGGGCGATTGCGCGGTGGGCATCAGCCACCTTGTGCGCGGCGATGCCGAACACGAAGGAGGTGAACGGACGGCCCACGTCGCGGTAGCGGGGAAGCGCGGTTAGCACGGCTAGACACACCTCCTGCGCTACGTCGTCGGCCGTCCCGTACGAACCGCCGCCCGTTCGGCCGAGCCGGGCCCGGCAGTAGCGCAGGACCAAGGGACGCACCTGGGACAGCAACACACCAGCGGCGTCGTCGTCACCCGCCGCTGCCCAGCTGGCCAGGGCCGTCAGATCAGGCTCTGGCCTTGAGTCGTCCATCGTCGTAACGCATCCCTTTGTTACGTCAGTTCGACGACGGTAACGCTATATCCACCGCTCGTCAGGAGACCAAACCCATCCGGAAACCGCAGGCTACAGCGTGTGCGCGGTCGTTCACTCCAAGCTTCCGAAAAAGCCTCCGCGCATGCGTCTTCACGGTGTCTTCAGAGAGAAAGAGGCTACGGCCGATCTCGCCGTTGCTCTTGCCGGTCGACATGCCGCGCAACACCTGCCACTCACGGGTGGTCAACGCGGGGGAGGTCGGCGCCGCGTCGTCGCCGAACCGATCCTTCCCGGCGAGTCCGGCGGACAGGACATGTGCGAATGCGGCGACGAGTTCCTCACGCGACAGGTCCAGGTGGAGGAACCCGGCGGCTCCACTCTCGACGGCTACGGCCAGCGCGACTTCGTCGTCATGTGCGCCAAGTACGAATATGCGAGCGGTGGGGTGCTCGGCCACGAGTAGCCGTACGGTGCTGGGTCGCCCGCCAGGCAGGCGGGCGTCCAGAAGCACGACGTCGGGCGCCGACGTGCGCAGGCGGATCCGGACCTCTTCGACCGTGGCGGCGGTCTGGACGCGGTCGACGCCGGGCACGTTCGCCGCAGTCAACGAGAGTCGATGGCGGGCACCTGGCCAGCCGGAGCAGATCAATAGCGCAGCCACCCCCGACGCCCTTTCCTCGCGAACTCCTGCCTGGACTCCTGACTGGACTCCTGACTTTGCTTCGGCAGGTTTAGGTGGCTACTGGACCGCCGGTCAGTCCTGCAGCAGAGGGGCGATATCTGCGCGTGCCGTCCATTCCTCTCTCAGCGCAGGGGGCAAATCAGCCGCGATGGCCAGCGCTGCCGTGCGGGCGGCGCTTCGGCAATGCTCGCTCTGTGCTGGATCGACCTCGGCCAGGAGCGACGCCAGCATCGCCCGGGCCGGCCAGACGAGGGGCAACGCGTCCAGCGCGTCGGCCAGCGCGGCGGCACGAAGCAGGGTCTGCACCGCCTCCGATGATGATATTTGCGCCTCAGCGACACCGCGGAACAACAGGCCCTTGGCCACATGACGCGGCGCCCGGGCGCCCTCCGCCCGTGCCACTGCCGCGGCGGCATGCTGTGCTGCACCGGACGGATCGTCGCCGAGCAGAGCGGACTCCGCCCGTACCCAGTCCAACCGGACCAGCTGGCGCCACCATTGCACCGCAGCAGCGGGCGCGGCCAGCGCGGCCTGCGCCATGGCGGGCGCGTCGTCACCCGCGATCGGCACCAAGGCCACCGCCTGCTCGAGATAGCCAGCTGCTTCCGGTGCATCGCCTAGGCCGACCGCATCGGCGGCCAGGCCGAGCAGCGCGTCGAAGCCGGCCTCACGGCTGTTGCCGGCCTGCTCGAGGGCGGTCAGGTCGAGCTCGCGGGCGGCCCCGTGCCGGCCCAGTTGGCGGTGCACGCTGGCCTCAACGGAACACGCCAGAGAGGCGAACAGCCGCTCCTCCGCGGCTGCACCGTGGTCAGAAGCGATCAGCACGTCGAGCACGTCAAGGGCGTGGCCGTACTTGCCGAGAGCTCCCCAGGCCACGCCGAGCAACCACGTGGCAGCCGCTGTCTCGGCCCGCCGGCTTTGCTCCCGGGCACCGGCGATCGCCGATTCCAACGTCGCCACGGCCGCCGACGGGGCACCGTGGAAGACGGACCGCTCACCGGCCGCGAGCAACGTCGCCAGATCCAGTTGCTGGTTCACTTCCCGAACCCTAACTGGCCCCGTTGGTCTGGACCGGGAAATCTGGTGTGCCGGCGGGTGGCATGAGCCGCGCTCAAGTGGGCATGGTCTGCGAGTCTATGGATAACCCGGCGTCCGCACGATAGGAGCCCGTGATGGCCGACATCCGGCGCCTGCCCAGTCCGCGAGCTGACACGTGGGACTGGCAATTGAGCGGCGCCTGTCGTCGCGCCGACAGCGACCTGTTCTTTCACCCGGAGAACGAACGCGGACCCTCGAGGATGAGCCGCGAAGCGGCAGCCAAGGCGGTCTGCAGGCGCTGTCCGGTGCTGGCCCGGTGCGGTGAACACGCTCTGAGCGTGCGCGAGCCGTACGGCGTCTGGGGCGGGCTGTCCGAGAGTGAACGTGAAGCGATCCTCGACCACGATGCCGTGCAGGCGCATCTGGTCTAGACGAACACAGGCGGGTTGCCCCGGTTTCCCGGGGCGGCCCGCCTGCTTGTCGTCAAACGGCGCGCTAGAAGCCGGCGCCGTGGGAGTGACCATGGCCGTGACCATTGGCCCCGGCTGAGGAATCATCGACCTCGGGCTTCTCCACGACGAGACTTTCCGTGCTGAGCAGCATCCCCGCGATCGAAGCCGCGTTGGCCACTGCCGACCGGGTGACCTTGACCGGATCCACGACACCCTGCTTGAGCAGATCGCCGTACTCCCCGGTCGCCGCATTGAGTCCCTGGCCCTTGCCGAGCGCCTGCACCTTCGACACAGCGACGTAGCCCTCGTGGCCGGCGTTGCTGGCGATCCACCGGAGTGGCTCGGACAACGCCTTGCGCACGATGTTGACGCCGGTCGCCTCGTCGCCGGTCATGCCGAGGCCGCCGTCGAGAATCGGTGCGGCATGCACCAGCGCGGACCCGCCGCCGGGCACAATTCCCTCCTCAACAGCCGCCCGGGTCGCCGAGACGGCGTCCTCCAGGCGGTGCTTCTTCTCCTTCAGCTCCACCTCGGTCGCCGCGCCGACCCGGATCACCGCGATGCCGCCGGCCAGCTTGGCCAGCCGCTCCTGCAGCTTCTCGCGGTCCCAGTCGGAGTCGGTCGCCTCGATCTCGGCCTTCAGCTGACGCACCCGGTCGGCCACCGCATCGGTAGCCCCGCCGCCGTCGACGATCGTCGTGTCGTCCTTGGTGACGGTGATCCGGCGAGCCGAGCCCAGCACCTCGAGCCCGACCTGATCGAGCTTGAGGCCGACCTCGGCGGATACGACCTCACCGCCGGTCAGGATCGCCATGTCCTGCAGCATCGCCTTGCGGCGATCGCCGAAGCCGGGCGCCTTGACGGCGACCGACGGGAACGTCTTGCGGATGGCGTTGACGACGAGAGTCGACAGAGCCTCCCCCTCGACGTCCTCGGCCACCAGCAGCAGCGGCCGGCTGGCCTGCATGATCTTCTCCAGGATCGGCAGGAGGTCGGCAACCGCGCCCACCTTGCCGTTCACGATGAGGATGTACGGGTTGTCGTAGACCGTCTCCATCGCCTCGGGGTCGGTCACGAAGTACGGCGAGATGTAGCCCTTGTCGAACTGCATGCCCTCGGTGAGCTCCAGCTCCAGCGACATCGTGTTCGATTCCTCGACGGTGATGACGCCGTCCTTGCCCACCTTGTCCATCGCCTCGGCGATCAGTTCGCCGATGGCGGAGTCCTGTGCCGAGATCGTCGCCACGTGCGCGATGGCCTCGTGCGAATCGACCTCGATGGCGTCCTTCATCAACTCGTCGGAGATCGCCGCCACCGCGGCATCCATTCCCCGCTTGAGCGACATCGGGTTGGCGCCGGCGGCAACGTTGCGCAGGCCCTCGCGGACCATGGCCTGGGCCAGCACGGTGGCTGTCGTGGTGCCGTCACCGGCCACGTCGTTTGTTTTGGTGGCGACCTCCTTGGCCAGCTGGGCGCCGAGGTTCTCATACGGGTCGTCGA
Organism: Mycobacteriales bacterium; assembly: GCA_038276285.1. GTDB lineage: Bacteria > Actinomycetota > Actinomycetes > Mycobacteriales > QHCA01 > QHCA01. Next base: position 25,089 of record JBBPZR010000045.1, on the reverse strand, counting down.
GCTCGACCTCACGGGCGATCGTCACGCCGTCATTGGTGATGGTCGGCGCGCCGAACTTCTTGTCGATGACGACATTGCGGCCACGGGGGCCGAGGGTGACCTTGACGGTGTCGGCCAGGGCGTCGACGCCGCGCTCGAGGGATTTCCGCGCGTCGCCGGAGAAGCTGAGAATCTTGGGCATGCGTGCTTTCCTTCCATGCGCCACCGCCCCGAGCCGATCGGCACGGGGCGGCGTACGCGACTGGTGGTGTTACTTCTCGATGACCGCGAGGACGTCACGGGCCGAGAGCACGAGGTACTCCTCGGAGCCGTACTTGACCTCGGTGCCGCCGTACTTCGAGTACAGGACGACATCGCCGACAGCGACGTCGATCGGAACGCGGTTGCCGTTGTCGTCGATGCGGCCGGGGCCGACCGCGATCACGGTGCCCTCTTGGGGCTTCTCCTTGGCGGTGTCGGGGATGACGATGCCCGAAGCCGTCGTCGTCTCGGCCTCGTTGGCCTGAACGACAATGCGGTCCTCGAGCGGCTTGATCTTGACCTTGGTAGCGGTTGCCACGAGCGACTCCTGAGTTGGTCACGCCGAACGTTTATCGCGCCGTCAGCGCCTGCCGTCGCGGGGGTCAGGCGCTCGCACGCGCTGGCACACTCACGGGGAGAGTGCTAGCTCCGACATTAGGACTCCGTTAGCACTCCGTCAACCCGAGTGCCAACATGCCAAGGGTGAACCTAAGCGAGATCGAGGGCTTGGACTCGCCCGCCGGCCGCGCGCTGCTGGCCGAGATCGGCCGGTACGACCCAAAAACGGCTCTCCGCACCGCCACCAGGATGCGGGGGGCGGGCCATCCGGCGGCGTTCGTCGCTGCGGCGTTGACCCAGGCGCGGCTGCGGGACCGGGCCCGCGTCAAGTTCGGCGCTGACGCCGACGAGATGCTCTTCACCCCCGAGGGGCTGGAACAGGCCACCCGGGCCAGCGTGGCGGCACACCGGGCGGCCCGGTTCGCGGCGCTGGGGGATGCGGGCGCCGTGGCCGACCTGTGCTGCGGGATCGGCGGCGACCTCGTCGCCCTGGCCCGGGCCGGCCTCAGGGTCGACGGCGTCGAACTCGACCCGGCAACGGCGGCGGTCGCGTTCGCCAACGCCGCCGCGCTCGGCCTGGCCGGGCGGGTTCGCGTGCGCACCGGGGATGCGACCACGGCGGACCTGGCGTCCTACGACGCGGTGTTCCTCGACCCCTCCCGGCGGGCCGGCGGCCGGCGGACGTTCGACCCGGACGCCTACCTGCCCCCATGGTCCTTCGTGGTTGAGGTGCTGCGCCGGACCGCCTGCGTCAAGGTGGCACCGGGCATCCCGCACTCGCGCATCCCGGCCGGCGTGGAGGCGGAGTGGGTCTCCGACGGCGGAGACGTGAAGGAGGCCGCGCTCTGGGCGGGTTCCCTTCGTACGGCGGACCGCCGGGCGACCCTGCTCCCCTCCCGCGCGACCCTCGTCGGCACCGGATCGGGCCGTCCAGCGGTGCGACCGCCGGGCCAGTGGCTCTACGAGCCCGACGGCGCCGCGATCCGGGCCCATCTCGTGGCCGAGGTGGCCACTCTGGTCGGTGGAGGACTCATCGACCGGCGGATCGCCTACATCACGAGCGACTCTCGGGTGGTGACCCCCTTCGCCACGGCGTACGAGGTGACCGACGTCGTGCCCTTCTCGGTGAAGCGCCTCCGGGCCCTGCTGCGGGCCCGCAACATCGGCCCGGTGACGGTGAAGAAGCGTGGTTCGCCCATCGAGCCGGAGGCGCTGCGCGCGCAACTGCGGCTCTCCGGTACGGAGCACGCCGTCGTGGTCCTGACCCGCATGGGCGATGACCCGACGGTGCTGGTCTGCCGCCCACCCTCGCCCACTGGCCCCCCAAGTGATCTGGACGAGGCCGCCGGCACCGACCCCTGAGGGATCGGATCAGCGCCCCCAGTTGGGCTGGCCCGGTAGCAGGGCGCCGATGTCGATCGTGTCCCCGACCGTGTCCGTGACCGCCTTACGCGCCTGCTCACCCGCCTGCTGCCCCGCCTTGCGAAAGCCTTCCAAGATCACCTCGGCCAGCCGGCGACCGCCCAGGTCGAGGCCGTCGTTGTTGATGGTCAGACCAACCGGCACACCAGTCGGGCCGACCCGCACGGTGACCGTGCGATCCGGCGAGGTCCACTGGCCGCTGATCCGCTGCAAGCGCTCCTTCAACTCCGCTGCCTGCGCCAGCCGCTGGCGGATTTGCCACTCGGCGTCGTCGGGCATCATGGGTGCCTCCTAGGCGATCGTCGGCCGGAAGAGTGTGTGCCATCATGCACCCCCGATATCCGACGGAAGCAGGGGGTGAACCATGGCTATCCTCATCGCCGGCCGCACCGAGTGTCCGCTGTGCTCTGCGGTCCTGCACGCCGACGACGACGCCGTGGCGTTTCCGCCGATCTTCCTCAATCGGCTCGACAGCACGTTCGAGGTCAGCGACGCGGCGGTACACCGCGACTGCCTGCTGACCCGTCCCTACGCACAGCGGGCGCTGGCCAAACTGGAGGACTACCTGCGACGGACAGATCGGGCGAAGGTCTGTGCAATCTGCGCCCGGCCACTCGACGACCCGGCCGACTACTTCGCGCTCGGACCCCTCTCCGATCGGCCCGACGAACCCATCGCACGTTACGACTGGTTCGAGTCGCACCTGCATTGCCTGCCTGCCTGGGCCGGGAGAGTTGACTTGCTCGGTGCGCTCCGCGAAACCGAGCGGTCAGGGAAATGGGGTGGCGACGTTCTCGACCGGCTGATCCGGCGGATCGAGACCGTTGTTGCCCGGTAGCGAGGCTCGGCCGTGAGCGGGCCGGACCTGACGCAGCGGGTTATCGCACGATTCGGCCTGTGGTGGCCCGACGCCGACGAGGGCAGGCTCAAGAAGGCCGCCGCGGCATGGGAAGCAATCAGCGGCGAGTTGGATCGGATAGCGGCTGGCGGCACCGCTGCCGTGGGGGCTGTCACCGCGGCCAACTCCGGCATGGCGGTGGGGGCGGTCGCGGGCTTCTGGGCCTACTACGACGACGGCCGGGCCAGGGGGCACCTGCCGGTCACCGCCGAAGCATGTCGCGGCATGGCTGCTGCGCTGCACCGATTCGCTGATGAGGTGCACGCCGCCAAGCGCCGCCTCGAGCAGTTTGGCCGTCACCATCAGCGCCACCCTCGCGGCCGGTACCGCTCTGGCCTTCTTCACCTTTGGCATCGCGGAGGCGGCGGCCGCTGCTACCACGGCCACGCTGATTGCCGCCGCCGAGGCGATCGGGCTCGAGTTGTCGGCGACGGTTGCGATGATCGTGGCGGGCGGCCTTGTCGGCGCCGCCTTCGGCGCGGTGGAAGGGTTCGCGGTCGACGTTGCGGTCGCCCAGCCGATCCGGGTCTGGGGCTATGGCGAGGGCGGCTTCTCTATGGACGAGGCTAAGGACGTTGCGGTCGGCGGCGCGATCGTCGGCGGCGTCTTCGGCCTCGGCACCGGCGGTCTACGCGCACTCCGGCTCGCCCGGCTACCCGCCGCCGAGACCGCGCCGGCGGCCCTCGTCCGGTCAGTGGCCCCGACCGAGGCCGATCGGGCCATTTTCGACGAGCTGCACTTTCGCACCTTCGCGTCCAATCGCGAGCACGCGCTCGTCCGGCTGGAGTCGGGCGAACGGGTGATCGTGGCCGGCGGGCATACCGGCATCGAGTTGTTCCCCGTACGCGGGCAGGAAGTCACCGAGCTGCTCGCGCATGGCAAATCCGTACGACGTCCTGGCATCCGGACCGTCGGGACCGGACTTCGCGGCGATTCGCAACTTCGGCCAGGACAGTTCGGTGCTGCTCGAGCACGGCCGAGAGATCGAGTTCTTCGCCGAGAACGGCCTGCCGCCGCCCCCGGTTGTTCGACCAGGATGCCCTGACAGCGCTCGAGCTTTTCGACCAGGACCTGCGGCTGTGACGATGCCGGCTGGCGCCTGAGCCGATCGCGGGCTATGCCGGGTGCACCCAGCTATTCGATCATTCGTGCCGATCCCTGAGACGGAGGACGAGAAGTGGCAGATGGCTTCCAGGTGCAGCCGGACGAGCTTCGTACCGAAGCCAAGGTCTTCGGAGAGCTCGGCGCGACGCTGAGCCGGGCGCTGAACGATCTCGACTCCGCACTCAGCGGCCTGAGCGGCATGTGCGGCGACGACAAGCAGGGAAGGCAGTTGGCCGCGAAGTACGACCCCAACCAGGCGTCGATCGGGGCAGCGGTGGCGAGGCTCAGCGAGGGGGTCATCAGCATCCAGGGCGGCCTCGAGGCCATGGCCGACAACCACCAGTCCAATGATCAAGCCAAGGCGGAGTCGTTCAGGGTCAACGGCGCGGGCTGACGGCTGACGGCTGCCGGAGCCGGTCCTCGCTCAACGCAGGCTGTAGCCGGCGAAGGTGAGATAACCGGCGACCAGCACGACGCCCAGGACCCGGCCTAGACGGCCCCGTCGCGCTGTCAGCGCCACGAGGGCGAGTGGGAGCACCGCGGCGAGGATCGCCGGAGGCAGGACATGAACGCTGGCCAGTGGGCGCACCAGAGCGGCGGCGCCTAGCGTTGCGGTCGCGTTGTAGGCGGCCGAGCCGACGACTCCCGCGACCGCAACCTCCGGAACCCCCCGACGGGCCGCGGCGAACACCAGCGCGAAAAGTTCCGCGGTTGTGGCCAGCGCCAGCAGGGTTAGCCCGATCGCGTCATCGCTGCGACCCAGGTCTACGACCACCCGAGCCGCGCCGGTCACGGCCAAGACGCCGCCGCCTCCCATCAGGAGCAGCCCTCCGAAAACCCCGAGCAGGGCCCGAGCCTGGTTCCCGGTGCCGGTCGCGCTGTTGGCCCCGGGCTGGGTATCGGTCTCAGTGTCGGTCTCAGTGTCGGTCTCGACGTCGGCCTCGGCCTCGATCTCGGCCAGCTCTCCGATCGCCGGCGGTGCCTTCTCCAGGCGCCAGACCAGCGCCACCAGGCCGGCGTAACAGGTCAGCAGCACGCCCCCTTCGGGCCGCGACACCCGACCGTCGATGAGTGCGACCGCAGCCAAGGCACCCGCGGCAGCCGCGCCGACCGCGTACCGGCGCACCCGACGGCTGATCGGCAGCGGCGCGACCGCCGCCGCGAGCCCCAGCGCGAGAGTGAGCATCGTGACGTTGGCGCCGATCGCGTCCCCGGCCGCCAGCCCCGGGTGGTGCCGGCCGGCGGCATACATCGCCGTAACGAGTTCCTCCGGCTCGGCACCGGCCAGGAGCAGGCTGAGCGCGACGACGGTGAGCCCGAGGCGGCGCGCGGCGGCCGCCGCCGACTCGACGAACAACTCGGCACCGCCGACGAGCAAGGCGGCCGCGACCGCCAGCAGCGGCAGGCCGATCAGCACAGCACGCGGGTGACCGGCATGGTCGACGTGGCGCCCACATCGAGAGCTGAGGGCGGCAAGCCGTCGGAGACCAGGAGCGAACCCAGTGCCGCGACCATCGCGCCGTTGTCCGTGCACAGATCAGCCCGCGGAACCCGTAGCCGCAACCCGGCCGCATCGCAGCGCTGCGCCGCCAGTGCTCGCAGCCGGGAGTTCGCCGCCACCCCGCCGCCGATGAGCAGGCTGTCCACCCCGTGCTCCCGGCAGGCGGCGACCGCCTTGGCGGTGAGCACGTCGACGACCGCCTCCTGGAAGGACGCGGCGACGTCGGACACCGGCACCGCCTCTCCAGCACGCCGCCTGGCCTCAACCCAGCGAGCCACCGCCGTCTTGAGACCGGAGAAGGAGAAGTCGTACGGCGCGTCGCGCGGCCCGGTCAGCCCGCGCGGAAAGGCCAGCGAGTGCCGGTCACCCTCGCGGGCGGCCCGGTCGATGTGCGGCCCACCGGGGAACGGCAGGCCGAGCAGACGGGCCACCTTGTCGAATGCCTCACCAGCGGCATCGTCGATGGTGGCCCCGAGCGGGACGATGGCATCGGTGACGGACTCCACGAGGAGCAGCGACGAGTGCCCGCCGGAGGCCAACAGGGCAAGGCACGGCTCGGGCAGCGGGCCGTGCTCCAGGGTGTCCACGGCGATATGTGCGGCTAGGTGATTCACGGCGTACAACGGCTTGTCCAAAGCGAGGGAGTACGCCTTGGCAGCTGCCACGCCGACCAGCAGCGCCCCGGCGAGGCCCGGGCCGGCAGTGACCGCGATCGCGTCGATGTCGGACCACCGGACGCCGGCCTCGTCAAACGCCCGGCCGACCATCGGCACCATCGCCTCGAGGTGCGCCCGCGCGGCGATCTCGGGCACCACACCCCCGAAGCGGGCATGACTGTCCACACTGGACGCCACGGCATCGGCCAGCAGAGCGCTGCCGCGGACGACGCCGACGCCGGTCTCGTCGCACGACGTCTCGATGCCCAACACCAGCGGCAGATCTGTCCTCATGCGCTCAGCCACCAGCCCGCCGACGATAATCAGGCACGGCGGCCGGGATCCGCCGCAGCATGACCACCGCGTCGGCACCGCTCGGCTGGTAGTAACCGCGCCGCAGGCCCACCGGCTCGAAGCCGTGGTTGGCGTAGAGCCGCTGCGCGGCGACGTTGTCGGCCCGCACCTCCAGCGCCACCGTCCGCACCGCCCGCCGGTCACCCTCAGCGAGCAGAGCGAGCAACAGGGCACGACCCACACCCGTCCGCTGTCGGTCGCGGCGCACGCCCACGGTCTGGATATAGGCCTCAGAGCCGTACACGCACAGTCCGGCGTATCCGACTATCGCCGCGTCGGCTTCGGCGTCGGTGGCCAGACTGCCGGTGGCCACCAGGTAGTGCCGGGTGGCGCGCTCGGCGAGCTCCGACCAGAACATCGCGGCCGACCACTGGTCGCCGGCGAACAGATCACTCTCGATGCCCATGACGGACTCGATCTGCCACCAGCGCATCGGCTGCAGTCCGATCACGACAGTCCGATCACGACAGCACGGTCTTTGCTGGACCCGGCTCGACGGCATCCGGCCGGCGCAGGTACAGCGGTGCGAGCCGCTCGGCGGGAGAATCGGCGAGGGCCCGGACAGCAGCCAGGGCGGCCAGGGCGCTCGACGGAGGGTGGGCCGGCTCAGTTGCCGGGAGCCCGAACACGTCCGCGTAGAGCGCCGCCCCCGCGCCACAGGCCAGCGCGCACCCTCGGGTGGGGACATCGGCGGGACGGTTCACCGCTGGGCCGGCGATCCGCCGGCCACCGACGTCGTAGGTGGCCCAGTAGACCTCGTGGCGGCGCGCGTCGGTGGCCACGAGGACCAGCCCGGAGGTCGGCGGCGCGCCCGCTGCGATGGCATCGAGGGAGCACACGGCGTACGTCGGCAGGCCGAGCGCGTCGGCGAACGCAGCGGCGGTCATGAGGCCGACCCGCAGGCCGGTGTACGGGCCAGGTCCGACGCCGGCGACGACCGCGCCGAGTTCGCCGGGTGTAACGGCCGCCACGCTCAGGACCGCCTCGATCATGGGGGCCAGCAACTCGGCGTGCCGCCGCCCGTCGAGGACGACCCGCTCAGCCAGCTGCGACGCACCGCCATGACCGACGCGCGCGACGGCGGCCGTGACGGCCGGGGCCGAGGTGTCGACCACCAGCACCAGCACAGCGCCGAGCGTAACCGCGCGCCCCCCGAGCCGGTCGCGGTGGCTTGACCTCAGCCCCCGTCGGCCAATGTCAGCAGCGCTTCCGCACGCTGCGCCCAGGTGCCGCCGGCCGCGACCAGCTCGGCGCGCCGTGTCTCGTCGTCGGCGGTGCGGTCCAGCCTGATCTCAAGGTAAGCATCGGTGAGTCGCTCGAGGAGTCCACCGCCCCACTCCACGACCAGGACCGCGTCGGACAGGGCCGTGTCCAGATCAAGATCGTCCACCTCGGCGATGCCACCCAGCCGGTAGGCGTCGACATGCACCAGCGGAAGCCGCCCGCCCAGGTGCACCCGGGCGATGACGAACGTCGGTGAGGTCACTCGTTCGCGCACGCCCAGCCCGGCTCCGATGCCCTGCGCCAGCACCGTCTTGCCGGCTCCGAGCTCGCCGGTGAGCAGGACCAGATCGCCGGCCTGGAGCAGGTCAGCGAGTTGACGCCCGAGCTCTCGAGTGTCGTCGGCGGTGGCAAGAAGCACGCGACCGAGAGTAGGCGGTCACCTCGGAATGCTCGGGCACAAGCCGTCACCTGACAGCCGCTTTGCTCCGTACCGGCTTGTGCCATTCTGTACCGGCTGCCGGGAGGAGGGTGCGTGTCCATGGGGCACCTGGTTGACGCACATCCGCTGGAGCGCCGATGACCGACGTCGCGCAGCAGGTCATCGCCAAGGTCGGCCTGTGGTGGCCCGATGCCGACGAGGGCCAGTTCAAGCAGGCCGCCGCCGCCTGGGACCGGCTGGCCACCGAGATCGACCGCGTCTGCGCCACGGGCCTAGCCGCCGCCCAACACCTCAAGGCCACCAACAGCGGGGTGGCCGTCGACGCGTTCGCCGAGTTGTGGGACAAGTACGGCGGGGACGGCCAGGGCTATCTGAGCACCACAGCGAACGCCAGCCGGCAGATGGCCGCCGCGCTGCGGCAGTACGCCGAGGTGGTGCACCAGGCCAAGCGCAAGATCGAGGAGTTGGCGGTCACCATCGGCGCCACCCTGATCGCCGGCACCGCCCTGGCCTTCTTCACCTTCGGCATCTCCGACGCGGCCGCCGCGGCGACCACCGCCGCCCTCGTCGAGGCCGGACTGGTGGTGGAGGGCACCGTGGCCGCCGCCGTGGCCGGCATCGTCACCACGGTGCTCGTGGGCGCTGCCATGGGCGCGCTCGAGGGGTTCGTGCTCGACATCGCCGTGGCCCAGCCGATCCGGGTCTGGGGTTTCCACGACGGCGGCTTCTCCCTCGACGAAGCCAAGGACTGGGCGATCGTCGGCGGGATCGGCGGCGGATTGTTAGGCGGAGCCGGCGCCGGCCTGAGAGCCCTGCGGGCCGGCCGGATGGCCGCCGAACTTGAGCGGGTGGCTGGCGACGTCGCCGTCATCGAGCCAGCCGCCGCCACCGTCGTTGAGCCAGCTGTCAGCGAGCTCGAAACCGTCGCGTCGTCGGCCGCGGACATTCGGGCCGTCGCCCGCGCGGCCGATGACTACCTCGGCAATGCGGCCTTCCGTGCGACGGAAGCCGACCTGGCCGCATTCCGCGGCAGCTATCCGCGTTTCGAGTTCTACGAGGGTTGGGTACGGAGCCTGAACGCCAACTCTGACTCCGGGCTCGGTGACCTGCTGTCGATCGAGGAGCAGGTCGCCATCCGTGGCTACACCTTCGGCGACTCTCAAGCCATCAACACCGCGCTCCGCGAGGGTGAGCCGGCCGCTCTCGCCGCACAGGACGCCCAGATCCGGGCGATCACCTCAGGCCTCAACAAGCTGCCGAACTACGAGGGCCCGGTGATGAGGCAGATTGCCACCTCGGGCGAACAACCTCGATCGAGTGCTTGCCAAGTATGAGGTCGGCAAGATCGTTCAAGAGACGGCGTTCGTCGGCACCGACGTCGTCAGACCGTACGGCGGGGGCAACGTCTGGTTCAGCATCTACTCCAAGACCGGCAAGTTGGTCCAGGACGTTTCGGCGTCACCCACCTCGGAGGCCGAGGTTCTCTTCCCGCCGGGCAGCCAGTTCAGGGTGCTGGAGCGCTACCAGCTTCCCGGGTCCAGCGAGTGGCACATTTCGCTGACCGATGTCAGCCCAGGTGCGCCGTGAGTCAGCAGCCCGGCCGTCACAGCGATGAGGATCGCCGGCAGGCCGCGACCTTGCGGGAGTACGCGCTGGAGCAGGGGCGGCGCCCGCCGCTGCACCCCGATCGGCCGACTCGCCATCAGTTCCTGGTGGGGCTCGATGCCGACGGGCAGGAGTTCCCGGTGGACGCGAGGAGGCCACCGTGGATGCGCCGGGTCACGCCCCCACGCCGGTGGAACTGGCCCGGCTCGCGACCCGGTACGTCAGCCGCGAGCCAGAACGGACACGGCAAGGGCCAGGTCGGTCCGTAGCGCGGCCAACGGGGCCCCGGCGGGGCCGAATCGCAAGGCCGCCGACGGGTGATACGTCGGCACAACACACCGTCCGGCAACGAGGTGCGTGCGTCCCCGCACGGCGCCCAGCGTCGTGGTACGTCCGAGAAACCACCGTGTCGCCGACAGGCCCAGCGCCACGGTCACGGTCGGATCGACGAGATCCAGCTGGCGTTGCAGCCAGGGCCGGCAGTTGATCACCTCTAGCGGTCGTGGCGGCCGGTTACCCGGTGGCCGGCACTTCAGCACATTGAGCACGGCAACGTCTGCTCGGGATAGACCGGCCTCATCGAGCAGGTCGTTCAGCAGCGCGCCGGCCCGCCCGACGAACGGCACGCCCGCGGCATCCTCCTGAGCCCCGGGTGCCTCGCCCACCAGTGCCAGCCGCGCTGACAGGGGCGCCTGACCGACGACGACGCTGATCCGGCTGGCGGCCAATTCCGAGCAGGCGACGCAGGTGCGGATCGCTCCCGACAGGTCGGCCCAGGCGGCGTCGGCGCGGTCAGCGGTCACCCGCGGCGTCGCCGGCGAGATCTCGGCACCGCTCGCAAGGCCCGCTCGAGGAAGGACCGAAGGTCGAGATTCACCTCCTCGGCGTGATCCATCAGCATGAGATGGCCGCCGGCGGCGATCTCGACGAATTCGCAGCCCGGCAGCGCCTCGGCCAACTTGCGGCTGTGGTCCACCGGTGTCATCAGATCGCGCTCTCCGCAGATGACAATCGTCTCGATGCCGTCGAACGCCGCCAGCGCTTCATAGCGCATGTGGTTCGACAAGGTGCTCAGAAATGCTGCGATGGTCTCGACCGGCGTGCTGGAGTTCATTCGCTCGACGTAGTCCACCAAGGCGGGACTGACCGCTCGGGTGCCGAAGGCCCAGCGCCGGGTCGCCAGCCAGGTGACGTCGCTGCCCTTGCGGCGGGCTCCCTCGAGCAAGCGCGCACGGCTGCGCATGCCACTCGCGAGCAGCGGCATGAGCGGCTTCCGTACGGCGGCGACCAGGCGCGGCATACCGAACGACACCGTGTCGAGGTCACCGGCCGATGTGGACACCAGGGCCACCCCGACGACACGCTGGACGAAAACCTCGGGGCGCTGCTCGGCCAGCGCCATCACACTCATGCCGCCCATAGAGTGTCCACATAGGACGAGCGGGCCGGTCGGGGCCACCGCGTTGATGACCGACTCGAGGTCGCGGCCCAGCTGCTCGATGGTGCAGTTGGCCGGCTCGCCGCGCCCGGAGCGACCGTGCCCGCGCTGGTCATAGAAGACCATGTCGATGCGCGGCTTCCGCAGATCGGCCAGGCCGAGCCGCTGGAAATGCCACGTACCCATGTCGAGGCAGAAGCCGTGCACGAAAACGACGGTGATGTCGGCCGAGCCGCAGCCGACCACCTCGACATGCAGCTCCACGCCATCCGTCGACGAGACGCTGAGCGCCTGGTCGGCAGGTAGGAGCCCGAACGGCTCGTCAGCTCCCTCATCGCCGCCGATGCGGGCCCGGCCGACCGCGAGGCGCTCGGCTGCCAGCCCGACAGCCGCGCCGGCAGCGGCAACGCCCACCAACGCGCCGATCAGCCCGGCCCGGCGACGCCGAGATCTCACCGGCGCCGCCCGGCGTAGGTGCGCGGCACCCGGGCGCCGATCCGCGTCACGATCTCGTAGGAGATCGTGTGCAGCGCGTCGGCCCAGTCATGGGCGGTCGGCTCCCCGTGGTCCCCCGGCCCGAACAGCACGACCTCATCACCGGCATCAACGTGGTCGGCTCCGACGTCGACGACGAACTGGTCCATGCACACCGTGCCGCTGATCTGCCGTCGCCGCCCGGCCAGCCAGACCTCGGCGATGTTCGTCGCGGCGCGGGGCACCCCGTCTGCGTACCCCAGCGGCACGAGCGCCAGTCGCGTGCCTTCGGTGGTGTGGTAGCGATGGCCGTACGAGACGCCGCTGCCGGCCGGGACCTCTTTGGACAGCGCGATCCGGGCACGCAGGGTCATCGCCGGGCGAAGTCCGTAGGTGGACACGTTCGGCACCGGCGACAGGCCGTAGACAGCGATCCCGGGCCGGACCATGTCGAAGTGCGCGGCCGGGAGGGTCAGCGTTGCGGCGGAATTGGCCAGATGCCGCAGCTGCGGACGCAGGCCGGCCCGCTCGGCCATGTCTAGCGCCTCGCCGAACACGGCCAGCTGGCGGCCGATGGTCGGATGACCCGGGTCGTCGGCGTAGGCGAGGTGACTCCAGACGCCGGTGACCGCGACCTCGCCCGACGCCTCTGCCTTGGCGACCGCTGCGAGCAGGTCGGGCCAGTCGCTCACCGTGCAGCCGCCGCGGCACAGACCGGTGTCAACCTTGAGGTGCACGCGGGCGGTGCGGGCGGCTTGCTGAGCGGCCGCGATCGTCTCCTCCAGCGCCCACCGCGTGGAGACTCCGAGGTCGATGGCCGCCGAGACGCCTTCGTGCAATGGCTCGCCGGGCACGCTCAGCCACGAGAGCACCGGCGCGGTGATGCCCGCTGCCCGCAGGGCTAGCCCCTCTTCGAGCACGCAGACGCCGAGCCAGTCAGCGCCGCCCTCGAGCGCCGCCTGCGCGCTGGGGATGAGGCCGTGCCCGTAACCGTCAGCCTTGACTACCGCCATCAACTGGGCCGACGGCGCCGCGGTCCGGAGCCGGGTGACGTTGTCGCGTATCGCGTCGAGATCGACGCTCGCCTCGGCTCTCAGCACCGGCTCATTCTCTCAGAGGGGACCGTCAGCCGCGGACGGTGCGGGCGGCGTCGGGGACGGCGTCGAGCACGTCGCCGGCGCTGATCGGGCCGCCGTCGCTGGCCAGCCTGCCAGCGAGGCCGTGCAAGAAGGCGGCAACCGTCGCCGCGCGGAGCGGCGGCAGCCCGGCAGCGAGCAGCGATCCCGCGAGCCCCGAGAGCACGTCACCGCTGCCCGCGGTTGCCAGCCACGGCAGGCCAGACGCGACGACAGCGACCTCGCCGCCCGGTGAGCTGATCACGGTCGCCTCGCCCTTGAGCAGCACGGTCGCCCGCAGATCGCCGGCAGCACGCCGGGCGGCCGCGATCCGGTCGTCACCCACGTCGCCCGCGAGCCGGGAGAACTCCCGATCGTGCGGTGTCAGCAGCGTGTCGGCCGCCCGGTCGCGTACCCACTCGGGATGCCGGGCCAGCACGGTCAGTCCGTCGGCATCGACAAGGACGGGAACATCGGTGGCGAGAACATCGTGTACGACCCGCTCCGCCTCGTCGTCCGTACCGAGTCCCGGCCCGACCACCCAGGCCTGCACCCGGCCGGCATCCCCCGGCCCGCCTTCGCTGACGACCACCTCCGGCCACCGGCTCCGGACCGCCTCCGCCGCGTGGCCTGCGTAGCGCACCATGCCGGCGAAGCCGTGCACCGCTCCCCCGACGGACAGCACCGCGGCACCGCCGTACGCCGCCGACCCCGAGGCCAGCCCGACGACGCCGCGCGTGTACTTGTCGTCCATCGGCCCCGGCTCGGGCAGCCAGTCGGCAATGTCGCCGGCATCGGGCACTTGGGCGATTTGCGGTCCGAGATGCGGTGCCAGCCCGATGTCTACGACGTCGACTACGCCAGCCAGCGCCTGCCCCCCACCGACGACGAGCCCGGGTTTCATGCAGCCGAAGGTCACTGTCACGTCGGCCCGGAAGGCCGCTCCCGGCACGGCACCCGAATCGGCCAGCACGCCGCTGGGCAGGTCGACGGCCACGCAAAGGGCGGCCGAACGGTCAGCCTGGTCGGCCAGGTTTGCCGCGTTGGCGCGCAAGCCGCCTCGCCCGCCAAGCCCGACGATGCCGTCGACGATCAGGTCAGCCGACGACGGTGACTCGGCATCGGCGCTGGCGCGCCCACCGGATCTGCGCAGGGCGGCCAGCCCGCCAGCGTGCGCGCTCTCGGCATCTAGGAGGACCGCCTCCACCCAGGCACCGCGACCGGCCAGCCGCGCTCCTGCGTACAGCGCATCACCGCCGTTGTTTCCGCCACCGACGAGCAGGACGACGCGCTTTCCGTACACACCGTCGAGCAGTCGGGTGCACCGGTTGGCCAGGCCAGCTGCCGCCCGCTGCATGAGTGCACCCTCCGGCAAGGTACGCATCAACTCGGCTTCGGCTGCGCGTACGGCCTCGACGGTCCAGACGCCCCTCACGCCTCGGCCACCACCATCGCCGAGGCGATCCCGCCGTCGTGCGACAGCGACAGGTGCCACGCGGTCACCCCGCGGGCGGCGGCCGCCGCAGCCACCGTGCCGCGGACGATCACCTCGGGTTGGCCGCCATCGCTTGAGCGCACCTCGCAGTCGTGCCACTCGAGCGCGGCCGGTACGCCGAGAGCCTTGGCGACCGCCTCCTTGGCGGCGAAGCGGGCGGCCAGCGACTCCGGGCTCCGCTGGTGGCCGGTCCCCGTTACCCGCTCGGCGGCGGTAAAGAGCCGCTCGGCCAGGCCGGCGGTGCGGCGCAGCGAGTCGGCGAACCGCTCTATCGGGACTACATCGATGCCCACCCCGACGATCACAGCAGGCAGCCTAACGGGGGTGCCATCGGCCTGCAGGGGCTCGTGATGCGGCTCAACCCCAGGCGGCGTCGGACTGTGGCCGCTAGGTGGAGGTGCTTATCCACAGCGGACTTGCTGAGATATGCCGCGCCAGCCGGTTTTCGCTAGGCTTCGCCCGTGATCAGCCGGGTTGCACTGGTCTGGGTGTGCTGCGGGTTGGCGCTGGCCGCGTGCAGCGAGTCGCAGCAGGGCGGCAAGCTTCCGCCCCTGCCCTCCGCATCCCCGTCGGCCTCCGCGAGCCCGAGCGCCAGCCCGGCTCCCGGTGACGCCAAGGCGGTCATCGTCGCGCTGGCGAAGCAGTACTACGCCGAAAGTAGCCGGGCGGTTGAGACGGGCGACACAGCCAAGCTTCGCGCTCTGTCTACAACAAGTTGTGCTTGTCTCAATTTCGCTGACGAAGTACAGAAGGCGTGGGCGCACGGCAGCGTTCGCGCCCACAATTACTATGTAGTGCTGACTGCAGTGGCGAAACTTAGAGCGGCCGAAGTGGGAGTTGTTTCGATAACTTATCGAACAACCGGCTACACGGTGCTGAACAGAGTTGGTGGCGTGATCAAGGCTTATCCAGCGTCACCTCAGCCTCAGGGCAGCCTGGTCACTTTAGAGAAGTTGGGCCAGACATGGATGGTGACCAATGTTGTGCGCACATAACACCCGAGTTGGGTCAAAGATTGTTGCGTTAGTCCTGGGGCTCCTCATCATTGAAGCCCTGACGTCACTGACTCCGCCAGCCAGAGCCTGCGTTGACGGCGACTTTGACTGCGTCCACGTTGGACCCACTGGCCCGAAGGGCCGGGTCATCGTCGTCTCAAATGGCAGCGGGGGCGTACGCGTACTCGCTGGGGGAAGGAACTGTGAGAGTTGTCGCTGGGAGATTGTAGAAGAGTGCCATTATCACGATAGTCGATCCAAAATACGCGACTGGGATGCATGCAACAATCCGCGACCCGGATACTGGTGCACATTGAGCACTGGCGAGTTTGGTCTTCGTTATCGACGTCTTTTTAGTTCCACCGGCCCCGACGGTCCGTGGGGGTATGTCGACGACATCTGCGTAGGTAAGCAGGAACAGCCGGTGTCGACGGATGATCTGTTCCGTCAGGTGCGGGTCTATGTCGACCGGCTGATACCGGCGGCGCCACAGGTCACCATGCAGCCCGCCGGCGGAGTGACCCTGGTCAACTTCGCCACCCTGTTCCAGGCCGGCGCCGCCACCGACCCCGGCAACACCCCGGCCGGCAAGGTCTTCTTCGCCAATGCCGGCGCCCCGATCGCCATGAATATCCAGGTCCGCCCACAGCAGTGGACGTGGAACCTCGACGGACAGGACGGATCGCTGTCGCGGATCTCCTGCTGCCAACGCTACGACCCCGCCCACGACCCCAAGCTCGAACCGGACTTCTACGCCGCCCACACCTTCGACGCGACCGGCCCGCACACCGCCACCGTGACCGTCACCTGGACCGCCACAATGACCATCAAAGGACTCGGCACCGTCCCCGTCGACGGCACCTTCACCCGCACCTCGACCCCCTACACCTTCGAAGTCAAACAAGCCCGCGCCCAACTCGAATCCGGCGGCTAGGCGCCTGCTCCACCCTGCGGCCCGGACCCGATCGGACCGTCGAGGTTCGGAAATTGGTCTGTGGAAGCTGTTCCGACATGGTCGGATACGAGCTAGGAGGGTCTAGCGAAACGCGTTTCCGTAGGTCAGCGGCACGGCGCGAGCGACCGGCGGTGTGGACGTTCGCCGGGTCCGATGCCAAGCGGGGCGCGGCCAATTGGCGCTGCCCCACCGGCGCTTGTACGCCGCGCTCGATATGGGTCAAGGCCGACCGGCTGCATACGCTCATCCCACGTACCACGGGAAGGTGGAAGGCGAGCTACCGCAAGCGCGTCATGATTGAGCGGGAGTTCGGCATCCTCAAGCACCAATGGGCCATGCTCCCGCTCCGGGTCCGTCGCCTGGCCCGAGTCCGCCAAGACACTCGCCCGATGGCTGAGCGCCCCGCAACAAAGACGAGACAAACACCTGGATCAGCCCCGCCGGCAAGACCTACCACACCCGACCACCGCCCTACAGCCACGACCCCTGACGCCCCAGACGCCGCGGGCGACCGGGGGAGACGGGCCAATCGAGGAAACGCGAGCGCAAGCGACCCGAGGCCGTATCGGCTTCGGAAGCCGTAAAGCCGCGGCGCTACTCGACGGTGACGGACTTGGCGAGGTTGCGCGGCTGGTCGACGTCATTGCCGCGGCCAGCGGCGATCTCGCAGGCCAGCACCTGGAGCGGAACCGTGGTGACCAGCGGCGCCAGAAGGGTCGGGAGGACGGGCACGCGGATCAGGTGATCGGCGTAGGCCACCACGTCGTCGTCGCCCTCCTCGGCGATGACGATGGTGCGTGCCCCGCGAGCGCGCACCTCCTGCAGGTTCGAGACCACCTTGCCGTGCACCGATCCGCGGCCGCGGGGCGAAGGGACCACGACGATGACCGGGGTGCCGGGCTCGATGAGCGAGATCGGCCCATGCTTGAGTTCGCCGGCGGCGAAGCCCTCGGCATGCATATATGCGATCTCCTTGAGCTTCAGCGCACCCTCGAGGGCCACCGGATAGCCGACATGCCGACCGATAAAGAGAGCCTTCGGCGCGTCGAGCAAGCTTCGGCCGAGCTCACGTACCGGCTCCATTGTGGACAGCACCTGCTCGATCAGCTGGGGGGTGCGCTTCAACTCGCGTACGACGGCGGCGACCTCGTCGCCATACAGGGTCCCGCGGACCTGTGCCAGGTGCAGCCCGACCAGATAGACGGCGGCCACTTGAGTGAGGTAGGCCTTGGTCGACGCCACCGCGACCTCCGGACCGGCTCGGGTGTAGAGCACAGCATCCGATTCCCGAGGGATGGTCGAGCCGTTGGTGTTGGAGATGGCCAGCACGCGGGCCCGCTGCTCCTTTGCGTGCCGCAGGGCCATCAAGGTGTCCATCGTCTCGCCGCTCTGGCTGATGGCGATGACAAGGGTGAACCGGTCAAGGACGGGATCGCGATAGCGGAACTCGCTGGCCAGCTCGACCTCGCACGGAATGCGGGTCCAGTGCTCGATGGCGTACTTGGCGATGAGGCCCACGTGGTAAGACGAACCGCAGGCGATGATGAAGATCTTGTCGATCTCGCGCAGGTTCTCGTCGGGGATCCGCACCTCGTCCAGCACGATCTCGCCGGTACGACCGAGCCGGCCGCGCAGCGTGTTGGCCACGGCCGCGGGCTGCTCGGCGATCTCCTTGAGCATGAAGAAGTCGTACCCGCCCTTTTCGGCGGCCGAGACGTCCCAGTCGACGTGGTAGTCCTTGCCCACACCTGGGGATCCGTCGAAGTTGGTGATCGTGATGGCGGACGCGGTGATCTCGACGACCTGGTCCTGCTCCAATTCGACGGCGTCGCGCGTGTGCGCGATGAAGGCGGCGACGTCGCTGCCGAGGAAGTTCTCGCCCTGACCGCGACCCACGACGAGCGGGCTGCTGCGCCGGGCTCCGACCACGGTGCCCTCCAGGTCCGCGTGCAGGGCCACCAGGGTGAAGGCCCCCTCGAGCCGGGAGCACACCTGACGCATGGCCTCGGCCAGGTCGAGCCGGTCAGCCTGTGCCGCCGTGGCCTCCTCGAGCAGGTGAGCAACCACCTCGGTGTCGGTTTCGGAGGCCAACTCGTGGCCACGCTCCTCGAGCTCGGCGCGGAGCACCGAGAAGTTCTCGATGATCCCGTTGTGGATCACCGCGATCTGACCCGAGCAGTCCCGGTGCGGGTGCGCGTTGCGATCGTTGGGTGCGCCGTGAGTCGCCCAGCGGGTGTGCCCGATCCCGGTCGTGCCCTCGGGCAGCTGATCCGCGGCCACGGCCTCCTCGAGGTTGGCCAGCTTTCCGGCCCGCCGCTCGGTGGCCAGGCGACCCTCCCAGACGATGGCGACACCCGCCGAGTCGTAACCGCGGTACTCCAAGCGCCGCAGGCCGTCGATCACAACATCCAACGCTCGCTGCCGACCGACGTAGCCCACAATGCCGCACATGGCTGTTTACCGTAGTCCAGCGTCCCCTCGGGCCCGCGAACTCCGGCTGCCATCGCGGCCGCCACCAGCCGTTGCCGTTCGGTAAGGAGCAGACGCGCGGCGACAGGGTTGGATCAGGGCATGAGCGATGACGTACGAAGGCGGCTACCGGGCTGGCTGCTACCGATCACCGTCGCGGTCGTCGGAGGCTTGGGGCTGCTGTGGCTGCGGCCGAGCATCATCACCGCCGGCATCACGAGTTGGCGGGCCTGGTTGTTCGGTGGTCTTGTCTTGGCGGCCGCGGTGCTGCTGCCGCGGGGAGTACGAGCGGTCGGCGGCCCGCGCTGGCTGGGACGCAGCGCCGCCGTACTGCCGGTGATCGCCGCCCTCGCCTGGACGGTACTGCCGGCCTTCCGCAATACGACGGTCAACGAACCGCTCGCAGCCGAGGTCACGACCGTGCAACCGACCCCGACCCCGACCGAGACATCACCAGCAGCATCAGCGACGCCGATGCCGACATCGGAGGCACTCATCGTCGGCACCGCTCCCCTGCGCGGAATCGGCCACCGAGCCACCGGCACGGCCCGGCTGATCCGGCTGCCCAACGGTTCGTATCTCGTCCGGCTGGAGAAGCTGAGCGTCGAGGCCGGCCCGGATTTCCTCGTCTACCTCGTGCCCGGAGCGGGGCGGGAGAAGCCGAACGGGGGCACCCAGCTCGCTCGGCTGAAGGCCAATCGAGGCAACCAGAGCTATCCGGTACCGGCCGGCACCACCGTCAGGGGGCCGCAGAGCGTGCTCATCTGGTGCCGAGCCTTTGCCGTACCCGTTGCCTCGGCCACGCTGACCTGAGCTCAGACTGCCGATTGCACGACGCCGGCCAGCCGCTCCGCGACGCCTTGCGCCTGCTCTTGGGTCGGCGCCTCGACCATGACGCGGACAAGCTGCTCGGTGCCCGACGGCCGCAGCAGTACCCGCCCGGTCTCAGCGAGCTCCGCCGACGCCGCGGCCACCGCGTCGGCCACCGAAACGGCCGCGGCGACCGCTGCCTTGTCCTGCACCGCGACGTTGAGCAGCACCTGTGGCAACTTGTGAACGACGCCGGCCAGCTCGGCCAGGGGTCGCCCGGTCTGCGCGACCCGAGCCAGCAGATGCAGAGCGGTGAGGATGCCGTCACCGGTTGTCGCGAAGTCCGGCAGCACCACGTGGCCGCTCTGCTCGCCGCCGAGGGACAGACCGCGGGCCCGTAACTCCTCGACCACGTACCGGTCACCGACCGGCGTGACGTCAAGCGTGATGCCGTGCGCGCGCATGGCGATATGCAGGCCCAGGTTGCTCATCACCGTGGCGACCACGGTGTTCTCGCGCAGGGTGCCCGCCTCGCGCATCGCGAGGGCCAGGATGGCCAGGATCTGGTCGCCGTCGACGAGCGTGCTGTCGGCGCAGACGGCCAGACACCGGTCGGCGTCACCGTCATGCGCGATGCCGGCGTCGGCACCGTGCTCGGCGACGGCCGCGACCAGGTGGTCGAGGTACGTCGACCCGACGCCGTCGTTGATGTTCACGCCGTCCGGCTCGGCGGCGATGGTGACCACCTTGACACCGGCCCCCTCGTAGACCTCCGCAGCCACCGTCGACGCCGCTCCGTTGGCGCAGTCGACGACGACGCGAAGGCCGTCGAGCCGGTACGGAAGGGCACCGAGGAGGTGGGCCGTATAGCGCTCAGCGGCGTCGTTCAGATCCCGTACGCGGCCGACGCCGGCTCCCGTGGGACGCTCCCACGACTCGCTCAACCGAGCCTCGATGGCGTCCTCGACATCGTCGGCAAGCTTGTGGCCACCGCGGCCAAACAGCTTCACGCCGTTGTCGGGCATCGGGTTGTGACTGGCCGAGAGTACGACGCCGAGATCGGCCCCGGTCTGCTCCGTCAGGAAGGCGATCGCCGGTGTGGGCAGCACGCCCGCCCGCAGCACATCCGCGCCGGCGCTGGTCAGCCCGGCGATGACCGCGGCTTCGAGCATCTCGCCGCTGGCCCGGGGATCTCGTCCGACCACGGCGACCGGTCGATGTGAGCTGTCGGTTTCGCGCAGCACGTGAGCGGCTGCGAGGGCAATCGACATCGCCAGCTCGGGCGGAAGCTCGCGGTTGGCTTGACCGCGTACGCCGTCGGTGCCGAAAAGCCGGCCCATGGGCTAGCGCTTGGAGTACTGCGGCGCCTTGCGGGCCTTCTTCAGGCCGTACTTCTTCCGCTCCTTCACCCGTGGGTCGCGGGTCAGGAAGCCGGCCTTCTTCAGTGCCGGGCGGTCGTCGATCTCTACCACGATGAGGGCCCGCGCGATGGCCAGGCGCAAGGCACCGGCCTGGCCGGTGATCCCGCCGCCCTTCAGCAGGGCCACCACGTCGTAGGCCTCACCCTTCTCCAGGGTGACGAAGGGTTCGCGGATCAGCTGCTGGTGGACCTTGTTGGGGAAGTACGCCTCCAGCGTGCGGCCGTTGAGGCGGAACTGCCCGTTGCCGGGCATGAGCCGGACGCGGACGATCGCCTGCTTGCGGCGGCCGACGGTCTGAACAGGCTTCTCGGCGGTAATGACGGTCACGCGGTCCTCTTCATCTCCACTCGGGTCGGGTCACGAGTCGCTACTGCGCGACCTGCGTGATCTCGAAGGGCTCGGGGCGCTGGGCCTGGTGCGGGTGCTCCGGGCCGGCGTACACCTTGAGCTTGGTCAGCATGTGCCGCCCAAGGGTGGTGTGCGGAAGCATGCCCCGCACCGCACGCTCGACGGCCTGATCGGGCCGGCGAGCAATCAGGTCGCCATAGGGCACCGCGCGCAACCCGCCCGGATAGCCGGAGTGCCGGTACGCCATCTTCTGCTCGCGCTTGTTACCGGTCAGGGCGACCTTGCCGGCGTTGATGATGATCACAAAGTCGCCCGTGTCGAGATGCGGCGCGTAGATCGCCTTGTGCTTCCCGCGTAGCAGGACGGCCGCCTGGCTCGCCAGCCGGCCGAGCACGACGTCACTGGCGTCGATGACGTGCCACCGTCGCTCGATGTCAGCTGGCTTGGGGTTGTACGTGGGCACAGGTCTACCTTGTCTCGTGATGTGCTGATTTACGGGAGAGCACGCCAGAACCCGCGCGCAGCGGCAACGACTCGTCACGATACCTGGCCTGCCACCCCTGCCACAACTTCGGTACCCTCAGCCCTCGTCCGAGGAGTCCGACGACCGATACTGGCGCCATGAGACCCCGGGTCGCGCACGGCTACCTGGTAGCCGGCATGCCAACCGGCTCGTGGAGACGGTGCGGGAAGGTGACGTGGTCAGCCGGTTCGGCGGCGATTCCCACGTCGGTTTTTCCGTACTAGATTTCATCCTATTGTAGGCAGCGCCCGAGTCCGCGACCCCCGGTGACAGGCACGGTCAAGATGAGGCCACGAGCGGCACACGCGTACTTCGCTATCGGTGTTGCCGTCACTCTGCTGCACCTGTTCGGCAGCGAGCTCACGGCGGAGCTGGTACGCGACTTCATGACGCTCACCGCCGTGATCGCCGTGCTGGTGGGGATTCGCCATCACCGGCCGCGGCTTCGCCTCGCGTGGTACCTCTTCGCGCTCGCGCTTTTCACCTTCGGGCTCGAGCAGCTGTGCTGGACCATCAACATCATGCGGCGCAATACGGTCGCCGGGCCGATCGGCAACACCTTCGATCTGATCGGTTACGCGATCCTGATGACCGGCGCGGTCGTCGCCCTGCGGGCACGGACCCGACGTGATGCGGGCGGCGTTCTCGACGCGACGGTGCTGGCCGTAGCCAGCGGCACGGTGATCTGGGAATTCCTGATGTTCGGCAAGCTCATGGCGGTGTTCCACCTCTCAGTGCCGGCACTGGCGGCCGAGCTCATCCAACTGCTCATGGTCATGGCCGGGCTGGGCGTCCTGCTTCGGCTGGCCCAGACCACCACCGGCTCTCCGGCCAGCCTGTGCTACCTCTTCGTCGCGGACTTCGGTGGGTTCGTACAGATCGTGGTGTTCACCGTCGTGAGCAACACCACCACGCGAGTGCCAGGGAGCCTGATCGAGTCGGCCAATCTGCTCGCGGTGCTCGCCATCGCAGCGGCGGCACTGCATCCAGCGATGGCACAACTCACCGAAGCAGGGCCGGTGATCTCCGACCGGCTCAGCCTGCGGCGGTTGCTGCTGCTCGGCACCGGTCTGGTCGCCGGTCCGATGAGCGTCGGCAGCTGGCTGATGCTCGGCCATCCCGCCGACGCGGTCCTCCTGGTGGTCGGCTCGGTAGCCATCGTCCCCCTAGTGATGTACCGGATTCGGGGGCTGGTCTCGCAGCGTGAGGCGATCCTCGCCCAGCAGGCCTTGCACGACTCCCTGACCGGCCTGCCCAACCGGACCCTGTTCTTCGATCTGCTCTCGGCCGCTTTGCGACGGGTGCGCCAGGGGGCGTCCTCACAGGTCGCTGTCGTGTTCTGCGACCTCGACGGTTTCAAGCGGATCAACGACTCTCTAGGCCATACGGCGGGCGACCAGCTGCTCGTCGCGGTGGCCGGGCGGCTACAAGACTGCGTGCGCGGCAACGACGTGGTTTGCCGGTTCGGCGGCGACGAATTCCTGATCCTGTGCGAAAACCTCACTGAACACGAGATCGCCAACCGGATATCGGCCCGCATCACCGGTGAGCTGGAGCGGCCGGTGACTCTCGGCCCGGTCAAGGTGACCATCACCGCCAGCATCGGCGTGGCGGCGATGACGGCTGATGGTGACCTGACGGCCGAAGAGATAATCCGCGACGCCGACCTGGCGATGTACGCGGTCAAGCAGTCGACGAGCTCCGGCCCCCAGTTAGCACCCCGGCAGGTGGGGGGCCAGCGCAACCGGGCCCGGGCGAAGCCCTGAGCGCCGGGGGCCCAGCGCGCCGCCGGCACGGTTCCAACGCTGCCGCTCGGGCATAACCGAGCGCCGATCGACGTTAGTTGAGTGCTCAACCATCTAGGTCTATACTTGGCCATCGCCGCGCTGCAGAAGGGCTACCAATGGGAATCTTCCGGCTCAACCACGCCGTCCTCTACGTCCGCGATCTCGATGAGAGTGTGCGCTTCTACACCGCCGTTCTCGGCTTCCGCCGGGTCGACATGACGCCCAAGGGCTTCGATGGAGCCGCGTTCCTCCAAGCCCCCGACTCGACCAACGATCACGACCTTGGCCTGTTCGAGCTCGGCTCGGCGGCCGGCCCGTCCCAGGCCGGTCAGGGCACGGTCGGGCTCTATCACCTGGCGTGGGAACTCGACACCCTCGACGAACTCGAGCGCATCGGGGGCAAGCTGGCAGCGGCCGGAGCCCTGGTCGGCGCCTCCGACCACGGCACCACGAAGAGCCTGTACGGCCGAGACCCGAGCGGCCTGGAGTTCGAAATCGTCTGGATCATCCCGGCGGAACTGATCACCGATGCCGACCGCGCGGCCCGCACGCGCATCGGGCCGCTGGATCTCGGCAAGGAAAGGGCCCGCTTCGGCGGTCAGATGCACGGTGGTGTCGGCATCTCGGTGCCCGTCACGCCGTGACCGCCCTCGTGGCGCTGACGGGCCCCCACCCGGGAGTTGGGCGGGCGCGTCGCCCGGCGGCTCGCCGAGCACGGCGTCGATCAGCGGCTGCTCGTCCGGGATGTCTCCCGCGCGCCCGACCTGCCACGTGCCACTCCGGCTGCCTTCGGCGGCTTCGACGACCCCCCGGGGATGCGGCGCTGACCGACGCGGAAACGCTGTTCCGCGTCTCCGCCGCCGAGCATCCGGACCGCGTGGCCCTGTACACGGCGGCCGTCGACGCGGCGGTGGGCGCCGGGGTGTCCCGGATCGTGTACACCTGACGGCAGTGGGTCGCTGCCCGGACAGCCACGGCTCAGCGAGCCAGCCTGGGTAGGGGTTCCTCTGAGGGGGCGGTTATCCGGCATATTGAGGAAGGAAATGTTGGCAGCGAGCAGCAGGGGACGCAGATGACCGGCGGGATCTTCCGGGCCTCAGGTCAGGGTCGCTCCTTCCTGTTCGGCGTGACGCCGGTCTTCGTGAAAGTTGAGGGGCAAGAGACCAACAACGCATTCGCCCTGGTCGAAGCGACGTTCCCCGCCGGTCTGCCTGGTCCACCGCGACATCGTCACCCGTGGCACGAGAGCTTCTACCTGCTCTCCGGGCAGCTTGACTTCACGATCGGAGACGAGGTGATACAAGCCGGACCCGGCGACTTCGTGCACGCGGGCGCCGGGCGGATTCATCCGGTCGTCGCAACACCGGCTCATTACGCGGCGGTCGACAGTAGCGCGGCGAGAGCCTCGGCCGGGGTCTTCCAGCCGAGGGTCTTGCGGGGTCGGCCGTTGAGGCCGGCGGCTACTCGGGCGAGCTCC
>JBBPZR010000044.1:0-51594 GCA_038276285.1 Mycobacteriales bacterium | reverse complement strand
GCTTCGAAGCCGAGGCGCCCTACACCAACGACTACACCGGCATGCGGATCTACTACCGGTCGCTCGAGCACCGCCGCGAGGACCACCTGTCGATCCGCGACTACCTGTGGCGCTGGGACACCGACTGGTTCTGGTGTTCGCGGGCGTTCGGGGTGCAGCGGCCGGCGATCCGGCGGCTGTGGCCCAAGCGGTTGCTGCGATCGGACACCTACTGGAAGCTCGTCGCCTTCGAGAAGCGGCACGGCCCCATCCGCCGGCTCGATGCGCTGCGCGGCCGGCCGGCCCGCGAGGACGTCGTGCAGGACGTCGAGATCCCAGTGCGGCGCGCCCCGGAGTTCCTGCGCTTCTTCGCCGGCGTCGTCGGCATCTCACCGGTCTGGATCTGTCCGCTGCGGCAGCGCGACGCCGACGTGGGGTGGGACCTCTGCCCACTCGATCCTGGCACCCTCTACCTCAACGTCGGCTTCTGGTCGACGGTCGCGCTTGGTGAAGGCGAGGCCGACGGCACCTACAACCGGCAGATCGAGGCCGAGGTGGCAGCGCTGGGCGGTTGCAAGTCGCTCTACTCCACGTCCTATTACGACGAGCACGAGTTCTGGGAGACCTACAACGGCACCGCGTACGACCGGCTGAAGAAGGAATACGACCTCAACAGCCGATTGCTCGACTTGTACGCCAAGACAGTCCAGCGCCGCCCCGAAGGGATGCCATGACCAGCCCCCGCGAGCCACTTGCCGAGGTGCTCAGCCGACTCGTCGGTGCCGGAGAGCCCGTGCAACTTCTCGCCTACGACGGCAGCCGCAGCGGCCCACAGGACGCCGACGTCAGCCTGGAGATCCGCTCGCCCAAGGCCCTCAGCTACCTGCTCACCTCACCCGGTGAGCTCGGCCTGGCGAGGGCCTACGTCTCGGGTGACCTGGACCTGCGCGGCGACCCGTACACCGCGCTGCGCTATCTCACCCGTACCCACGTCGGCGAGCTGACCTGGCCCGAGCGGCTGGGCCTGCTGCGTTCGATCGACCCGAGCGCGCTGCGGTGGGTCGAGCCGCCGCCCGAGGAGGCACCCAGTCCGGTCCGCCGCGCGCTGTCGGGCCTGCGGCACAGCAAGGAGCGCGACGCGGAGGCGATCTCGCACCACTACGACGTGTCCAACCGGTTCTACGAGTGGGTGCTCGGACCCTCGATGGCCTACACCTGCGCCGTCTTCCCGCGCGGCGACGCGACCCTTGAGGAGGCGCAGTACGAGAAATTCGACCTGGTGGCCCGCAAGCTCGGGCTCACCGAAGGCATGCGCCTGCTCGACGTCGGCTGCGGGTGGGGCGGGATGGTGATGCACGCCGCCAAGCACTACGGCGTCAAGGCGCTCGGCGTCACCCTCTCCCGCCAGCAGGCCGAGTGGGCGCAGAAGGTGATCGCCGACGCGGGTCTCGGCGAGTTCGCTGAGGTACGCCACTGCGACTACCGCGACGTGACCGAGGGCGACTTCGACGCGGTGTCATCGATCGGGCTGACGGAGCACATCGGCCAGCGCCAGCTGCCGCCGTACTTCACCTTCCTGCTGGCCAAGCTGCGGCCCGGTGGGCGCCTGCTCAACCACTGCATCACCCGGCCCACGACGACGGAGCGGGCGCGGGCCGGCAGTTTCATCGACCGCTACGTCTTCCCCGATGGTGAGTTGCACGGCGTCGGGCACCTCGTGTCGGTGATGCAGGACCACGGCTTCGAGGTACGCCACGAGGAGAACCTCCGCGAGCATTACGCGCTGACGCTGGCCGCCTGGTGCCGCAACCTGCAGGAGCACTGGGACGAGGCGACCCGCGAGGTCGGCCTCGGCCGGGCGCGGGTATGGGCGCTCTATATGGCCGGTTCCCGGCTCGGCTTCGAGGACAACCGGATCCAGCTGCACCAGGTGCTCGGCGTGAAGGCGGTCGACGGCGTCGCGGATATGCCGCTGCGCCCGACCTGGTAGCTCCCTACGGCCGCAGCATGGGCATGACGACCTGATCGACGATGCCCTCGACGATCTGGCGAGTGATCGGCGGGCCGTCGGTGACGTAGCGCTGATAGACCATCGCCGGCCCGACTTCCGCGACCAGCATGGTCACGGCCCCGGGTCGCACCTCGCCACGGGCCGCGCCGCGCCGCAGGGTCTCGAGCAACATCTGTTTGCGCGGCTGGATGACCCGGTCATGCACGGTCCGGGTCATCTCGGGATCACATTGCTGGTTGCCCATCAGGCTCTGCACGGCGCAGCCGGCCGGGCTGTTGATCGACTGGGCCATCCTGCTCAGGCACTCGACCAGATCGTCGCGGACGCTGCCGGTGTCCGGTGGGTCGCCGAGCGGGGGCAGCTTGTAGTGCAGGGCGTCCACCACCAGGTCGTCTTTGGACGACCACCGGCGATAGAGCGCCGCCTTGCCGGTGCGGGCGCGGCAGGCGACGCCCTCCATCGTCAGCCCGTCGTAGCCCGCAGCTGCGAGCTCGAAAATCACGGCGTCGAAGATGGCGTGCTCAAGCTGCTCCCCACGGCGGCGCCGGCCAGCCTGAGGGCACCACGCCGCCTCGACCTCATGCCGCTTGTGGGCCACGACCCGACTCCGGTAATCTTGTAATTAGATCCTAGAGAACGCTTGCGTTTCCTATTGCCCCGAGTATAGCGTCGCATGCGAGTGAACGACAGCGTTCTCTAGGACGGAGCAGCAGGTATGACCAACGCAGTGACACAATCGTCCACCGCGACGGCCGGGGCGGCCCGCCGGGGCAGCCATCCGGGCATAGCCCTCGCCGTGATCGCCGGCGCCCAGCTCATGATCGTGCTCGACGCCACGATCGTGAACATCGCGCTTCCGCAGATGCAGACCGCGCTCAAGTTCTCCACGACCGACCTGTCGTGGGTGCTCAACGCCTACACCCTCACCTTCGGCGGCCTGTTGCTCCTCGGTGGCCGCGCGGGTGACATCCTCGGGCGTCGGCGCACGTTCGTCTTCGGCATCCTGCTGTTCGTTCTCGCCTCCTTCCTGGGCGGACTCGCCACCACCTCTTGGTGGCTGCTCGCGGCTCGGGCACTGCAGGGAATCGGCGGTGCCATCGCCTCGCCGACAGCCCTCTCGCTGATCACCAGCAACTTCGCGGAGGGCCAGGCGCGCAACCGCGCGTTCGGCGTCTTCGCCGCCGTCTCCGGCTCGGGAGCCGCCATCGGGCTGCTCGCCGGCGGGATGTTGACGTCCTGGCTGTCCTGGCGCTGGGTGCTGTTCGTCAACGTGCCGATCGGGATCGCCATCGCCATCGCCGCCCCCATGTTCATCAACGAGTCCGAGCGCCGCCCTGGCCGCTTCGACTTCGGCGGGGCGCTGAGTTCCACTCTGGGCATGTCGGCCCTCGTCTACGGATTCATCCGCGCCGCCCAGAATGGCTGGGGTGACGCCTGGACGATCAGGTCGTTCATCGCGGCCGTGGTGTTGCTGGCGGCCTTCCTGATCATCGAGGCTCTGCAGAAGCAGCCCATCACGCCCCTGCACATGTTCCGCGAGCGCAATCGCGCGGGCACCTACGTGGTCATGCTGTCCCTCGCCGCCGCGTTGTTCAGCATGTTCTTCTTCCTGACCCTTTTCGTGCAGAACATCCTCGGCTACAGCCCGCTCAAGGCCGGCTTCGCCTTCCTGCCGGTGAGCGCGGTCATCATCGTGACGGCGACGGTCTGCTCGCAACTCCTGCTGCGCGCCGGGCCGAAACCGTTCATGGTGGCCGGCTCGATCCTCGCGGTCGGTGGGCTGGCATGGCTCTCGCAGATCAACGCGGGCAGCGACTACCTCAGCGGCGTCCTCGGCCCGATGTTGCTCTTCGGGGCCGGCATGGGCTTCCTGTTCGTGCCGCTGACCGCTGTCGCGGTCGCGGGGGTCTCCGACGCGGACACCGGCGCGGCTTCCGGGCTGCTCAACGTGACGCAGCAGGTGGGCGGCTCACTGGGGCTGTCGATCCTGGTCACGGTGTTCGGCACCGCGCAACGTCACGAGGGCGCGCATCAGGTCAAGGCCTACCTCGCTCAGGCCTCGGCGAGCGCACGGCAGGCGTTCCACGGGCCCAACGATCTGCCGAGGTCGTACGCCAGCAAGGTCCTGGCGTACGGGATCTCGCACGCCTTCACCGTCGCCGTCGTCTTCGCGGTGCTCGCCCTGATCGTGAGTGTCGTCGTGATCAGTGCGAAGGCCGAGGAGATCGACCCGAGCAAGGTGCCGGGGATGTCCGCCTGACGATGTCCGCTTGGCTGGGGGAACGGGCGGGGGGTCCGAGCGGCCTAGATCGTGGCCCGACCGGCCCGATCCGGCTCGGCCTCCGCCCCGTTGTGGACCGGCTCATCCCTCGCCGGCAGAGCGTCCGCGACGACCAGGTCATAGCGGCTGAGGAACAGGCCGAGGCCGAGCGCGCCGCCCCCGTCAGCGACCGCTGAGCCCGGCCCGCCGCCGGATCGCATGACGCCGGAACAGCACGGTGTACGCCACGACGTTCGGAATGATCGCGATCGCGTAGATCGTCAGGCGGACGCCGGGGGTAACCCCGGCCGGGTGTACCGGCTCCACCAGGTAGTGAGAGATGAACCCGCCGGTGTAGGGGTGCTCCCCGACGCTCTGGCGCAGGTGCAGTTCGAGCTCAGTGAGGGGGCACTTGGCGCCCACCGCGTTCACCACTGCGATCGCCACGGCGACGGGGATGTGCAGCCGGACGAAGCGCGGCCACCGCCAGCTGAGCAGGCCGCCGGTGACCGTGACCGCGATGGCGGCGAGATGGGTCACCGCAACGCCCCACGCCAGCCCCTGGTCAGGCACCGGGCCAGTGTCACACTCTGTGGCAGTCATGGTGCACCGACCCCTCACCGAGCCGCACCCCTCTCGCCTGCCACTCGACACTCCCCGTCGCGCTGACATCCTCACAGCTCACGCCGCTGCCCTGGACGCGGGCGAGCCAGGCTACGCCGATCCGGATACGGGGCTGTTCGTGTTCACGTCCGGCTTCCTTGCCGCCCGTGGGACGTGCTGCGGGCGCGGGTGTCGGCACTGCCCGTACGTCACCGACATCCGTGGTCAGGACGGCTAGCCGGCCCTCACTGGCCGAGCACGTCCCGGTCGCCAGGGTCGCGAGCCGGGTCGTGCTCCGGTAGCGCGTCGGAGGACCAGTCGGAGCGCTTCCACTCCGGCACCGGGGTCAGGCGGTCGCTGCCGGGTACGAACCGCGATCGCCGCACCAGCTGGTAGCGGTGGATGTAGCGGGGACAGTTGGGATAGACCGCGCGCGGCCGGACCCGGACGACGAACTGCGCCTCCGGATAGTCCGCGAGCAGCGCGTCGCTGACGTCGATGCTGGCCGTGCCGTCGAGGCGCATCCGATGGCCGCGCTCGAAGTCGATGAACAGCAAGCCGACCTCGGCGTTGACCAGGACGTCGCCGGCCGAGAGATACATGCCGTTGCCGTCGTAGTTCGGGAACGCGATCGTGCGCGGATCCAGCACCCGGACGAAGCCGGGCTCGCCGCCCTTGTAGGAACAGGTCGGCCGCCCCTGGGCATCGGCGGTTGCGAGAAAAAACATGTCGCGCGCCTCGATGAATTCGCGGTCGTGATCGCTGATCTCGTCGTTGACGAGCAATTCATCGATGCGGTCGGCGATCCGCCGCGTGTCGAAGCGATCCTGCAGCGACCGGCTGCCGTCGTGGAATCCGTGCGCCATGGGTGCTCCCTCCGACGGACGGGCCGAGCCAGGACGGGCCGAGCGAGGTCAGGCGCCGAGCCCCAGGTCGGAGTCGAACCGACGACCACCGCTTTACAAGAGCGGTGCTCTGGCCGCTGAGCTACTGGGGCGCGAGTCGAGGGTACGGCCGCCGGTGACGCATGCGCTCACCTGTCTGTCGTCGCCGCCATCGAGTGTGCCTGTTCAGCAGACATTGCACAGCGCGTTATCTACGACGCTGTGCGATCTCGGCTGGGAGGAGGGGCCTCGCAGCCGGGGGCCGGCTGGACCAGGGGCCGGGGGGCGGGGGCAGGTGGGTGGCCTGGGATGCGGCATATTGGGTCGGGCCGCCCGGGTCAGGCGTTGCGGCGGCGGCGGGCGACCTCGGCCAGCGCGACCGCTGCGGCGACGGAGGCGTTCAGCGACTCGGCGGGGCCCACCATGGTTATCGACGCGGTCAGGTCACAGGTCTCGCCGACCAGCCGGGACAGCCCGCGGCCCTCGGAGCCGACCACCAGGACCAGCGGGTCGACCGCGACCTCCAGGTCGTCGAGCGTGATCTCCCCGCCGGCGTCGAGGCCGACGACGGTGAGGCCGGCCTTGCGGTAGGCGGTCAGGGTGCGGACCAGGTTGGTAACCCGGGCGACCGGTACCCGGGCCGCCGTGCCGGCCGAGGTACGCCAGGCCGTGGCGGTCATCGCGGCTGACCGGCGCTCCGGCAGGAGCACGCCATGCGCCCCGAATGCAGCGGCTGACCGGACCACGGCGCCGAGGTTGCGTGGGTCGGTCACGCCGTCGAGCGCGACCAGCAACGGGGCCCGGCCCGAGTCAATCGCGAAGGCCAGCAGGTCGTCGGCGTGGGTATAGGCGAACGGCGGCACGGCGATGCCCAGGCCCTGGTGCAGCGCGCCGTTGGTCATCCGGTCGAGTTCGTGCCGGCTCACCTCGAGGATCGAGATGCCGCGATCGCCGGCGATGCGGATCGACTCGGTGATCCGGTCGTCGGACTCGACGCCGAGTGCGATGTAGAGAGCGGTGGCCGGGACATGCGCGCGCAGAGCTTCCAGCACCGGATTGCGACCCACCAGCACCTCGGCGTTGTCGCGGGTGCCCGGCCGCTGCTGCCTGGCCGGCCGCGGGCGGCTGGGGGCGCTCTTGCCGGTGCCCGCCGCCGCACCCCCGCCCTTGGCCCGCCGCTGGGCGGGGTGGCCGGTGCGCTCTTCGGCTCGCGGCGTCGGCCCCTTGCCCTCGAGCTTCTTACGGCTGTGGCCGCCGGTGCCGGTGCTCGGGCCCTTCTTCGACCGCGGCCGGCGCGGGGCGCCGGGCATCAGGTGACCGTCCAGCGTGGCCCGTCGGGGGTGTCCTCGATCGCCACGCCGACGTCGGCCAGTCCGTCGCGGATCGCATCAGCGGCGGCGAAGTCCCGGCGGTCGCGGGCCGCCTGCCGCTGGTCTAGGGCCATGGCGATCAGCCGGTCAAGGACCGGGCGCAGATCGCCGCCGGCACCCGACGACCAGGGCTCGGCCAGTGGGTCGAGTCCCAGGATCGAAAGCATCGCGCGTACCTCGGCCAGGCGCCGGGCCGCGGATTCCTTGTCGGAGGACGCCAACGCGGAGTTGCCCTCGCGTACGGCGGTATGCACCACCGCCAGCGCTCCGGGGACGCCGATGTCATCATCCAGCGCGTCGATGAAGTCAGCCGGCAGCGCACCTGGTCCGACCGAGCCGGCCAACTCCGCCGCCCGCTGCACGAAACCCTCGATCCGGCGATAGGCCGTGGCCGCCTCGTGCAGTGCCTCCTCCGAGAACTCGATGTGGGAGCGGTAGTGGGGGGCACCGAGGTAATAGCGCAACTCGACCGGGCGGATCCGCTGCACCACCTCGGTGACCAACAGCGAGTTGCCCAGCGACTTGCTCATCTTCTCCCCGCTCGTGGTGACCCACGCGTTGTGCAGCCAGTAGTGCGCGAATTCCTCACCAGCGGCCACCGACTGGGCCACCTCGTTCTCGTGGTGGGGGAAGATCAGATCGATGCCGCCGCCATGGATGTCGAAGGCCGGGCCGAGGTACTTCCGCGCCATCGCCGAGCACTCCAGGTGCCATCCCGGCCGGCCGGGCCCCCACGGCGTCTCCCACGACGGCTCGCCGGGCTTGGCGCCCTTCCAGAGCGCGAAATCCAGCGGGTCGCGCTTCGCCTCGCTGCTCTGCTCTGACGATCGCATGTCGTCGGGCCGGCGCCCGGACAGGCCGCCGTACGAAGGGAAGGACCGCACTTCGAAATAGACGTCGCCATCGCTGGCGTAGGCGTGCCCGCCGTCGATCAGGCGCCGCATCAACGCGATCATCTCGGGCACCTGACCAGTGGCCCTCGGCTCCACCGTCGGCGGCCGGCAGCCGACAACGTCGTAGGCCCGACTGAAGGCACGCTCGTTGCGCTGGGCGACCTGCCACCAGGGCACGCCCTCATGCGCGGCGGCGTGGATGACCTTGTCGTCGATGTCGGTCACGTTGCGGCAGAACGTGACGGCGTAACCGGAGAACTCCAGCCACCGGATGAGGATGTCGAAGCTCACCCCGGAGCGAAGGTGCCCGATGTGCGGTGGCGACTGCACGGTCGCGCCGCAGAGGTAGATTCCGGCCCGCCCGGCCTCGACGGGCACGAACTCCCGGACCGCGCGGGCGGCGGTGTCGTACAGGCGCAGCGTCACTGAGCGATCCTACGGGGAGCGCCGCGAGTTACCCTCCAGCCATGAGCACAGGCGAGGACTTCCCGGTCTTGGGCGTGGACTTCGTGCATTTCGCGGTCGGCAACGCCAAGCAGGCCGCGCACTTCTACTCGACCGCATTCGGCATGCGGGTGACCGCATATCGCGGCCCGGAGACGGGCGCACGGGACCGCGCGGAGTACGTCCTCGAATCCGGGGGGGCTCGGTTCCTGCTCACCGGTGAGACGCATGCCGGCACGGCGGTCGGCCGGCATGTCGCGGCACATGGCGACGGAGTGGTCGACATCGCGATCGCTGTCCCCGATGCGACCCGGGCCTACGAGCTCGCCATCGCCCGGGGGGCCAAGGGAATCCAGGAACCCACCGTGCACGAGGACGACTCGGGCAAGCTGGTGACCGCGTCCATCGCGACGTACGGCGAAACGCGGCACAGCCTGATCGAGCGGACCAACTATGCCGGGGCCTTCATGCCAGGTTTCGTCGCCCGCGGGCCGATGGTCGCCCCACCGGCGAAGCGCTACTTCCAGGCCATCGACCACTGCGTCGGCAACGTCGAACTCGGCCGGATGGACGACTGGGTCCACTTCTACAACAGCGTCATGGGCTTCACCAACATGAAGGAGTTCGTCGGCGACGACATCGCGACGGAGTACTCCGCGCTGATGAGCAAGGTGGTGGCCGACGGCACCCGCAAGGTGAAGTTCCCGCTCAACGAGCCGGCCCACGGGAAGAAGAAGTCGCAGATCGACGAGTATCTCGAGTTCTACGGCGGGCCCGGTGTGCAGCACATCGCCCTGGCCACCGGTGACATCGTCGGCTCGGTGCGGGCGATGCGCGACAGCGGCGTGGAGTTCCTGTCCACGCCCGACACCTACTACCAGACCCTCGGCGAATGGGTCGGCGACACCCGGGTCCCGCTCGACACCCTGCGGGAGCTGAAGATCCTGGCCGACCGCGACGAGGACGGCTACCTGCTGCAGATATTCACCAAGCCGACCCAGGACCGGCCGACGGTGTTTTTCGAGCTGATCGAGCGGCACGGGTCGATGGGATTCGGCAAGGGCAACTTCAAGGCGCTGTTCGAGGCGATCGAGCGCGAGCAGGCGCTGCGCGGCAACCTCTGACGGCGCCGGGTCAGGGCGCGTAGGCGCTGAGCTTGCGCTGACCGGTGACGAGCAGGTAGGTGTCAGAGAACACCGGCTGGGCGAAGTCGGGATCACCTGTGCTGATGGTCCTCAGCACGGCGCCGGTCGACTCGTTGAGCAGGTAGACGGCGTTCGTCGTGCTGGACGCGTTGTACGTCGGCACCGCCAGTACGCCGGCACCGTTGACGCTGACGCTGCCGATCACCGGTCCGGCGGCCAGCGCGCGGAACCATCGGACCGCGCCGGTCGACGGGTCGAGGCTGTACGCGCTGCCCAGCTTGGTCGTCGTGGTGGTCGTCTGGTTGGCGCCCACCAGCAGTCGCTTGGTCTTCCAGTCGTAGGCGCTCGATCCGCCGCAGATCCGCAGCTTGTTGAGGAAGGCGTCGTTGGGTATCCCGAGCCGCCGGGTCCAGACCGGTCCGGCCGAGAGATTGCCGGCCCGCCAGGCGTAGTAGATCCCGTTCTTGTTGCAGGCGCCGACCATGGTCGTGGTCACGCCGTTCAAGGTCGCGTCGAAGAAGGCGGGCGAGGCGTTGAAGTCGCCGTCCGTGGAGGGTTGCGGAATTTTCCACGCCTCCAGCCGAGCCAGGTCAGTGTCACGCACCCGGACGATGGCGAACGCATCGCCGGTGGTGCCGTCGCCGGTGGTGGCGTAGACCGAGCCCGCTCCGTCGGCCAACGCACTAGTGTAGATCGTCGGCACACCCGCGGTCGCCCCCGGCGCCGTCCGGTAGGTCGCGATCGGGGCGCCGGTGGGCTGCGAGTAGGAGGCGAGGCCGCCCACAGTGCCGGCGTCACAGCTCGCGCCGATACCCAGGTAGATTCGGCCGCCGGACACGGTCGGCGACGACCAGTTGTAGTAGTCACTGGTCGTCCCGCCGACCAGTGAACGCCAGCGGGTCGCACCGGTTGCCGGGTCCAGCGCGTAGAGGTAGTGGTCCGCCGCGGCGACATAGACGGTCAGCGCGCCGGTCACCGGGTTGGAGGCCACGGTCGCGGTGGAGTCGATGCCCTTGTTGCCGCAGGGAGTCGCCAGGTACGGCAACGTCTTCTTCCACATCACCCGCCCGGTGGCCTCACTCAGCGCGTAGAAGTCGCCCGTGAATGCCCCGATGTAGATCACACCTTTGTACGTGGTCGGCGAGGCGTTGAGGTAGGGCGAGGTCCCCGTCTTTGGATCGGGCTGCCAGGACCACCGACGCGTCAGCGTCCCCACGTTGGACGTCGTGACGGCCAGGGCCGCCGGCTCGTAGGACGCGTGCCGGGCGCCGTGCAGGTACGCCGACCAGTTGACGAAGGCCTGCGCTGGAGCAGGCGGCGCCGAGGCGAGGACCGCCAGCGCAGCCGCGCCGAGTACGAGTAGTCCGCGACGTGCCATTGCCCACCCCCATGTCGAGACTCCCGGCGGATACCGGGTCACGATAGCCGCCCTCCTCTGCCCGTACGGCATGATCGGCGCATGACCAAACCGCTGAGCGAGGGTGACTACTTCACCCCGCCCCCGCTCAAGCGCCCGTACGGCGCGCCCCGCGGGTTCCAACCAGCGCCGGCACCGTCCGGGTCGGCACCGTCCGGGTCGGCACCATCTGGCTCGGCAGCTCCCGCGGCCGTTCGGCCGGGCCTTTCTCCGTCCGGGCCGTTGCTGGCCGGCCCTGGTTGGCGACTGCTGGCCCGCACCATCGACATGGTCGTCGTGAGCGTGATCGCCGCTCCGATCCTGGTGCCGCTGTTCCTGCGCTACTTCCGCCACATCGTGGACAAGCTTCAGGCGGTGGCGACCGCATCGGCCGCCGGGCACCAGGTCACTCCCGACGTGTACGACAGCACCACGGTCCGGCTGGTCGGGTGGATGATCGTGACCTGGGTCGCCGTGTCTTTCGCGTACGAGGTGCCGCAGTTGGCCCGCTGGGGGCAGACGCTGGGCAAGCGGGCGTGCCGGATCCGGGTGGTCCGGCGCGACGGAGCCGAGCGGCTGGGCCTGCCGACCGCGGTCATCCGGTGGCTGGTCTCCGGGCTTGCGCCCAACATGCCGTTCATCGGGCTCCCGCTCGGGCTGCTCGACGGCTTGTGGCTGCTGTGGGACCGGCCGTGGCGGCAGTGCCTGCACGACAAGGCCGCATCGACGATCGTGATCGTGCCGCGGTGACCGTCCGACTGCGGGCGGCCCTGCGCGACATCAGGGCCTACCAGCCGGGTCGCAATCCGGCCGACGTCGCCCGCGACCTGGGCATGGACGCGGCGGTCAAACTCGCCTCCAACGAGTCGGCCTTCGGCCCCCTGCCCAGCGTCCGGGCGGTGATCGCGGCCGCATCCGCCGACATCAACCGCTACCCCGACCTCGCGGCGACCGAGGTCGTGGCGGCGCTGGCCCAGCGCTTGTCGGTCTCAACCCACGAGGTCACGCTGGGCTGCGGCTCCGTCGGCCTCTACCAGCAGCTGATGGCCGCGCTGGCCGGGCCGGGTGACGAGGTCGTCTACGCCTGGCGGTCGTTCGAGGTGTACCCGATCCTGGTCGGCATCACGGGCGCGACGGCGGTGGCGATGCCCCTGCGGGAGCAGACCCACGACGTCGCCGCGATGGCCGACGCGGTCACTGACCGCACCCGCATGATGTTCGTCTGCAATCCCAACAACCCGACGAGCACGGCGGTCCGCCGCGCCGAGCTCGAGAAGCTGCTCGACGCGGTGCCCGATGACGTTCTGGTGGTCATCGACGAGGCCTACCACGAGTTCGTCACCGACCCGGACGTACCCGATGCCCTGACGCTGGTGTCTGGGCGTGACAACGTCGCGGTGCTGCGGACGATGTCCAAGGCCTACGGGCTCGCGGGCCTGCGGATCGGCTACTGCGTCGCCGCGCCGGCGGTGATCGAGGCGCTGCGCAAGGTTCAGCTGCCGTTCTGCGTGTCATCGGTGGCGCAGGCCGCCGCCCTGGCCTCGCTGGCCGCCGAGGAGGAGTTGCTCGACCGGGTGCGGGCGACCCTCGCCGAGCGCACCCGCGTGCGGGCCGCTCTCCGCGAGCTGCCGGTGGAGGTGCCGGACAGTCAGACGAACTTCGTCTGGCTGCCGCTGGGGCACGGGGCGGCGGATTTCGCGGCCGGGTGCGAGCGGCGCGGGGTCATAGTGCGGCCTTTCGCCGGTGATGGCGTACGGGTGACCATAGGTGCACCAGACGAGAACGAGCGTTTCCTGGCCGCAGCGCACGAACTGCTGCAGTAGGTGCGTGCGCGGCGATCAGGTCGCGCACCCGCTCGGCCGAGGGCACCTCACCGCTCAGCGGGACCATGATCCAGCTGTACTTGGCGATACGGAGCCCGACCACCCGGCCGGTGTCGAGCACCCCTTCGACCGCCGGCCACGGTACTCGGACGTCCACCCGCCCGGGCACCAGCCGGCGGACGCCCTCGCCGTCAAAGGTGACGGTGCCGGGCGAGGTCAGGAGCTTCTCCTGTGCCGACCAGAGCCGGTACGGCTGACGCCAGAGCTGCCCCGCCAGCACCAGCCCGAACAGGATGAGGAAGACCCCGACGAAGGGCCAGGGCCCGAAGAGCGCGAGCAACCCACCGAGCACCACCACGGGCGGGAGGATGAAGGGGTTCACCCGCGACTGCCGCCGCATGATGGCCCGCGACAGGTCGATGAAGTCCGCGCGCTGCAGTGCCGAGTACACCGTCACGCCATCGGCGGTCGACGCACCGTCTGCCATCCGTCCCCCTAATCGCCAACCCGTGGCTCATTCCTGTCAAGCCGATGTCAGCTTGTTGCCATGCGCCGCAGAAGAATACGGGTCCGGTTGGCCAACTGCGGAACTGCGAGGTATCAATTATCCGTTCGGGGGCTAGGAGGCCGGCACGATCTCGCCGGTCACCTCACCGAAGCCGATCCGCACGCCGTCATTGCCCGGTGCGCTGGCCGCTATCGACACGACGTCGCCGTCCTCGAGGAAGGTGCGGTTGGAGCCGTCGGGCAGCGTGATCGGCCGCTGGCCGTTCCACGTCAGCTCGATCAGTGAGCCGCGCTGGTGTGGCTCGGGTCCGGAGACCGTGCCGGAGGCGAACAGGTCCCCGGTACGCAGGGCGGCGCCATTGACCGTGAGGTGGGCCAGTTGCTGGTCGCCGGTCCAGTACGTGCCGGCGAACGGTGGGCGGGACACGACCTGCCCGTTGACCGAAACGGCGAGGGTGAGATCCAACCCGCCGTGCTCGGACCGCCACAGGTAGGACAGTGGCTGTGGATCCTGCGTCGGCCCGTCGACCCGGGCCGCCTGCAGTGCCTCCATCGGGACCACCCACGGTGAGATCGAGGTGGCGAAGGACTTGCTCAAGAAGGGCCCGAGCGGCTGGGACTCCCAGGCCTGCAGGTCGCGTGCACTCCAGTCGTTGACCAGGACCACTCCGAACACGTGCTCGGCGAAGCCATCCACGGTCACCCGCGAGCCCTGCGGCGACGGCATGCCCACCACGAATCCGACCTCGGCCTCGAAGTCGAGCCGCAGCGAGGGTCCGTACGTCGAGGCATCGGCATCGGCCGCCTTGCACTGTCCGGCCGGCCGCACGATCGGGGTGCCGCCCACGACCACCGTGCCGGCCCGGCCGTGGTACCCGACCGGCAGGTGCCGCCAGTTGGGCAGGAGTGGCTCGGCGTCCGGACGCATCATCTTGCCGAGGTTCGTGGCGTGCTCGAGCGAGGAGTAGAAGTCGACGTAGTCGGCCACCTCGAACGGCATGTGCAGCAGCACCTCTGCGCCCGGCAGCAGATGGGGCTCGACCTCCGCCCGGTGCGACTCGTCGGTGAGCAACTCGATCAGCCGGGTCCGGGTCGACTGCCAGACCGGCCGGCCCGCGGCGAGGAAGGCGTTCAGGGATCGCGCGGCGAACCATTCGGGCCCCTCGACGACACCGAGCACCGACAGCGCCGCCAGATCAAGCACGAACGGGCCGATCGCGACGCCGACGCGGTGCATCTCACCGGGCCGGCCGAAGACGCCGTACGGCAGGTTCTGCACGGGAAACTGGCTGCCCGCCGCA
Source organism: Mycobacteriales bacterium (assembly GCA_038276285.1). GTDB lineage: Bacteria > Actinomycetota > Actinomycetes > Mycobacteriales > QHCA01 > QHCA01. Next base: position 36,978 of record JBBPZR010000044.1, on the reverse strand, counting down.
CCCGGCACCCAGCTCATCGGAAGTCCCCGTCCAGTAGGCCCATGGAAAGCAGGTCGCCGGCCGGCTCACCGATGCTGCATGAGCCGTGCCCAGCGTAAAGTGCGCGCGCCCGCGCCGCCGCCACATCGTCGAGTCCGCCCACGGCCGCGGCCACGTCGGCCGGATCGCGTTCGGCCAGCACCGGCTCGGGGTCGCCGCCGGCCAGAGTGGCGGCCACCGCCAGGGCGATGTTCAAGAAGCCGTGGTGCTCGAAGCCGGTCTCCGGGTCGGTGTGGCGTACGGCGTTGTGCAGACCGGCCGTGCACTTGAACGGCACGCTGGCCGCGACGCAGGCCCGGATGAAGTCCGCGACCTCCTCCTCGGTCGGGAAGGCCGCCGCCTCGGCGCCGCCGGTACGCAGCTTGGCGCCGTGGCCGGCCGCGCCGACCACCGCCAGAGCCGCGCGCCAGTCACCGCTTCGCGGCAGTTCGACGTAGCAGCGCACTTCTGTAGGCAGGAACGTCATCGCCTCGCGTACGGAGGTCACCAGGCCGGGCCCTTCGGCAACCCTGACCTCGACGGCCAGCAGCATCAGGCGCTCCTCGTCGCCGATCCGCTCGAGGGCCGCTGGTATTTCGGCCGCACCCGTGTCCGCGATGAGCCCGAGGGCGAAGGCGTCGCCCGGCCGCAACTCGCCAGCCATCTGATCGATCCGGGACACCGGGCACAGAAAACGCCCGACCAGCCACCCGAGTGGACCGACCTTGACCGCGCGGTGCGCCCCCACGGCCGTCGGCATCGGCGCCTCGCTTGGCGGGAACAGCGCGGCGTCGTCGACGAGGTGCTCGAGGAGCACGATTGACATGGGCAGCGACGCTAGCGGATCGTGCTTGGACGGGGGACTTGGTTCGGACAATCCGCGTCCGATAAGCTGACGATTCGTACAGGAGAGCGTCATGCCGTACTACCGCGTCGTGGGGTCCATTCCGCGCAAGCGGCACACCCAGTTCCGCAGGCCCGACGGCGGCCTCTACGCCGAGGAATTGATGGGCGTCGAGGGCTTCTCGGCCGAGTCGGCGCTGCTCTATCACGAGGGCCTCCCCACCGCGATCGTGGACTCGACCATCCACGCCGAGCCCGAGCAGCCGCTGGCCGCCAACCACCCGCTGCTCCCCCGCCACTTCGCGACGCACAAGCTCGACGCGGGCGGCGCCGACACTGTGACCGGGCGGCAACTGCTGCTGGCCAACGACGACGTACGGATCAGCTACGCCGTCGCCGACCGGCCCTCACCGCTGTACCGCAACGCCACCGGCGACGAGTGCGTGTACGTGGAGGCCGGTGCGGCGACCGTCGAAACGGTCTTCGGCGGGCTCTCGGTCGGGCCAGGCGACTATGTCGTGCTGCCCACCTCGACTACGCACAGGTGGGTGCCCACCGGCGATGACGCGCTGCGGGCGCTGGTGATCGAGGCGCGCGGCCATATCGGCTCGCCCAAGCGCTATCTGTCCGCGCGCGGCCAGTTGCTGGAGCATGCGCCGTACTGCGAGCGAGACCTGCGCGGGCCGGGCGAGCCGCTGCGCACGGAGGGCGAGCATGTGCAGGTGCTGGTCCGGCACCGGGTGGGCATGACCTGTCTCACGTACGCCCATCACCCCTTCGACGTCGTCGGCTGGGACGGCTGCCTCTACCCGTACGCCTTCAACATCGCCGACTTCGAGCCGATCACCGGGCGCCTGCACCAGCCGCCGCCGGTGCACCAGACCTTCGAGGGCCGGGGCTTCGTGGTCTGCTCGTTCGTGCCGCGCAAGTTCGACTACCACCCGCTGTCGATCCCGGCGCCCTACAACCACGCCAACGTCGACTCCGACGAGATGCTGTTCTACGTGGGCGGCGACTTCATGAGCCGCAAGGGAGCGGGCATCGAGCTCGGCTCGATCACCTTGCACCCGTCCGGGTTCACCCACGGCCCGCAACCGGGCTCGGTGGAGGCCTCCATCGGCAAGGAGGCCACCGACGAGCTGGCCGTCATGATCGACACCTTCCGGCCGCTGGCGCTCGGGCCGGGCGCCCTGGCCTGCGAGGACACCGGGTATGCGTGGACGTGGGCCCGGCGCGAGCAGCGCCACGACGCCGGCCCCGAGTCGATCGCCTGACTCGGCTCGACCCGCCTGACCCGCCTGCCCCCTTGACCCCCCTGACCCCCCTTGACCCCCCTGAATTCGTGATCAAGGACTTTACGTCGAATCCCGTGGTGATATGTCCGGTTCGGCGACGTGAACTCCTTGATCACCGCGGAGTGGGGCCGCGGGCGTGGCTCGGCTCGGCGAGCGGCGGCGGATCAACGCCGGACGACCAGCGCCGTGGCGATCGCGGCAACGCCCTCGCCGCGGCCGGTCAGCCCGAGCCCGTCGGTCGTGGTCGCCGACACACTCACCCGGGCTCCGCCGAGCGCGGCCGACAGCGCCGCCTGTGCCTCGGCCCGGCGCGGGCCGATCCTGGGGGTGTTGCCGAGCACCTGGACCGCCACATTGCCGATCCGGTATCCGGCCGCCGCCAGCAGGCGCAGCGTCTCGGCCAGGAGGTCGGCTCCGGCGGCATCGGCCCACCTCGGATCGGCCGTACCGAAGTTTGCGCCCAGATCGCCCAGGCCGGCCGCCGACAGCAACGCATCGCAGATGGCGTGAGCGACGACGTCTCCGTCGGAGTGCCCTGCCAGCCCGGGTACGCCGTCCCAGCGCAGGCCGGCCAGCCAGCAGGTGCGGTCTGGATCGAGCCGGTGTACGTCAGTACCGGTGCCGACCCTCGGCACCTCCGGCATCGGCGTCTCCGGCATCGCGAATTCAGGCACCGCGTGTCGCCAGCAGCGCCTCGGCCCGCTGCAGATCGGCCGGGCGGGTCACCTTGAACGCCTCCTCTGCACCGGGCACGGTCCACACCTGGCGGCCGAGCCGCTCGACCAGCACGGCATCGTCGGTGGCATCGCCGGAACCAGTTGCATGTGCCGCGGCGAGCACGGTACGCAGGAAGCCCTGCGGGGTCTGAACGGCGTACAACTCATCACGGGGAAGGGTCCGCACGACGCGCCCGTCGGCCGCGATCTGCTTGATCGTGTCGGACACCGGTAGCACGGGCACCACCGCCTCGTGGCCGCCCCGCACCGCGGCCACTACCGCCTCGATCACCTCGGCCGAGACGAAGGGCCGGGCGGCATCGTGAACGAGCACGACCTCGACATCGGGCGGCAGGGCGGCCAAGGCGCAGCGGACCGAGTCGGCCCGGGTGGCGCCGCCGCTGACGACGACGACTTCGGCCGGCAACACCGCCCGCACCGCATCGAGATCTCCGGGCGGCGCCGCGACAACGACGAGGTCAACCGAGTGGGCCGCGAAGAGCGCGCGCACGGCATGACTGAGCATCGGCGCGCCGCCGATCGCACGCAGGGCCTTGGGCCCCGTACCTCCGAGTCGCTCGCCGCGCCCAGCGGCGGGGACCAGGGCGGCTACCCGGGCAGGCACCGGCGGCGCTGGGCGACCGGGGAATCCACCTAGGAGGCCAGGACCTCGTCGAGCAGCAACTCGGCCTTGTCCTCGTTGGTGCCCTCGGCGAGGGCCAACTCGCTGACCAGGATCTGGCGGGCCTTGGACAGCATCCGCTTCTCGCCCGCCGACAGGCCGCGCTCACGATCACGGCGCCACAGGTCGCGAACGACCTCGGCCACCTTGTTGACATCGCCCGAAGCGAGCTTCTCGAGATTCGCCTTGTAGCGGCGGGACCAGTTGGTGGGCTCCTCGGTGTGCGGTGCGCGGAGCACCTCGAACACCTTGTCGAGCCCCTCCTGACCGACGACATCGCGCACGCCGACGATCTCGGCGTTGTCAGCGGGGACACGGACGGTGAGATCGCCCTGAGCGACCTTGAGAACCAGGTAGAGCCTCTCTTCGCCCTTGACGATTCGGGTCTCGATGGCCTCGATGAGTGCGGCCCCGTGGTGCGGGTAAACGACGGTCTCGCCAACGGTGAACGTCATATGGAAGAAAGCCCCTTTCGCCAGACTCAGGATAACACGCGCAGTCACCATCGAGGCGATGATCCGGATGGCAAAGCCGCAGGTCAGAGGGCTAGTCGCGGAAGGATCTTGGGCTTGACATCCGGGCCGGATTCTGCATTGGGGCAAACCAGTACTGGCGCATCGGGGCCGGCGGGGGAACACTGGTTGTGCGAACGGAGGAGGCTGAGCGTGGCGTCGTCCCGCCCCGACGAAGAGCCTCCCGGCCGGCCGCCCGAATGGGCCGGGTGGGACAGCTTCGTGGTGCCCGACGATATCTCCGAGCTCGACGCTGAGATCGAGTCGTTGCGGCGCGATCGGCGCGGGCCGGGGTGGCGGCGACGGTTGCTCAGAGTGTTGGAAACCCGGCGGTGGCAGCGCTACGGCATGTCCGGGCCCCTCGTGGTGGTCGTCCTGCTGGTGGTGCTGTTCTTCGCCAGCCTCGTCTTCGCGCTGCTGCCGGCCACCCCCACCGTGGCCCGGTCCCGGCCGCTCGCGCATCCGAGCGCGGTGCCGGGCACGGTCGGTGCGCTGCTGCCCGACCTGGCGCTGCCGGTCGCCGCCGACAATGCGGTACGGCTACGCAACCTGCGCCCGGCCGTGCTGATCTTCGTACCCGCTCGGTGTGACTGTGCGGCGCTGATAGCCGACGTCATCAACACCACGGGCCCCACGCGCCTGAAGGTGCTGCTGATCGGCGAGGGCAGCGACCCGCGGGTGCCGAGCACCGCCCCGCCCGGACGCGTGCACGGAGCCACCGACACCGAGGGACGCCTGGCGGCGCTGTACCACCTCAGCGCCGGCCCCACCGTGGTGTTCGTCCGCTCCGACGGCGTGGTAACCCGGGTGATGGGCGACGCCGCCTCCGGTGGCGACCTGCGCGACGAGCTGAACGCGCTCGCCCGATAGGTCTAGCTGGCGCGTAGCAGTGTCGCGTACAAGGTGAGGCCTGGCCCGAAGGCCATCGCGACGAGATGTTCGCCGGACTTTGGTGGTCTGGTGCGGCGCAACTCGTCGAGGACCAGCAGCACGGTCGCCGACGAGCAGTTGCCGTGGTCGCGCAGAGTGGCGCGCGAGACGTCGAGAGCGCCATCGGGCAGCTGGAGCCGGTCGGCGACCACGTCGAGGATCCGCGGGCCGCCCGGGTGCACGGCCCATCCGGCGACCTCGTCCCGGCGCAGGCCGTGCCGGGCCAGCAGGCCGTCCACGACGTCGCGGACGTGTTCGGCCAGCACGTCGGGAACCCGTGGTGAAAGGCCCATCCGGAACCCCAGGTCGGTGACATGCCAGGTCATGTGGTCGGCCGTGCTGGCGTCGGTCCAGGCCACGACGTCGACCACCTCGAGGCCCGATGCAGCTCGTCCAGATGCCGCTCGTCCAGATGCAGGGCCGGGCTCGACGACGACCGCCGCGGCGGCGTCGGAGAACAGCGCGTGGGCCACCATCTGGCCGACGTCCGTGGTCGGTGGCTGGACGTGCAGGCTGGTCAGTTCGAGGCAGAGCAGGACCGCCGGCTGGGACCTGGCCCGGACGAAGTCGCTGACTGCTCCGAGGCCGGGCAGAGCGGCGTAGCAGCCCATGTGGCCGACCACGAGACGCTGCACGGAGGCGGGCATGCCGAGGTCACAGGCCAGCCGGATGTCGACTCCGGGGGTGGCGTAGCCGGTGCAGGTGGTCACGGCGAACAACCCGACATCGGCGGCATCCAGCCCGGCGTCGGCCATCGCCGCGCCGACGGCCTCCTTGCCCAGCGGAATGGCCTCGGTGCCGAAACGGATCATCCGGTCGGAGGTGCCCCAGCCGGAGACGTCCTCGTCGATCGGGTTGACCACCCCGTGCCTGGTCACCACTCCGGCGGAGGCGAAGATGCGTTTCGCCAGCAAGCTGCCGGCATAGTGGTCGCGGAAGAAGTCGTCCCAGAGCCGGTCCTGCGCCATCGAGGCCGGGAACGCCTCCGCCGAGCCGGTCAGGACGGCCCTCACCACCGGGCCCTCACCACCGGGGCACCGCGGCGTCGTTCTCCGGATCGCGCCCGAGCGCCGCGACCCCCAGCCAGTCGGCGCACACGTCGCTGGTCGCCGGCTGCAGAGAACCGCAGCGCGCGTCACGGAAGATCCGCTCCAGGGGATGGCCGCGGCGGGTCGCGGACGTGCCAGCAGCCTCCAGCATCGACGCTGACACCTCCATCGCCGTCTCCCCCGCGAGCAATTTGGCCCGCCAGACCCACCGGTTGGTCGCGGGCTCACCGGGTGCGGTGTCCACCCGCCGGGCCGCCTCCAGCACCGCCAGGCGGGCCGCCGCGACGGCCGCGTCGGCCCGGCCGAGCCTGGCGCGGACCAGTGGCAGCCGGGCCAGCCCGCGCTCGTTGACGTGGGCGACGGCGGCGTCGATCGCGGCTTGGGCGACCCCCACGTAGACCGCGGCATAGGACGCCACCAGCCACTGCGGCATCACCTGCGCGAGCAGGAGGGTGAGCCCCTCGAGCCCGCCGAGCAGCGCATCCGGCGGAGCGACCAGGTCGAGCCGGATGTCCTGGCTACCGGTCGCCCGCATGCCCAGGGAGTCCCAGGTCCGCTCCACCTCGATGCCGTCGCCCGCTGGCACGAGGAAGTGCGAGACCTGCGGCGGGTCCATGCCGGCCCGCTTGGCGGCGACCAGATAGGCATCGGCGAAACCGGCTCCGGAGACGAACGTCTTGGCCCCTTGGATCCGGAAACCGCCGGCCACCGGCTCGTACGAAGTGGTCAATGCGGACAGGCGCGAGCCGGCGCCGCGCTCGCTCATCGCCACGGCGTAGAGCGCGCCGCCCACGGCCGCCCGCAGCACCCGGTCGCGCATCTCGAAGTAGCTCTCCGGCACGCCCAGCGCGCGGGCGAGGTCGTCAGGTGTCTGGGCCATGGCACCCGTCACCGAGGCGTGCATGTTGTAGACCAGCGCGGTCGCACCGTTGCCGGCCGCCAGCCGCATCGCCACCTCGGCGTAGTCGGCGAACCCGGCTCCGGGCCCGCCGAGCCGGGTCGGCACCATCAGCCCGAGCATCCCGGCCGCGCTGAGGTCGGCGAAGTCGGCCTCGGGGAACACGCCTGCCCGGTCGTGCGCCTCGGCCCGCTTGGCCAGCCTCGGCACGATCGCGTCAACGGCGGCGAGCGCGGCGGCGGGGTCGGCCAGCGAAGCGGGTGCGGAGACAGCTGTCATGTCACTTCCGTTGCGTCTTTGCTGCCCCAACCCTGGAACAGAACGGCAGTCGGCCGCGTGGCCACCATCCGTACGAAGTCGCGGCGGCGTAATAGCCACATCAACATATCCACAAAGGACGGTCGTAACCCGGAGAGTCGCAAGTGGACACCGTGGCGCGCGCACTCGTGCCGCAACTGAGCCCGGTCGACGAACAGCGCCGGATCGTGGATGCCCTTTGGCGCGCCGCCGGGCACACTCTCGGCTATGGTCACCGCGATCAGGCGGGCCAACGCGGTGTCGGCGATGGTGTCGATGACCAGAGTGCCGCCGGGTCGAAGCACCCGGCACGCCTCGGCGACCGCGCCCGCCAGATCCGTGACGTGCTCGAGGATCTCTCCGGCCAGCACGACGTCGCCCACCCCGGTCCGCAGCGGCAGGTGCAGGACGTCGGCACGCGCCACGAGTACACCGTGAGCGCGGGCCTGGGGCAGGGCGGTCGGTGAGAGGTCGACGCCGACGTGCCGGTAGCCGCGGTTGGCGGCATGCTCGGCGAACAGGCCGGCGCCGCAGGCGAGGTCCACCAGCAGGGCACCCGGGCGGGCGGCGGGCGGCACCAACCGGGCCCGGGCGGCGGCGATCCAGTGCAGCATCGCGAACTTGCCCCGCGGTGCCCACCACTCGCCGACCAGGTCGTCGTACTGCCGCACGTCGTTGCGCGGCCGGGTCGGCAGATCGGCGGCAGATGCTGGCACGCGGAACAGCCTGACACACTGCCCGCCATGAGCCGAGGCATCGGGGTCACCGCACTGCTGGGGTCGTGCCATCCAGAACCCACGCTGGCCGTGACGGTGGTGGCCGGCGCCTTGTCGGCATCGAGCGGGCGGGACGTACGCGGCGTGCTGGCGGTGGGGGCCGCCGTCCTCGCCGGGCAGTTGTCCGTCGGCTGGTGCAACGACTACCTCGACCGCGAGCGGGACCGGCAGTCCGGGCGGGGAGACAAGCCGGTCGCGGCCGGGCAGATATCGGCCCGGCTGGTGGGTGGCGCCGCGGTGGCCGCGCTGCTGCTCTGCGTGCCACTCTCCCTGCTGTCCGGCCCGCTCGCCGGCTCCCTGCACATCCTCGCGGTGCTCTCGGCCTGGGCGTACGACATCCGGCTGAAGTCGACAGCGCTGTCGGTCCTGCCGTACGCGGTGTCCTTCGGGCTGCTGCCCGCCTTCGTCGTGCTCGGCCGCCCGGGCGCGCACGGCGTACCCGCGTGGCTCGTCGTGACCGGTGCCCTGCTGGGTTCCGGAGCGCATTTCGCCAACGTGCTGCCCGATCTCGACGACGACGCGCGGACGGGAGTACGCGGGCTGCCGCACCGGCTCGGGCCGGCCGGCAGTCGCATCGCCGCCGCTCTGCTCCTGCTCGCCGCCTCGGCGGTGCTCGCCTTCGGGCCGGCCGGCAGCCCGGGCATGGTGGGGTACGCCGCGCCGGCGATGGCCGCTGCCGCGCTGGTCACCGGCCTCGCCCTGGCCCGGCGAGCCGGGTCGCGCGCGATGTTCCGAGCCTCGCTCGTGGTCGCGGTGATCGACGTCGCTCTACTGCTCCTTCGCGGCCCAACGCTGTCGTGACCGCGGCCGGCCGATACGCTCATCGCCGTGAATCGCTCGCCCGCTCTGATGGTCGGTCGCCGCTCGCGCCGGCTGAGGCTGCTGCTTGTGGCCGCCGTGCTCGTGACCCCGCTGGCCGCAGCGTGTGGCGCCGGTCAGGTCGCGCAGACGTCCCGCGTGGTCGCGTCCGTGGAGGGCGCCAGCGCCACCCGCGGAGGCGTCTCGGTCAGCAACGCCGTTATCGCCTATCCCTCGTCGGGCTCCTACCAACTTGGCGACGACGTGCCGCTGTACGTCGCGATCGTCACCGAGGACACGACCAGCGACACGCTGGTATCGGTGACGACGGACGCGGCGGGGTCCGTGGTGCTCGTCGCGGTGCCGGTTCGGTTCGGCTCCTCTGGATCGCCGTCACCTGCGACATCGACATCGGAATCCGCGGCAGCATCTGCGGCGGGCTCGGCGGCGCCATCGGCGTCGGCTTCTCCTGGTGCCGCCCAGCTCGACGTGCCGCTGGCCGCCGCTTCCTTGAGGAGCTTCAGCGCGGACGGCGATTACCTGCAGTTGACGGGCATCGTCCGAGAGCTGAGGTCGGGCACCACCGTCAACGTGACCTTCTCCTTCGCCGAAGCCGGCGACATCACCCTCCACGTTCCGGTCGCGACCCCCGATGAGCCGCTTCCCCGGCCCTCGCCGAGCGAGAGCGCAGCCGAGGGATAGCGCCTGCCGCGGGGGGGCATGCGCGTCCCGGCCTGGTTGTCAGAGGCCTGTCGTAGCGTCGCCGGCATGGGAACCAAGCCGGTCAAGCAACATCCTGCCTACCGATGCGACGAGTGCGCTCACACCGCGGTCAAGTGGCACGGGCGGTGTCCCGAGTGCCAGGCCTGGGGGTCGCTGCTGGAGCTGGGCGCCCGCCCCGGTGCACGCCAACCCGTCGCCGGCCCGGTCAGCTTCCCGGCCCTGCCGATCGGTGACGTCGACCTCGCCGCGGCGCAGTCACGGCCGACCGGCGTGCCCGAGCTCGACCGGGTGCTCGGTGGAGGTCTGGTCCCCGGTGCCGTCGTGCTGCTGGCCGGCGAGCCCGGCGTGGGCAAGTCGACGCTGCTGCTCTCCGTAGCCCATGAGTACGCGGCCGGCGGCACGAGGGCACTGATCGTCACCGGCGAGGAGTCCGCCGCGCAGGTCGGGCTGCGGGCCGAGCGCACCGGTGCCCTGCATCCCGATCTCTACCTCGCCGCCGAGACCGACCTCGGGGCGCTGCTGTCGCATGTGGACACCGTCGCGCCCGGCCTGCTGGTGGTCGACTCGGTGCAGGCGTTCAGCTCATCCCTCGCCGATGGCGCGGCGGGCGGTGTGACCCAGGTCCGGGCCGTGGCCGCCGCGCTGACCGTCCTCGCCAAGCAGCGCGGCATCGCCATCGTCATCGTCGGACACGTGACCAAGGACGGCGCCATCGCCGGGCCGCGGCTGCTCGAGCACCTCGTCGACGTCGTGCTGCACTTCGAGGGTGAGCGGCACTCGACCCTGCGCATGGTGCGCGCGGTGAAAAATCGCTACGGCGCGGCCGACGAGGTGGGCTGTTTCGAGTTGCACGACGCCGGGATCCGCGGCTTGGCCGATCCGTCGGGATTGTTCCTGTCCCGCCACGACTTCGCCGTGCCGGGCACCTGCGTCACCGTGACGGTTGACGGCCGGCGCCCGTTGCTGGCGGAGATCCAGGCGTTGGTCTCGCACTCTGCACTGGTCACCCCGCGCCGCGCCGTCAGCGGTCTCGATGCGGGCCGGGTGGCCATGGCACTGGCCGTCGTCGAGCGGCGCGGTGAGGTCCGCCTGGGCAGCCAGGACGTCTTCGTAGCGACCATCGGCGGCGTGCGGCTCAGCGATCCAGCCGCTGACCTGGCCGTGGCACTGGCTGTCGCTTCGGCGGCCAGCGACCTAGTGGTCCCGGTTGACGTGGTGGCCATCGGCGAGGTCGGGCTGGCCGGTGACGTGCGCCCGGTGTCCGGCGTCGGGCGCCGGGTCGCCGAGGCGGCCCGGCTGGGCTTCGAACGCGCCCTTGTGCCGGTCGGCTCCGGCCCCTACCCGCGCGGAGTCGACGTCACCGAGGTCGGGAGCCTGCCGGCCGCCCTGCTGGCACTCCGGCCGCCGAGCCGCGCCCGGCTGCGACCAGCGCCGATACACTCCGGCTGATCACCGCAACGAGAGGGGAGGCTCGTGCCCACCGACCGCGACGACCCCGTACGCCCCACTCTCGCCCTGGTGGCCCCGGGCACCGCTCTGCGCGACGGCCTCGAGCGCATCCTGCGCGGCAACACCGGCGCGCTGATCGTGCTCGGCCACGACCGAGACGTCGAAGCCCTGTGCTCCGGCGGCTTTCCCCTCGACGTCGAGTTCTCCTCTACGAGGCTGCGCGAGCTGGCCAAGATGGACGGCGGCATCGTGCTGTCCACCGACGGCAGCCGCATCATGCGGGCCGCCGTGCATCTCGTCCCCGACCCGGCCATCCCCACCGAGGAGTCCGGCACCCGGCACCGCACCGCCGAGCGGGTGGCGATCCAGACCGGGCACCCGGTGATCTCGGTGAGCCAGTCGATGCGGATCATCGCGCTCTACGTCACCGGCCAGCGATACGTGCTCGAGGGTTCCAGTGCGGTGCTGTCGCGGGCCAACCAGGCGCTGGCCACACTGGAGCGCTACAAGCTGCGCCTTGACGAGGTCGCCGGCACGCTGTCCGCCCTGGAGATCGAGGATCTCGTCACCGTGCGCGATGCGATGAGCGTCAGCCAGCGGCTGGAGATGGTCCGCCGGATCGCCGACGAGCTCGAGGGATACGTCATCGAGCTCGGCACCGACGGCCGGCTGCTGTCGCTCCAGCTCGAAGAGCTGATGGGCGGCGTGGAGGAGGAGCGGGTCCTGGTAGTGCGCGACTACCTGCCCAGTGGGTCCGGCCGCCGCAGCCGCTCGGCCGAGGACTCACTGGCCGAGCTCCAGGCCCTGTCGGCCACCGACCTGCTCGACCTGTCGCTGGTGGCCCGGGCGATCGGCTTCCCCGGCACGACCGAGGCGCTCGACGCACCGGTCAGCCCGCGCGGATACCGCCTCCTGGCCAAGGTGCCGCGAGTGCCCGGCGCGGTCATCGACCGGCTGGTCGAGCACTTCGGTGGCCTGCAGAAGCTGCTAGCGGCCACCGTCGACGACCTGCAGGCGGTCGAAGGTGTCGGCGAGGGCCGCGCCCGCAGCGTGCGCGAAGGATTGTCGCGGCTGGCCGAGTCCTCGATCCTCGAACGCTACGTCTGACTCGTCCGGCCGGCCGAAACCCGCGCCAAGAAGGGCAGCACCAGCACGGCCATGGCGTCGGCCGCTGCGGATCCGGAATTGTGCGGGCTGGCCGGGACCTCGGCCAGCTCACCGCAGCGGAGCGAAACGCTGGAGGACCTGCGCCTGCGGACGGCCGCCGAGATCTTCGGGCGGGCCCACCGAAGCTGATCGGTCCCGAGTTCAGTGCACCTACGATGCGCGGATGGAGGAACAGCCTCGCTCTCCGTTCGATCCTTCACTCGACGAGATGCGGTCGATGGGCGCTGACGTGATCGATCTCGTCACCCGGTTCATCGACGATCGCTATCAAGCTCCGACCTCGGACTACTCGCACCTCCACCCGCTCCTCGAGTCGCTGTCGGCGTCACCGCCGGATTGTGGGACTCCGCTCGGGCCATTGCTCGAAACGATCGAGGCGGCGGCGGGCAAGGGCTTCGACCCGGCCAACCCGGGCTTCTTCGCCTACATCCCGGGCGGTGGCCTCTATGCGTCCGCGCTCGCCGATTTCGTCGCGTGCGTGTTCAACCGCTACACCGGGGTGGCATTGCCGGCGCCCGCCCTCGTGCAAATGGAGGCGAGCGTCCTGCGCTGGATGTGCGACCTCTTCGGGCTGCCCCCCACATCGCAGGGCGTGCTCACACCGGGTGGCTCGATGTCCACGCTCTCGGCCATCGTCGCCGCGCGTACCGCGCGGTTGGGCGAGCGCTTCCTCGACGGAACCCTCTACGTCTCCGACGAGGTTCACCACTCCATCGCGAAGTCAGCCCGCATCGCGGGGCTGCCGCGGGATTCGGTACGGGTCGTCGCGACGGACCAGGCGCTTCGGATGCAACCGGACTCCCTGCGCCAGACCATCACCGAGGACCGCGCGGCCGGTCGCCGGCCGTTCCTTGTCGTCGCCAGCGCCGGCACGATCAACAGCGGCGCCATCGACCCGCTGGCCGACATCGCCCAGGTGGCCGAAGAGGAACAGCTGTGGCTGCACGTGGACGCTGCCTACGGTGGCTTCTTCCAGTTGACGCAGCGGGGCCGTCGAGCACTCTGCGGCATCGAGCGGGCTGACTCGATCACACTCGATCCGCACAAGGGACTGTTTCTGCCGTACGGGACGGGTTGCCTGCTCGCCCGGGATGGCGAAGCGTTGCGCAAGGCCCACGAGCTGCCGGCCGACTATCTTCCGCGGCCGTCCGACGACCCTGGCCTGCCGGACTTCTCGTCGTACTCCCCCGAGCTCACGCGCGACTTTCGCGGACTGCGGCTATGGCTGCCACTGCACTTGCATGGTGTGCAGGCATTCACCCGAGCCCTCGACGAGAAGCTGGATCTCGCGCGCTTCGTCCACGACGAGCTCGCCGCGCTCGAAAGGCTCGACGTGCCCTGGCCTCCCGAGCTGTCGCTGGTCACCTTCAGGCCGCGCAACGGGACGACCGCCGACGCGGAGGGCTTGCTCGACCGCATCAACTCGGGCGGACGGCTGTGGCTTTCCTCGGCCCCGATCAGGGGGGATTCGTATCTGCGCCTGTGCATCCTGTCGCACCGCTCGCATCCGCAGCGGGTCCGCGAGGCGGTAGACCTCATTCGTTCCGCCGTGGCCTGAGTTGCGCAGGGAGGCGTTCGCGGTCGGCGCGGTCTTCGCGCTCAACGGCGCGCTCCTCGGCAACTGGGTGGTCCGGGTGCCGGATGCGGCGCACCGTACGCACGCCTCGCCAGGCGCCCTCGGCCTCGCCCTGCTGGGCATCGCCGGCGGTGCGGTCATCGCACTGCCGCTGACCGGTCGGCTCTGCGCGCGCGTGGACAGCAGGTACGTGACCACCGTCGCCATCACCTTCAACTGCCTGGCGCTCCCGCTGCTCGCCCTACCTCGGTCTCCGCTGGCTCTGGGGGTCGCGCTCGCCTGCTACGGCGCGTCGACCGGCGCCTCCGACGTGGCGATGAACACCAACGCCGTGGCCGTTGTGCGGCTGGTCGGGCGGCCGCTGATGCCGGTGTTCCACGGCGCGTTCAGCGCGGGCGGGATGGGCGGCGCCGCGGTTGGCGGCCTCGCGGCCAGCCGGCTCAGCATGGGCACGCATTTCACGCTGGCCGCGGCGGCTGGACTGGTGGTCGTCGCCCTGGCCGCTCTCGCTCTCGCGGCCGACCCGCCGGATCGAACCGCGCCGAGCGGCCCGGCCCCGGCGGCGGACCCAGATGCTCGCCGGCCACGTCGCCTGGACGCCACGATCCTCACCCTGGGCGCGCTCGCGTTCTGTGCGGCGGTGGGCGAGGGGGCGGTCGGCGACTGGAGCGCGCTGTTCCTGCGCGATGTGCTGCACACCGGCCCCAGCCTGGCGGCGGCCGGCTTCACGGCATTCAGCGTCACGATGGTGGCCGGCCGGCTGGGGGGCACGGCCGTACTGGAGCGCCTCGGCCCGGCTCGCACGCTGGCCGGCGGCTTCGGGCTGGCAACGCTCGGTGTAGTCGGTGTCGTCACCGCACCGGGGCCCGCCCTGGCGCTGGCCGGCTTCGCTGCGATCGGAGCGGGGTTGGCGGGCGGTTTCCCGATCGCGCTGAACGCGGCCGGGGCCCACTCCAGTGGCAGCGGGCCGGCCATCGGCCTGGTATCGACGGTCGGATACACCGGGTTCCTGGCCGGGCCGCCGCTCATCGGGCTGCTGGCAGATGCCGCTGACCTCCGGGTCGGGCTTAGCCTGGTCGGCCTCGGCACGCTCGTCGGGTTGACGGTGGCACTGGCCCGGCGACGGCTACTGCAGGAAGCTGATCCCAGCCGGAGCCCGGCCGACGCTGCGCGGGTCAGGCTACGTGGAAGACCACGGGGACGCTGAGCAGCGTGCCGAGCCGGCCCTGCAGCTGATAGGTGCCTGGGCCGGCCGGCGTCCGCTTGATGGCGCAGCGCGGGGCGGCTCGCTTGCCCGACCAGGGCAGCGAGTACGTCCACGTCACGCCCGCCTTGAGCACCTGCGGCCCGGTGTCTCCGACGGGCTCGCAGTCATCACTCGACCAGGTGTGCACCGGGCCCGAGGTGATGATCAACTCGGTGGCCGCGGTGCCCAGCGCGCGCTGACAGGCGCGCCCGCTGGCGTTGCGTACCGTCATCGAGACCTTCGGCTTGGCACCCACCTTGTACGTGCTCGCATCCGTCGCCGCGGTGAGCCGCAGGTCGGCGTCGGCGCAAGTTGGCATGGTGTTGGCAGCTCCCGCGGGCGTGGCAGCGGACGCCGGCAACGGAGTCGGCGCGGCCGAGCCGATCCGGGGAACGTACGGGTGGGCCAAGGTGCCGTCTTGGCTCGACTTCCCGGCATTGGCCTTGCCGGCGTTGGCCTTCGGCTGCGCCCGCGAGGTGTCGGCGGTGAGGAAGGCGCGGCTCACGAACAGCGCGACGACGAGCACGCCCAGCAGCGCCAGCCGCCGGCGCCAGTAGACCTCCGGAGGCAGCGGCCCCACAGTCGTCCGCACAAAGAGAACGGTAACGCCGAAAGCGTCCGCGCTGGTGGCGCCGCGCCGTGGCAGCATCGGCGGCGTGAGCTTTGCCGACGACGTGCTGCGGTGGTACGACGGCGCCGCGCGCGACCTGCCGTGGCGGCGGACGGACGCCGGCGCGTGGGCGGTGTTGGTCAGCGAGATCATGCTGCAGCAGACTCCGGTCGCCCGCGTGCTACCTGCCTACGAGGCGTGGCTCGACCGCTGGCCGACGCCCGCCGCGCTGGCCGCCGAGCCCCGTGGCGAGGCGGTCCGGATGTGGGGACGGCTGGGGTACCCCCGCCGGGCGCTGCGACTGCACGAGTGCGCGGTGACTGTTGTGGCGCGGCACGGCGGGCGCGTGCCGGCCGATCTCGATGTCCTCCTCGCCCTGCCCGGCGTGGGCCCGTACACCGCCCGCGCGGTCGCGACCTTCGCGCATGGTCGCCGCCATGCCGTCGTCGACACCAACGTGCGGCGGGTGGTGACCCGTGCGGTGCGCGGTCACGCGCTGCCAGGTTCGGCCACCGGCGACCTGGCTCTGGTGGAACCGTTGGTGCCGGCGTCCGCGCCGGCGGCGGCCCGGTTCGCCGCCGCGGTGATGGAACTCGGCGCACTCGTGTGCACCGCACGGGCGCCCCGCTGCGGCGAGTGCCCGGTTGCCGCCCAGTGCGATTGGCGGCTGGCCGGCTATCCCGAGGCGTTGGAGGCGCGGCCGCCCAGCCAGCGCTACGACGGGACCGACCGGCAGGCCCGCGGCCGGCTACTGGCGGTGCTGCGCGCCGCCGAGGGCCCGGTGCGGGCAGCCGCGCTCGACGTGGCGTGGGCCGAGCCGGGCCAGCGGGCCCGAGCCCTGGACACCCTGGTCAGTGACGGCCTGGTCGACCCGATGCCCGAGGGCACCTACGCCCTACCGACCTGAGCCCGGCCGTCCTGAGCGGGCCGGCCGATCTCGAACATGAAGCAGCCGTACACCACGTTGCGGCTGTGAATCACGGCGATCTCCGGATCGGCCAGCAGGCCGGCGGCGACCTCCTCCTGGTCCTCGTCCGGCCCGACCACGACACCACCGGTGATCGAGCCGTCGGAGCGGTAGGCGCGGAACACCTGCGTCCGGACGCGGAAGTCGTCGGGATAGCGGCCGGCCTCCGGATAGCCCGGGCACTCCTCGGCGTGGACGAAGATCGGCCCGACCTCGGAGTACGGCCCCGGCTGGCGCACCGGGCGGTAGGCGATCAAAGCGATCCGCTCACCCGGTCGCGAGTCGCGCAGGCAGCAGCGCAGCGGCGCCCCGCCGTCGGTATCCACCCAGGGAGCGAACGCGTTGCCGTGATCGTCGCGGCCCTGCGCACGGATTCGGGCCAGTTCCATGGCGGGCACGGCACTGATACGGATGGTCGTACGGACAGTCGTAGCGGTCATGGCCTCATGCTGCCGACCGTACGATCCAATGCCCGGCGGGAATCGGACCTGGCGCTACAGGTCGAAGTCCAGGGTGAGCAACTCGTGAGCGACCTGCCCTTGGCCCGTGATACCGGCCAGCGCACCGGTGCCCGAGCCTGGGACGACCGACGCTGCCACCACTGTCGGATGACCCTCGCCCATGGAGGCCCGGTGCTCGAGGACGAAGCTGCCGTCACGACCGTCCAGGGTGCCGACGATGCGCTCTTGCGCCACGTAGGATGCGCCGCACGGGCCCTGGGTGGTGAGGGCGTGCCCGCTCGCGGTTGCCACGAGGACAGGCCCGGTGTAGGTCTTGCGCAATATCACCCGCCCGGTTGCCGGCCCATCCTTGGCCAGCTCAGCAGCAACCGGCTCATCGGCGACCACGTCCCAGGTATCCATCGTGAACGGCGCCTCGAGGTG
The DNA here is from genome assembly GCA_038276285.1 of Mycobacteriales bacterium. Taxonomy (GTDB): domain Bacteria; phylum Actinomycetota; class Actinomycetes; order Mycobacteriales; family QHCA01; genus QHCA01. The sequence goes on along the minus strand of JBBPZR010000044.1, from coordinate 19,542 downwards.
AAGTGTCATGCCGATCAGCATGGCGCACCCGCGGCCGAGGATGATGCGACGGTGGCTCCGCAACTGCAGGGAGAGCGCATCGTCCTGGTGCCTGTCACGACCGAGCACGTGCCGGATCTCCGCCGGATCCTGCATACCCCTGAGGTGCGGCAGCGTTGGGGTGACGAGGCAGCGTCGGCGGACTGGCCGTTTGACGACCCGTCCGCTATCCGCTTCGCCATCCTGCTCGGCGGGTTAGTACGCGGGATGGTGCAGTACGGCGAGGAGGACGAGCCGGCCTACCGGCACGCGTCCATCGACATCTTCGTCGACCCGACCGTGCATGGGCAGCGCGTCGGCCGTGACGCGGTACGCACGGTGGCCAGGTATCTCGTGCACGAGCGAGGCCACCACCGCCTGGTTATCGATCCGGCCGCCGACAACGAGCCCGCGATCCGGTGCTACACCGCTGTCGGCTTTCACCCGGTCGGAATCATGCGGCGCTACGAGCGCGACGTCGACGGCACCACCTGGCACGACGGCCTGCTGATGGACATGCTCGCCGAAGAGTTGGACCCGTGAAAGCCGCTCGCTGTGAGGAGACTCGGGTGACCAGACACATCGCATTGCTGCGCGGGATCAACGTCGGCCGGGCCAGGCGGGTCGCCATGGCGGACCTGCGCGACTTGCTGGCCGACCTCGGCTACACCGATGTGAAGACCCATCTGATGAGCGGCAACGCGCTGGTCACGAGCCCGAAGTCGACCAGGACGGTCGCCCGCGAGATCGAGCAGGCCGTCGAGCGGCTGGGTTCGGGCGTCAAGGTGGTCGTACGCAATCGCACGGAGCTGGCCAAGGTCGTCGCGGCCAACCCGTTCGAGCACGTGGCGACCGACGGCTCGAAGCTGCACGTCGGCTTCCTGTCGGCCAGACCGGAGGCGGCGCGGGTGCGCGAGCTAGATCCGGCCGGCTATGCGCCGGATCAGTTCGAGGTCATCGGCCAGCAGGTCTACCAGTGGTGCCCGAACGGCTTCCAGGACACCCAGCTCAGCACCGGCTTCTGGGAGAAGCGCCTCGGCGTGACCGCGACGATGCGCAACTGGAACACCAGGACACCCCCGTGCCGTAGTTGGTTGACCCTCCGGCGTCGCCGACGTCTATAGGGCAGCGACGGCGCATCGAATGCTCCTCGCGCGAGCCGTGGACGAAAGCGGACAAACCCCGCCGGTGGTATAGGAGGACTTCCGAGAACCTCGCCGACAAGTGCAGCGGCGGCGCCCACTAAGGGCGCCGCCGCTGCTGACGTACGGTCGGGCTACTCGCCGCGACCGGCCAAGTCAACCGGCGGCGCGTCGGGCACCGTCATGTCGGGCACCGTCATGGTGGGCTTGAGCTCACCGCGGAAGGTGAACTCCTGGGCCTCACCCTCGCCGATAGTATCGACGATCACGATCTGCCCCGGCTGGAGTTCGCCGAAGAGGATCTTCTCCGACAAGGCGTCCTCGATATCGCGCTGGATCGTGCGGCGGAGCGGACGGGCACCGAGCACGGGGTCGTAACCCTTGTGCGCGAGCAGTCGCTTCGCCGACTCGGTCAACTCCAGCCCCATGTCCTTGTTGCGCATCTGCCCATCGACCCGGGCCAGCATGAGGTCGACGATCGAGACGATCTCTTCCTCGGAAAGCTGGTGGAAGACGATGACGTCGTCGATGCGGTTGAGGAACTCGGGGCGGAAGTGCTTCTTGAGCTCGTCGGTGACGCGCTGCTTCATCCGCTCATAGTTGCTCTGCTTGTCGTTCGCACCCTGGAAGCCCAGGGACACCGCCTTGGCAATGTCGCGGGTACCGAGGTTGGAGGTGAGAATGAGGACGGTGTTCTTGAAGTCGACAACCCGGCCCTGACCGTCGGTCAACCGGCCATCTTCGAGGATTTGCAGCAACGTGTTGAAGACATCCGGGTGCGCCTTCTCGATCTCGTCGAACAGCACCACCGAGAATGGCTTGCGGCGCACCTTCTCGGTGAGCTGTCCGCCTTCGTCGTAGCCGACGTAACCGGGGGGTGCACCGACCAGTCGGGAAACCGTGTAACGGTCGTGGAACTCGCTCATGTCGAGCTGAATGAGAGAGTCCTCATCGCCGAAGAGGAACTCCGCGAGCGCCTTGGAAAGCTCGCTCTTGCCGACACCGGATGGTCCGGCGAAGATGAATGACCCGCCGGGGCGCTTGGGGTCCTTGAGCCCGGCCCGGGTACGCCGGATCGCCTGTGAGACCGCCTTGATGGCCTGCTCCTGGCCGACGATCCGCCGGTGGATCTCGCCCTCCATGTGCAGCAGCCGGCTGGTCTCCTCTTCGGTGAGCTTGAAGACCGGGATGCCGGTCCAGGCTGCGAGAACCTCGGCGATCTGCTCGTCGTCGACCTCGGCGACGACGTCCATGTCGCCGGCCTTCCACTCCTTCTCCCGCTGTGCCTTCTGGCCCAGCAGGGTCTTCTCCTTGTCGCGCAGCGAGGCGGCCTTCTCGAAGTCCTGCGCGTCGATCGCGCTCTCCTTCTCGCGGCGCACCTGGGCGATGCGGTCGTCGAAGTCACGCAGATCCGGCGGCGCGGTCATCCGGCGGATGCGCATCCGGGAGCCGGCCTCGTCGATGAGGTCGATGGCCTTGTCGGGCAGGAAGCGGTCGGAGATGTAGCGGTCGGCCAGGCCGGCCGCGGCCACCAGCGCGGAGTCGGTGATCGAGACCCGGTGGTGTGCTTCGTAACGGTCACGCAGACCCTTGAGGATCTCGATCGTGTGCGCCACGGTCGGCTCATCGACCTGGATCGGCTGGAAGCGCCGCTCGAGGGCGGCGTCCTTCTCCAGGTGCTTGCGGTATTCGTCGAGTGTGGTGGCGCCGATGGTCTGCAGCTCACCGCGGGCCAGCATCGGCTTGAGGATCGACGCGGCGTCGATGGCGCCCTCGGCGGCACCAGCGCCGACCAGCGTGTGCAACTCGTCGATGAACAGGATGATGTCGCCGCGGGTGCGGATCTCCTTGAGGACCTTCTTCAGCCGCTCCTCGAAGTCACCACGGTAACGCGATCCGGCGACCAAGGCGCCGAGGTCGAGGGTGTAAAGTTGTTTGTCCTTGAGGGTCTCGGGCACCTCGCCCTTGACGATCGCCTGGGCCAGGCCCTCGACAACCGCGGTCTTGCCGACACCGGGCTCGCCGATCAGCACCGGGTTGTTCTTGGTACGGCGGGACAGCACCTGCATGACCCGCTCGATCTCCTTCTCGCGCCCGATCACCGGGTCGAGCTTGGACTCGCGAGCCGCCTGGGTGAGGTTGCGGCCGAACTGATCCAGCACCAGCGACGTCGACGGGGTGCCCTCGGCGGGGCCGCCACCACCGGAAGGCTCCTTGCCCTGGTAGCCGGAGAGCAGCTGAATCACCTGCTGACGGACCCGGTTGAGATCGGCGCCAAGCTTGACCAGCACCTGAGCGGCGACGCCCTCTCCCTCACGGATCAGGCCGAGCAGGATGTGCTCGGTGCCGATGTAGTTATGGCCCAACTGAAGTGCCTCGCGCAGGGACAGCTCGAGGACCTTCTTGGCGCGCGGAGTGAACGGGATGTGGCCGCTGGGTGCTTGCTGGCCCTGGCCGATGATCTCTTCAACCTGCTGGCGGACGCCCTCCAGCGAGATGCCGAGGGACTCGAGCGCCTTGGCCGCGACACCTTCGCCCTCATGGATCAAACCGAGCAGGATGTGCTCGGTGCCGATGTAGTTGTGATTGAGCATCCTGGCCTCTTCTTGCGCCAGGACAACGACGCGCCGCGCGCGGTCCGTGAACCTTTCGAACATCCCCTGCTCCCTCACTGCCGCCGCGGCCCTCGGGTCAGCTGAATCGGGCCGCTGAACCACGGGGCTGTCGGACCTATCCACTGTAGCCCGGGTTCACCGCTCGTCTGACGTCGAGCGGCACCCCGCTTGGCACGGTCATGCCCTACTACATCGGTCCAACGTCGCGCAGGGGTGAGGTGTTTCGCAGCGGCCTTCGCCGACAGCGAAATCGAGGCTGCCGGCGGAAGCTCTCAACGCGGGGTCAGTGCGCCGCGTCGTATAGCTCCACGACCTTGGCCGGGACCCGGCCGCGCTCGCTGACCTCGATACCCGAGGTGCGCGCCCAGGCGCGGATGTCGGCAGCCCGACCACGCCGCTCACCGGAACTGGTCCGTCGCGCGCCGCGCGAGGAGGTGTTGCGCCCGGCCTTGCGTGCGGCACTTACATAGGGAGCCAGGGCGTCGCGGAAGCTCCCGACGTTCTTAGTGTTCAAGTCGATCTCGTACGACGTGCCGTCCACCGCGAACCGAACCGTCTCGTCGGCCTCGCCGCCGTCGATGTCGTCAACCAGGATGACCTTGACCTGCTGTGCCACTGGAGTTCTCCTTTTCATTTCACGGGCATTCGTCTTCACAATAGCCTGTACTTAAGCGCTGGCCGCCGAAAGGACGAGATCGTAGGCATTGCCCGGGATTAGTTGGCGTCGCACATAAAACCACATCGGCGGTGCGGAACGCCACTGGCCGCCTGCTTCTTGCCGTGCTCGTCACCTCATTACAGCAGCGCGCCATTAGGTGACTACGAACAGTGATTCCTGCCGCTTGCGATCACTCGGGCTTCACGAAGGGGAAGAGAATCGTCTCCCGAATCCCCCGGCTGCCGGTGAGCACCTGGAGCAGTCGGTCCACGCCCAGGCCAACCCCGCCGGAGGGCGGCATGCCGTGCTCGAGCGCCCGGAGAAAGTCCTCGTCGAGGGCCATCGCCTCGGGATCACCGCCCCGCGCTGCCGCCTGCTGGGCGACCAGGCGCTGACGCTGCACCACCGGGTCGACCAGCTCGGAGTACGCCGTCCCCCGCTCGACACCGAAGATGTAGAGGTCCCACTTCTCCACGACACCGGGCTTCGAGCGGTGCGCCCGGACCAGCGGGCTGGTGTCCACCGGGTAGTCGCGCACGAAGACCGGGCCGGTCAGCTCCGCTTCGCAGAGCGTCTCGAACAGCTGCTCCACAAGCTTTCCGTGCCCCGCACGCGGTGGCGGGACAACGCCGTGCTTCTCGGCGTACGACAGCAGCGTCTCGACCGTCGTCTCGGGAGTCATCGTTTCGCCGACCGCCGCCGACACGGTGTCGTAGAGCGAGATCGACGGCCACTCGCCGCCGAGGTCGTGCTCGCTGCCGTCGAGATGGCGCACGGTGCTCGACCCGAAGACCGCGGTCGCGGCCTCCTGGACCAGCTCGCGGGTCAGGGTCGCCATGGTCTCGTAGTCGCCGTAGGCCTCGTAGGCCTCGAGCATCGCGAACTCCGGGGCGTGCGTCGCATCGACGCCCTCGTTGCGGAAGTTGCGGTTGATCTCGAACACCTTCTCGATCCCGCCGATGACCGCCCGCTTTAGGAACAACTCGGGCGCGATGCGCAGGTAGAGATCCATGTCGTAGGCGTTAATGTGGGTACGGAACGGCCGGGCGGCCGCGCCGCCGTGCAGCGCCTGCAACATCGGCGTCTCTACCTCGGTGAATCCGCGGCGGTGCAGTGACTCGCGCAGCGACCGCATCGTGGTGGCGCGTACGTGGACCATGTGCCGCGCCTCGGGCCGGCCGATGAGGTCGAGGTATCGCTGCCGGACGCGGCTCTCCTCGCTCATTGGCTTGTGCGCGACCGGCAGCGGTCGCAGCGCCTTGCTGGTCACCGCCCAACGGTCGGCGAGCACGCTCAGCTCGCCCCGCTTGGAGGTGATGACCTCACCCTCGGCGCCCACGTGGTCGCCGATGTCCACATTGGACTTCCAGGCGGCCAGCGACTCCGGCCCGACCTTGTCGAGCGACAGCATGACCTGAAGCTCCGTGCCGTCACCGTCGCGCAGGGTCGCGAAGCAGAGCTTGCCGGTGTTGCGTAGGAAGATCGCCCGACCGGTCACGCCGACCCGCTGGCCCGTCGAGATGTCCGGCGGCAGATCGGGATGGGCCGTCCGCAACTCACGCAGGCTGGCCGTGCGCGGGAACCCGACCGGGTAGGGATCGGCGCCCTCGGCGAGCAGCCGGTCGCGCTTCTCCCGGCGCACCTTCATCTGCTCGGGCAGGTCGTCGGGCGGCTGGTCGCCTGCGGGCGGGTCGGTCACCGCGCAACCCTAACGACCCGGGTTGCCGGCGGTCTCACGAGTTCTTCTCGTACACCAGCCGCAGGCCGATCAGGGTCAGGTCGGGCTCGTGTTCGTCGATGGTCTCGGACTCCGCCACGACGAGTGGCGCCAGCCCGCCCGTGGCCACCACCGTGGCGCTGCCGCCCAACTCGGCCACGATGCGCCGCACGAGGCCGTCGACCTGACCGGCGAAGCCGTACAGGATGCCCGACTGCAGGGCCTCCACCGTGTTCTTGCCGATCGCCGAGCGCGGCCGGACCAGCTCGACCTTGCGCAGTTGCGCGGCACGGGCGGCCAGCGCGTCGACGGAGATCTCGATGCCGGGCGCCAGCGCGCCGCCGAGGAACTCCCCCTTGGCGCTCACCACGTCGAAGTTGGTCGATGTGCCGAAGTCGACGACCACCACGGCCCCGCCGTACAGGTGATGCGCGGCGAGGGAGTTGACGATGCGGTCGGCGCCGATCTCCTTGGGATTGTCGAACAGCAGGGGCACGCCGGTCTTGACTCCCGGCTCGACGATCACCCTGGGCACGCCGTCGTAGTACCGCTCGAGCATCGTGCGCAGTTCGCGGAGCACGGCCGGCACCGTGGAGCAGACGACGATGCCCGACACCGGCGGCAGGTCCGCCAGCAGGCCGCGGTACATCAGCGCCATCTCGTCGGCGGTCGCGCGCGGGTCGGTCTTGACCCGCCAGGACCGCTCGAGCTTGTCGCCGGTGAAGACGCCGAGGACGGTGTTGGTGTTGCCGACATCGATGGCGAGCAGCACGTCAGCGCCCCTGATGCTTTTCGGGGGCGAGGGAGATGTGGACGTTGTCGATCAGCCGGGTGTTGCCGATGCGGGCGGCGACCAGCAGACGGGCCGCGCCCGCCGACGGTGCGGGCCCCAGCTCCGGCGAGCGCAGCTCGAGGTAGTCGGGACTGACCCCCGCGGCCGGCGCGAGGACCGCTCGGGCGGCGTCAATCACCCCGGCGGCGGTCGCGCCGTTGGCGGCAGCCGCGGCACCGGCGAAAAGCGCGCGGGGTATCGCCGGTGCGTCGACCCGCTGGACCGGGTCGAGATAGCGGTTGCGGCTGGACAGGGCCAGCCCATCGGGCTCCCGGACGGTGGGTACGGCAACGATGTTCGCCGCCAGGTCGAGATCGTGCGCCATCCGTCGGACGAGGACGAGCTGCTGGTAGTCCTTTTCACCGAAGTACGCCCGCTGCACGGCGGGGACGATGTGCAGCAGCTTGTGCACGACGGTCAGCACGCCCGCAAAGTGACCCGGCCGGATCCGCCCTTCGAGTTCCTCGCCCAATGCGCCGGGATGCACGGTCACCTGCTGGTCCCCGCGGAATACCTCCGCTGCGGGCGGGGCGAACACGATGTCGGCACCCTCGGCGGCACAGAGCGCAAGGTCGTCATCGAGCATGCGGGGATAACGGCCGAAGTCCTCGGCCGGCCCGAACTGCAGCGGATTGACGAAGATCGTCACGACCACCGTGGCGCTGGTCGCCCGGGCCGCCCGGATCAGCGCGGCATGCCCCTCGTGCAGGGCGCCCATGGTCGTGACGAGACCGACGTCTTGCGGATCAGCGTCAGGGCGGCGCTGGAGGGTGGCGCGCAGGTCCGACCGGCTGGTGACCACGGCGAGGGTGCGGTTCATGCGGAGGTCCGGGGGGCGGCGAGCACGTCGAGCAGCGCTTCGGCCTGCTCCGGCCGCAGTCGCCCTGAGGCGAGCGCCCGGTCGGCGGTCTGCCGGGCCATGGCGACGTAGCCGGCCACCGAGTCCGGCGCCGATCGGCTCAGGGCGGCGAGATGCCGGGCCACGGTACCGGCGTCGCCGCGCGACACCGGGCCGGTGAGCGAGAGGTCGCCGTAGCGCAGCGCTCCGTCGAGGGCGGCACCGAGCAGCGGGCCGAGCACCCTGCCGGGCTCCTCCACCCCGGCGATGCGGAGCAGGTCGACCGCTTCGTTCACCAACGTGGTGAGGTGGTTGGCGCCGACCGTGAGGGCGGCATGCCACAGTGGCCGCACCTCGTCGGGCACCCACACCGGCTCTCCGCCCATCTCGATGACCAGCGCCTCTGCCACCAGGCGCAGCGGCGCCGGTGCGGTCACCCCGAAGCTCGCGCCGACCAGCCTGGCCAAGTCGTCATCACCGCGGCCGGTGAACGGCAGCACGGGGTGCAGCGCCAGTGGCAGGGCGCCGGCCTGGGTAGCGGGATCGAGCACACCGAGGCCGTAGGCGCCGGCGACGTGAGCGACCAGTTGGCCCGGCCGCCATCCCCCGGTCTCACTGAGACCGCTCACCAGGGCCGGTAGCGCGTCGTCGGGGACGGCCAGCAGGACGAGATCGGCGCCGGCAACCACCTCGTCGGCCGGGCGTACCGGTACATCGGGGAGCATCCGCTGGGCCCGTCGGCGCGATTCCGGAGAGACCCCGGACACGGCGACGATGCGGTGTCCGGCGCGGTCGAGCGCGACGCCTAGGACGCTTCCCACTCGGCCGAAGCCCACGACACCGACCTTGAGCCGGCCGGGACGGTCGTTGGGCGCGGCGATCATGGAAGGAGATCCAGTCCGTCGGGAGGTACCGGTCCCGCACAGGGTACGTGCCTAGGCTGGCGCGGTGACCCGACCCGTGCCGTGGCGGCAGGCGTGGGAGGCCGCGCTGTACGGGCTCGGCGGCTTCTACCGCTCGGGCGCCCGGCCGGCGGCGCACTTCCGTACCTCGGTGCATGCCTCGCCGCTGTTCGCCGGCGCGATCCTGACCCTGGCCCGGGGCGCGGGCCTGGACACCGTGGTCGATGTGGGCGCCGGCGGCGGCGAGTTGCTGCGCGACCTGCACGGTCTTGACCCGGACCTGCGCCTGCACGGCGTGGACCTCTCCACGCGGCCGGCTCACCTCCCGGCCGCCGTCGAGTGGAGCGATTCGGTGCCGGCAGGGGTCGGCCTGCTGATCGCCAACGAGTGGCTCGACAACGTCCCGTGCGAGATCGTCGAGGCGACCGGCGCCGGCCCTCGGCTGGTGCTCGTCGACCCCGCCACGGGCGCGGAGTCGGCGGGGCCGGCGCCGGAGCGGGCAGACGCCGCCTGGCTCGACCGGTGGTGGCCCCTCGATGGCGTCGCTGTGCGGGCCGAGGTCGGGCGTACGCGCGACGAGGCGTGGGCCGGTGCCGTCGGCCGCATCAGGCGAGGGCTGGCCATCGCCATCGACTACGCACATGACCGGGGCACCCGGCCGCCACTCGGCTCGATATCGGGCTTTCGCGACGGCCGCGCCGTGCCGCCCGTACCCGACGGCTCGTGCGACATCACCGCATCCGTGGCTCTCGACTCTTGCGCGAGCGCCGCACCGGGCGAGTCCGTCATCGTGACGCAGCGGGCTGCGCTTCGGGCGCTCGGCATCTCCGGCCGGATACCGCCATACGCCCTGTCACGAACCGACCCGGCGAGGTACTCCCGCAGCCTGCGGGGTGCCACCGAAGCGGCGGAGTTGATCGAGCCGCACGGCCTCGGTGGCTTCGGTTGGCTGGTGCACGCCATCGACGTGCCCGTGCCTGACCTCGGCCAGTGAGTTCGCGGTAGCGGCCCGAAAAACAGGGCCTCGGTGCGGCTGTGGAAAGTCCTGCACGCTATAGCGAGCCCGTATTGACACAGCCCAGGGTGTCGGGCGCGGCCGGCGCCCTAGTAGCTGACCTTGAGCGATCGAAGCCCTCGGATGACGAAGTTCGGCTGGTGCTCCGGCTGCTCGGCCAGCTCCATTTGCGGCAGCCTGCGCAGCAGCGTCGGCACCGAGACGGACAGCTCCAGCCGGGCCAGCGGAGCCCCGAGGCAGAAGTGGATGCCCGCACCGAACCCGAGGTGCGGGTTGGGGTCGCGGCCGACATCCGGCCGGGCCGGCTCGGCGAACACGGCCGGATCGCGGTTGGCCGAGCCGAGCAGGGCAGCGATCTTCTGGCCGCTCCGGATGCTCACGCCGCCGATCTCGATGTCCTCGTACGCCGTGCGCTCGAACAGTTGCAGCGGCGCGTCGTACCTGATCAGCTCCTCGACTGCCGTCGAAAGCAGACCGTCGACGTCCGAGCGCAACCTGGCCAGCTCCCCCGGATGCCGGAACAGCCCGAGCAGGCCGTTGCCGAGCACGTTGACGGAGGCCTCGTGCCCGGCGTTGAGCAGCAGCACGCAGTTGGCCACCAACTCGTCCTCGGAGAGTCCCTCGGCGGCGACCAGTCCGCTGACCAGGTCGTCGCGCGGCTCGGCCCGGCGTGCGGCCGCCAGCTCCCGCAGGTAGGCGTCGAACTCTGCACAGGCGCGCCGAGCGGCCATTTCTAGCGCGGGCGGCCGGTCGTACTCGTACATCTTCACCATCGCGTTGGACCAGGGTCGGAGCAGGTGCCGGTCGGATTCCGGTACGCCGAGGAGTTCGGCGATCACGGCGACCGGCAGCGGCGCGGCGAAGTCGGCCAGCAGGTCGCACTCGCCGCGGTCGGCGACATCGTCGAGCAGCGAGTCGGCCATCTGCTGGATCGGGGCCCGCAGCCGCTCGACGTGCCCACGGGCGAAGGCGGCCTGCACCAGGCGGCGCAGCCGCGTGTGCCGCGGGGGCTCGGAGTCGAGGATCGAGTCGCGATGCAACCGGTTGAACACCGCGAAGTCGGCCAGCGGGTCGCGGTCGCGGAACACCCGGCCGAGCCCGCGGTGACGCAGCATGGCGTCGACGTCGGCGTGGCGGAAGGCAAGCCACATGCCCAGCCCCTCGTGCCAGAGTGGGCGGCCCGCGGCGCGCAGTTCGTCGAAGACGGGGTACGGGTCGGCCACGAACCGCGGGGTGCACGGATCGAACGCGGTGACGTCCACGACTCCATGGTCGCTCCCGCGCGCCATCCCCTCGCCCCCCGGCCCCCGCGGCCCCCCCGGCCCCCCGGCCCCCCTCGCCCCCCGGCGCCGTCTAGGGTGGGCGCCGTGGGTACCAGCGAGATCACCGTCGGCGTGGGTGCGGGCGCCCGCGAACTGGCCACGGCCGACATGGTGCTCAACATCGGCCCGCAGCATCCGTCGACCCACGGCGTACTCCGCTTGGCCCTCACCCTCGACGGCGAGCGGGTCATCCGGGCCGAACCGATCGTCGGCTACATGCACCGCGGTGCCGAAAAGCTGTTCGAGGTACGCGACTACCGCCAGATCATCGTCCTGGCCAACCGGCATGACTGGCTGTCGGCGTTCTCCAACGAGCTAGGCGTCGTGCTCGCCGTCGAACGGTTGATGGGGCTCGAGGTGCCGCCCCGCGCGGTGTGGCTGCGTACCCTCCTCGCCGAACTCAACCGCGTGCTCAACCACCTGATGTTCCTGGGCTCCTATCCGCTCGAGATCGGCGCGATCACGCCGGTCTTCTACGCCTTCCGCGAGCGCGAGACCCTGCAGGCGGTGATGGAGGAGGCGGCGGGCGGCCGGATGCACTTCATGTTCAACCGCGTGGGCGGGATCAAGGAGGAGGTGCCGGCGGGCTGGACCGGCCGGGTGCGCCAGGCGGTGGCCGACGTGCGCCGGCGGATGCCCGACCTCGACGGCCTCATCCGGGGCAACGAGATCTTCCTCGCGCGCACCCGCGGCGTCGGCGTGCTCTCGCTCGAGGCGGTCGAGTCATATGGCGTCAGCGGGCCGGTCGCCCGGGCCTCCGGTGTCGACTTCGACCTGCGCCGCGACGAGCCCTACTTGGCGTACGCCGAACTTCAGGACGTCCTGCGCGTCGTCACCGGCACGGCGGGGGACTGCCACGCGCGCTTCTCCTGCCTGCTCGACCAGGTTTACGCGTCATTGGACCTGGCCGACGCCTGCCTGGACCGATTGCCCGGCGGGCCCGTGAACGTGCGGCTGCCCAAGGTGGTCAAGGCACCGGAGGGCCACACCTACGCCTGGACGGAGAACCCGCTCGGCCTCAACGGCTACTACCTCGTGTCGCGCGGGGAGAAGACGCCCTGGCGGCTCAAGCTGCGCTCGGCGTCGTACAACAATGTGCAGGTGCTGTCGTCGCTGCTGCCAGGCTGCCTACTGCCCGACCTCGTGGCCGTCCTCGGTTCGATGTTCTTCGTGGTCGGTGACGTCGACAAATAGGTCAGACCGGCCGGGCGAAGTACTCGCTGCTCGAGCGCTGGGCCAGCAGCACGATGATCGCAAGATCGAGGACGGCGCCGAGGGCGGTCGAGAGCTTGCTGAGCGCGGGCGAGGTGCCGATCAGCCAGACCACCGCGGAGAGCAGTCCGAGTGCGGCGATCACCCACGTGACGATGCGGGCCCAGTTCTTGCCTTTGCGCACCTGGAACGCGAGCCAGAGCCACAGCACCGTGAAGATCAGTCCGAAGACGATTCCCACCGTGATCGCCGCTGTCACGACGGTGTCGATGTTGGCAGCGTTCGGATTGTTCTTGAGGATCTGCTCCTTGAGCGCGCTCTTGGTCGCGACCAGCAGGATGATGCCCAGCACGCCAAGGGCCGCGCTCACGAACATCAGCTGCACGGCACGGGCGACGGACGTCGGTACTGGCCCCCGCTGGCCAGGTGCCTGGGCCGACGCCCCCGGCATCGGTGCGTATCCGCCGTCGGCGCTCTGCTCCGTCATAACAGCCTCCATTGACGTATTTGCCACAGTTGCGGCATTAGCCTACAGAGCCGGGCTGCCAGTCGACCAGCCGGAAGACCCGGGCGGCCCGGGGCCGCCCGGCCGAGCAGGTGAGGCGCTCGGGAGGCGCTGCCTCTGCCCGCACTACGAGCGTGATCGAGGCGGCGCCGTACGCAAGGACCACCCGCCAGGTCTGCTCCCCTGCCGGGTCCACCTGCCGCGGCATCCACGCCGCGATGCCGCTGTCACCGAGCAGCAGCCGGGCGTGGTGCTGGGCTGCCTGTACGGGAGCCGGCACCGACGAACGGCCACGCAACAGCAGCGGGAGGACCTCGCCCGCGTCGTACGCGGCCACCACGTCCGCGGCCGAGTCGACCGTGACGTGGCCGTAGTAGAGACCCTCGGGGAGCACGATGACGTTGGCGGCGAAGCGGTCGCCGCCGATGTGCGAGCACTCCCAAACCCGCCCCGGCCGCAGTGCGGCCAGCGCGGCGGCGACCGGCCGGCCGCGGATCGCGCAGCACGCGTCGTGCCGGCCGTGCGCGCACACCAGATAGAAGGCCTCGTCGCTGGGCCGCCCGGTGATCCCGGTGAGGGGGCCGTCAAGGAGTTCACCGTGATCGGCGTAGTCCCCCCAGCGCGTCTGCTCGGAGCCGGGCCGCGAGTCGACGTACGCCCAGGCCCACCGGTCCGCCGCCAGTGCCCGGCCCGGCCGGCGGATGAGCACGATACGGACGCCTGCTGTTGCGGTCGCGGCGGCGAGTTCGGTGGCCACGGCGGGCGGCATGCGAGACGCCAGCGCATCGCGGCCCCAGTGCCCGGCCTGCTCGACTAGTAACCAGCGGGCGACCGGAGCGGCGGTGCCCGCGAGCTGGTCGCCCCGGCGCTCAGCGGCCGGTGCACACCGGTCGGGCCCGGACAGCGGGATCATCGAACCGGCACGGCCACGGCCTCGCGCAGCAGCCGGCGTACCAGCTCCAGACGCTCGGCCGGCGCGAGCCCCGGCAGGTCGGCCACGGCGACCGGGCCTCCGCCCAGCAGCCGCTCCAGGGCCGGCCGGACCGTGGCCGGCAGCGTGATGCTGCGGTCGGTCAGCTCCAGGACGACCTCACCGCCGGCCGGCCGCAGCCGGTATCGCAGGTGCGGGCGACGGCGTACGACGGCCTGCTGATCGAGGGTGTCGATCTCGGCGGCCTGCGCCAGCGGACCGATGGGAGCGGGCCGCCCGGCCGGCCAGACCCGGGCGCGCAGCCGGGCCGCCACGTCGGCCGGCTCGGTGGCATCCAGGCGCTTGACCAGGAGACGGACGGTCTCGGCGATCTCCTCCGCCAACGTTTCCGGGTCGGCCAGGTCAAGCCCGATGGGCAGCGAGCCGCGCAGCTCGGGCTCGTCCGCGGCCAACGCGGACAGGGCCTGCGCGACAGCGAAGCGGGTCACCGGATGCACGCCAACGCTCAGGTGTACGGAGACCGCGCCCAGGGCCTGCCCGGAGTGCAGGTACCCACGCGGCAGGTAGAGGCTGTCGCCGGTCCGCAGCACCATCTCCATGACCGGGAGGCCGGCCGCGGCCGCCGCCACCTCATCCCGACGGTCGGTCCACGGCTGACTTCGCAACGGCAGCGGCAGCACCGGTTCGTGCACCAGCCAGCGTTTCTCGCCGGCCACCTGCAGGACGAACACGTCGTGCACGTCGTAGTGCGCGGCGAAGCCCTGCGCCGCCGGTGGCGTGACGTAGGCGTTGACCTGCACCGGGTGGCCGAGGTCGGCGGTCAGCTGGCCGGCCAGGTCGATGATCGGCGGCCAGACCCGGTGCAGGCCCTGCAGGACAACGGTGGCGCCGTCCAGGATCAGCCCGAGTAGAAGGTCGTCGGCGACCTGGTCGGCCACCTCGGCCCCGGCCCCCCCCGAGCGGGTGTAGCGGCTGAACTCGATCAGCCGGCCGTCCTTGGCCACGCGGAGGAACGGCGTGCGCAATCCGCGCCTGGACAGCAACTCGTCGATGTCGTCCAGGGTGAGCAGATCGTCGAAGCCGCCGCCGCCCCCTCGGTGGGCAGACAGCAGCGGTCGCTGGCTCCAGTGCTCGCGGGCGAAACGGTCGGGCTCGACCCCGGTCACGCGGCGCAGCGCCGGGCGGTCAGTCTCGGTCAGCCCGTACCACCCGCGCCGCCGTCGGCGCCCGCATCCGCGCCACCATCACTCGCGCCACCGTCGGCGCCACCGTCGCTCGCGCCGCCGTCACTGGCGCCACCGTCACTCGCGCCACCGTCGCTGGCACTACCGTCGCTCGCGCCGCCGTCACTGGCGCCACCGTCAGCCCCCGCGTCCGCGCCGCCATCAGCGCCACCGTCGGCGTCGACAGGGCCAGGGGTTGTGCCGTCGTCGTCCAGAGCCATGAGTCCTCCTTGTTGGATGGGTCGATCCCTGCCGGGCCTACCCCGTCGTGACCACCATTTCACCCCCACGCACCACCGCGTAGACCAAAGGCACTCCTGGACGATAGGCCAGCTGCAGGTACGACGGCGCGTCGAGGATCACCGCATCGGCACGGGCGCCCACGGCGAGCCGCCCGACGTCCTCGCGCCGCAGCGCCTGCGCTCCACCGGCGGTGGCGGCCCAGACGGCCTCCACCGGTGTCATCCCCATCTCGCGCACGGCCAGGGCGATGCAGAAGGGCAGGTTCGTGGTGTACGACGACCCCGGATTGCAGTCGCTGGCGATCGCCACGGTCACACCGGCGTCGAGGAGGCGGCGGGCATCGGGATAGCGCGACCGGGTGGAGAACTCGGCCGCCGGCAGCAGCGTCGCCACGGTGTCCGAGCCGGCCAATTCCTCGATGTCAGCCGCCGAGAGGTGGGTGCAGTGGTCGGCGCTGGCCGCACCCAACTCCACCGCCAGCCTGACTCCCGGTCCGTGACCGAGTTGGTTGGCGTGGACCCGCAGCCCGAGGCCCTTGGCGCTGGCAGCCGTCAGCACGGCCCGCGCCTGGTCGCCGTCGAAGGCGTCGCGGTCGCAGAACACATCGGCCCACCGGGCGTATGGCGCGCAGGCGTCGAGCATCTCGCCAGCCACCAGCGCCACATAGTCGTCGGGACGGTTTTCGTACTCGGGGGGCACGACATGCGCACCGAGGTACGTCGTCTCGGCCGTCAGCCCCCCGGCCACCCGCAGCGACCGCACCTCGTCGGCCACGGTGAGTCCGTAGCCGGACTTCACCTCCAGCGTCGTCGTCCCCGCCCGCAGCGCCTCGAAGGCCAGCCGCCCGGCGTTGGCCGCAAGTGCATCGTCGCCGGCGGCCCGGGTCGCGGCGACCGTGGTGGCGATGCCGCCCGCGGCGTATGGGCGGCCCGCCATCCGGGCGGCGAACTCCGCGGCCCGGTCGCCGGCGAAGACCAGGTGGGTGTGGCTGTCGACGAACCCCGGGATGACGCAGCGGCCGCCCGCATCGAGCCGCTGGTCGGTCGGTGGGGCCGCGCCGGCCGGGCCGGCCCAGGCCACCCGGCCGCCGTCGCTGACAAGGGCCGCGTCGGTCAGCAGGCCGAGTGGGCCATCGCCGACCTCGGGATCGTTGGTGACGAGCACCCCGATCCCGTCGATGAGCAGCGAGGTCACGACCACTCCGCCGCACCTCCGGCGGTGATCATGCAGGTTTGCGGGCGACACGCCGAGCAATCGCTGCAAAGGTGCATGATCACCGGAGGGGTTGGGACCGGGGGGGTGCGGCGCGGGGGGGTTGGGCGGAGGGGGCGCGGGAGACGGGCGGCATCGGGATCCGTACGCCGCGCTCGGCAGCCACCTCGGCGGCCCGGTCGTAGCCGGCGTCGACGTGCCTGATCACGCCCATCCCCGGGTCGTTGGATAACACCCGCTCGATCTTGGCCGCGGCCATCTCGGTACCGTCGGCAACCGTCACCTGCCCGGCGTGGATCGAGCGGCCGATGCCCACGCCGCCGCCGTGGTGGATCGATACCCACGAGGCACCCGACGCGGTATTCACCAGCGCGTTGAGCAGCGGCCAGTCGGCGATCGCGTCGGAGCCGTCGGCCATCGCCTCGGTCTCGCGGTACGGCGACGCGACCGACCCGCAGTCGAGGTGATCGCGGCCGATCACGATCGGCGCGGTGATCTCGCCCGACGCCACCAACTCGTTGAACCGCAGGCCGGCCCGGTCGCGCTCGCCGTACCCCAGCCAGCAGATCCGTGCCGGCAGGCCCTGGAAGGCGACCCGCTCCCCGGCCATCCGGATCCATCGCGCCAGCGGCTCATTGTCGGGGAAAAGCTCGAGCACCGCCCGGTCGGTGGCCGCGATGTCGGCCGGGTCGCCGGACAGCGCGGCCCACCGGAACGGCCCCTTGCCCTCGCAGAACAGCGGCCGGATGTAGGCCGGCACGAAGCCGGGGTAGTCGAAGGCCCGCTCGAAGCCGCCAAGGCGGGCCTCGCTGCGCAGGTTGTTGCCGTAGTCGAACACCTCGGCACCCGCGTCGAGGAAGCCGACCATCGCCTCGACATGGCGGGCCATCGACGCTCGGGCTCGCTCGGTGTACTCCTCCGGCTTGGCCGCGGCATAGTCCGGCGCCTCGTCGTAGGTGACGCCGACGGGTACGTAGGACAGCGGGTCGTGGGCCGGCGTCTGGTCGGTGACGATGTCGACCTCGACGCCGCGCGCCAGCAGATCCGGCACCACCTCGGCGGCGTTGCCGCGCACGCCGACGGACAGCGCCCGCCGGTCGCGCTTCGCAGCCACCGCGAGCGACACCGCCTCGTCCACTGTGGACGCGACGGTGTCGAGGTAGCGGTGCTCGAGGCGGCGCCGCAGCCGGGTCGGGTCGACGTCGGCGCAGACGGCCACCCCGCCGTTCATCGTCACGGCGAGGGGCTGCGCTCCGCCCATCCCGCCGACTCCGCAGGTGAGGGTGAGCGTGCCGGCCAGCGTGCCGGCGAACCGCTTGGCGGCGACGGCCGCGAACGTCTCGTAGGTTCCCTGGAGGATTCCCTGCGTGCCGATGTAGATCCACGAGCCGGCCGTCATTTGGCCGTACATCGTCAGCCCGTCGGCCTCCAGCCGCCGGAACTCCTCCCAGTTGGCCCACTCGGGCACCAGGTTGGAGTTGGCGATGAGCACCCGCGGCGCCCACTCGTGCGTGCGGACCACCCCGACCGGCTTGCCGGACTGCACCAGCAGCGTCTCGTCATCGTGCAGGTCGGTGAGGGTACGGATGATCGCGTCGTAGGCCTCCCACGACCGGACCGCCCGGCCGGTCCCGCCGTAGACGACCAGCTTGTCGGGGTGCTCGGCCACCTCGGGGTCGAGATTGTTCATCAGCATCCGCATGGCGGCCTCCTGCTGCCACCCGCGGCAGGTCAGCCCGGTGCCCCGCGGCGCCCGCACCGGCCGCGGCCCAGACGTCGTCATGCCCCGAAACCTACCGCCGCCCGTCCCCACCGCGCCCGTACCTCGTGATCAAGGAGTTGACGTCGCCGAACCCGACAAATCGCCCCGGAAAACGACGTGAAGTCCTTGATCACCGCAGAGGGGGGGCGGTCCGGAGCCAAGCGAGGACGTGGGCCGCGTGGGTGTCGGGCGGGAAGACGGGATACCAGACGTGCTCGATCACGCCGTCGCGCACAACCATCGTCAGGCGGCGCAACAACTCGGTGCGACCTGCCCACATCGTCGGCAGGCCCAGGGTCTGGGCCAGGTCGAGGTGCGCGTCGGATAGCAGCGGGTACGGCAGATGCAGGCGTTCGGCCGCCTCGCGCTGATATTCGGCGTCCTGGGTGGACAGGCCGACGACTTGCGCCCCCAGGGCGGCCATCTCGGCGTGCAGGTCGCGGAAGCCGCAGGCCTCCGGCGTACACCCGCGTGCGCCCGGAATGCTGTCCCAGTCGGGGGTCAACTCGGCCGCATCCGGGCGCCCGGTGCGCGGGTAGACGAAGACCACCAACCGGCTGCCCTGCGACCGGGTACGCAGGTCTATCAGCTTCCCGGTGGTGGCCGGCAGCGGCAGCGACGGCACCGGATGGCCCGCCAGATGGTCGGCGGCGCCGTCGTCCAGCGGACGCGGCAGGTCGTCCGGCAGCTCAGTCAGCTCCATTGACCCAGTTTCCCGGAAAACGTCGCTTCCAGCGCGGCCTAGGCGACGTTTTCCGGGAAAACGCTGGATGGGATGGTGGAGGGATGAGCCTCAGCCTGCTGCAATGGCGGCGAGAGATCGCCGCCGCCTACGCCGCCGCCCGCACCACCACCGACCTCCGCGAGGGCTGGCAGATCTGGCGGTGGACCCGCGACGCGATCTTCCGGGATTCCCCCCACTCGCCGCTGCCGGCGGCCGCCCGCGAGACCTTCGCCGGCCTGCCGTACGCCGACTACGACCCGGCCCTGCGCTTCGTGCTGCCGGTGACCGCCGCCGAGCGGCTGCACATCGACGTACCCACGGCGACCGACGGTATCGTGCCCTTCGATCGCATCGGCGCGGTCGTGCTCCCCGGACTCGGGTCGCTGGACCTTTGGTGGCTGGGGTCGTACGGCGGCGGGCTGTTCGTGCCGATCAAGGACGGCTCCGCGGGGCGGACGACGTACGGCGGTGGGCGCTACCTGCTCGACACCGTCAAGGGCGCCGACCTCGGTGGCAGCGCCGGCGACCTGGTGATCGACCTCAACTTCGCCTATCACCCGTCGTGTGCCTATGACGAGGCGTGGGCCTGCCCGCTGGCCCCGCCCGGCAACGTGCTGGCCGCGCCGATCAGCGCAGGTGAGCAGTTGCCGGACGGCGGGTGGTACTAGCCG
>JBBPZR010000043.1:0-15194 GCA_038276285.1 Mycobacteriales bacterium | reverse complement strand
TGCTGGCGATGCTCTACCAGCGGCTCGGCAACGACCCGGCCACGGAGCGGGCGGTGCTGCGCGGCGAACTCGGCAAGATCAACCGGATCCGGCTGAGGCGACTGCTCGAGTCGTACGCAGAGTTGCACGACGGAGGTGGTGACGCATGGCAGGAGTGAGCACGCATGTCCTCGACGTGGCGCTGGGGGGGCCCGCGGTCGGAGTACCCGTCCGGCTGGAGCATTGCGATGGCACCGTGATCGCGTCAGCGACCACGGACTCCGACGGCCGGGCGCCCGACCTGAGTGCCGGGGCGCTGCCGGTCGGCGCCTACCGGCTCGTCTTCGGCACGGCTGCGTACTTCGGCGACCGGCCGGCGCTCTATCCCGAGGTTGTTGTCGCTTTCAGCCTGGCGGACCCTCAGCAGCATTACCACCTTCCGCTGCTGCTGTCCCCATTCGCCTACTCGACCTATCGCGGGAGCTGACGATGAGCATCGTGCTCGGGCCCAACCAGTACGGCAAAGCGGAGGTCCGGGTGGTCCGGATCTATCGCGACGGCCCGCGCCACGAGATCCGCGACGTCAACGTGTCGACCTCGCTGCGTGGCGAGTTCTCCGCCGCGCATCTGGGAGGTGACCAGTCGAAGGTGCTGCCGACCGACAGTCAGAAGAACGCCTGTTTCGCCTACGCCAAGCAGAAAGGGATCGGTGAGATCGAGGAGTACGCGACCGATCTGGCTCGGCACTTCGTCGACGACATCGACCCCGTGGAGGGCGCGCGCGTGGAGGTCGAGGAGTACGCGTGGGAGCGCGTCGTCATCGACGGGCATGAGCACGACCACGCCTGGGTCCGCCGCGGTCCCGACGTGCGCACGACCGTGGTGACGGTCGAGGGCACCGCCGAGAGACAGCAGACCTGGGTGGTGTCCGGGCTCAAGGATCTCGTACTGCTGAAGTCGACCGGCTCGGAGTTCTCGGGTTTCCTCAAGGACGACTACACGACGCTGGCCGAGACACATGACCGGGTGATGACGACCGCGCTCACCGCCCGGTGGCGCTACGCGGGCAGCGAGATCGGCTGGGGCCCGGTGTACGCCGACGTCCGGCGGCTGCTCGTGGGGCGCTTCGCGCAGGTGCACTCGCTGGCGCTGCAACAGACGCTGTGGGAGATGGGATCCGCGGTGCTCGAGGGGCATCCGGAGATCGCGGAAATCAAGTTGTCCGCACCGAACAAGCACCACTTCCTCGTCGACATGTCGCCGTTCTCGATCGACAACCCGGGCGAGGTGTTCCATGCCGCCGACCGGCCGTACGGACTGATCGAGTGCACGGTCACCCGCGACGACGCCGACGATCCCGGGCGGGCCTGGTACACCGTTCCTGCGTTCGTCTGAGGCACCGCGTTGCGTCGTACGCTTTCGCGTAAGGTCGCGCCGTGCCCGCCGCCGCCAGCCTCGACGGGACAGTTGTGCTCGGACGCGCCCTCGCGATCGAGGCCGACGTGACGCGGCGCACGGAGGCGGGGAACGCGGTCGAGCGCACGGTCGCCGAGTTCGGGCGTCTTGACCTACTCATCAAAAGCGCCGGCGTGATGCTGCTCGGGCCGATCATCGACGGTCCCGTCGAGGAGTGGGAACGCATGGTCGAGCTCAACGTGCTCGGGCTGTTGTACTGCGCGAAGGCCGCCCTCCCCCACCTCCTCGACGCCGTCGAGCGGGGCCCGCGAGGAGTTGCCGATCTGGTGAATGTCTCGTCGGTCGCAGGGCGTCAGGTCCGCGTGGGCAGCGGCGTCTACAACGCGACGAAGCACGCCGTCGGTGCGTTCAGCGAGTCGCTGCGCCAGGAGGTCACCAGCCGCCACCTCAGAGTCTCGTTGGTCGAACCGGGCGCCGTCGACACCGAGTTGGTCGGCCACAACCGGCCGGAGGTACGAGAGACCCTGAACAACCGCTTCGTCGACATGCAACGCCTTGAGGCGCCCGACATCGCCGACGCGATCGCCTACATCGTCACGCGTCCCCGGCATGTCGCCGTCAACGAGATCCTGATCCGCCCCACCGAGCAGGAGCAGTAGACAGCGCGACCAGTCACGGGTCGTTCAGCCGGGCATGTCTTGCTCACGGCATTGCACAGTGCACTGGTTACTACCCTGCACGTCATCGATACCAGTTCACCGACGGATCTGCCGGCTCTGGGGGACTTCGACGCAAGGCCGGTGTTGCTTGGCCCCGACGATCGCGGTCTCGAGTTGGAAATCGCTGCGATCGTTCTACCGAGCGAACTCTTGGTCATTCATGTCATGCCGACGGCGCTACGGAGGAAGCCATGAGCAAGCACCCGATCCTGCCTGACGTAGACCTCGCCACCGAGGACGTGCGCGACAGCAAGGGTCGCCGGATCACCGAGGAGTACGCGGAACGGGCGGCTGCTGATGCGCTGGCCTCAGTGGGCCGGGGCCGGCCATCCCTGACCGGTGCGAAGGCACCATCGCCGCAGGTGACCTTCCGGGTGACAGCCGCGGAGGCGGCCAAACAGGGTCGACGCGTCTCAGACCTGGCCCGCGAAGCACTGGAGCGCTACCTCGCGTCATGAGCACAGGTCTGATGCGTCAGGCACGCGAGGTGCCCGCAAGCGGATCCACGGACCACGTCGGGTCTGCGAAGGCCCACAGAACGTGACGGGCCAGGATCAAGTCGCAGGACGCGGGCTCGTGGGGGGGTGACCAAGGCCATGGAAGTACTGCTCGGACAGGAGACGTGCCAACCGCTCCGCCTGCGCCTCGGATCGCAACGCCGCCGCGGACGCACGCTAGAGCGGCACCGGACTCCCCAGGCAGCACGAACGAGTCGTGCGGGTGGGGGCCATGTGCGGTGAGGAAGCCCGTCGGGCCGCGGTGCTCGGCAGCTTATCCACAGCGACGCACTGTCCACAGATGCTGCGGGGCAACGGCCGGTGAGCCAGTCGTGGGTCAAGCTCGAGGAGCCAGCATCTTCGCGAGAAAGGGTGAGCATGGGAACTTGGCTTGAAGAGCGCGTAGCCGACATCCGACAACGCCTGTCAGCCGCTGACGAGGGCTCGGTGTGGGTGGTGCTCTTCGACGATCTCGACGGCGAGCCGATCCTCGCGTTTGCGGTCCAGGAGGCCATGGCACACATGGATCTCGAGATGACCCGCAACCTGGCATCGATCATCGACCAGGTTCCAGCCAACGCGGCACTGCTGGCCGTTCCGCGTCACGACGGCAGCCCGGATCGAGGTGATCGGCAACTTTGGCGCGACCTTCAAGTGCTGCTCAGCGACGGATCTACTCAGCTGCTCGATCTTGTCGTGGTCGGCCACGGCGGCTACTGGTCCGCGAGGCGAGACTCCGAGGATCTATTCGCCGCGTGACTCCTGCGGGATCCGGCGCGCGGGGCCTGCCATCCAGCGTGACAGGTTGGGCGTCAGCCTTTCGCCGCGCAGCGGACGCAGCAGGTTGCCCACGGCAAGGCGGCGAGGCGTTCCGCGACGATGGAGGTGCGGCAGGAGTCGCAGCTTCCGTACGTCCCGTCGGCGAGCTTGGCCTGCGCGCGCGTCACGTCGCTGAGCATTGCCCGCAGGCGCCCGTGCACGGCGACCTGCGAGAGTCGCTCGACGGCGATGCTGGTGCCTTCGCCGACGCGCTTGCCGAACGAGATCCCTCCGCTGTCCACCACAGGTGCCTCCAGCTGGGCCAGCTCGGCCTCAAGATCGGCTGCCTTGCCCTGCAACGTACGGGCCACTCCGTCCGGCATGTCTCCATCGTCGCACCGCGGAACCCGTTGCGCCCCGTGACGGCGCGGGTGGAGTCTCGCGGTTCGGGACTGAGAGGGAAGAGATGACCAACTACCTGCTGGCGTACACCGGTGGCGGCATGGCGCCGACCGAGGCCGAACAAGAGGCGGTCATGAAAGCGTGGACGGAGTGGTTTGGCGGGTTGGGCGAGACGCTCGTCGATCCCGGCAACCCGTTCGCATTGTCGTCGTCGGTCTCAGCGGACGGCAGTGTCAGCCACGGCGGTGGCTCGGGCCTCACCACCGAGGTCTACGAGACCATGCAGGTGATGTAGGCGCTCCCGCGACGCGATTTCGCGATTCAGAGGTGGACCGCCTCGCAAAGCTGGAGCGAGCCTGGCTTCGGGCCAGGCAACGACGGATCGGCTGCCTCCGCCCGGCGTGCCTAGGCCGAATCGTGGGAGGGTGCGGTTGTGATTGCGCTGGAGCCGGTCGATGCCGTGCACATCACCACGCTCGTTGACAACGTGACCGATGTGTTCATGGCCGACCGCGGCCCGGCGCGCCGCCCGGTCCTCGATCTGATGCCGCGCCGGGCCGTGGACAGCCTCGAGAGTCCAGCGCCGGACCAACTCGTGGCCGAACATGGCTATTCGGCTCTGATCACGGTGCGCAAGGGACAGCACGAGCACCATCTCCTCTTTGATGCCGGGGTGTCCCCCGACGGAATGGTCGAGAACATGAGCCGCCTCGACATCGACCCGGGCGGCATCGAGGCGATCGTGTGCAGTCACGGCCACTTCGACCACACCACGGGGCTCGACGGGCTGAGCCGCCGGCTGGGCCGCACGAACCTTCCCGTGCTGCTGCACCCCGACTTCTGGAACCGGCGCCGGGTGCAACTACCCGGTCGCGACCCACTAGAAATCCCGACCACCAGCCGCCGGGCGCTGGAAGGCGTCGGGTTCGTCATCATCGAGGAGCGCCAGCCCAGCTTCCTCTTCGACGGGTCGGTGCTGATCACCGGTGAGGTGGACCGGACCACCGGCTACGAGCCGGGCTTCCCCATGCAGCAGGCGTGGCGCAACGGGACCTGGACCCCGGATCCGCTGGTGCTCGACGACCAGGCGCTGGTCGTCGACGTGGCGGGAAAGGGTCTCGTGGTGCTCACCGGGTGCGGGCATGCCGGCGTTGTGAACATCTGCCGGTATGCCATGCGGCTGACCGGGGCGGAGCGGCTGTACACGGTCATGGGCGGCTTCCATCTCAACGGTCCGCTGTTCGAGCCGCTGATCGACCGGGTCTGCGCCGACCTGACAGCGCTTCACCCGACCGTGGTGGTGCCTGCGCACTGCACTGGCTGGCGGGCCACGATGGCGATGGCCCGCGCGTTCGGCGACGCGTTCGTGCCCAACAGCGTCGGCACCCGGTTCGAGCTGTGACGTTCTCCCCGCTAGCCGGGTCGTACCTCCACGTCGATTCCGTCCGGTGCGGCTATCTCGATGCCCGAAGACTCGACCGACACCGACAACCAACCGTGCGGAGTCGGAATGCGGCCCGCCACCCGCGTCAGGGGGCCGAGGTACGGGTCAACCACGGCCCTGGTGAAGCCGGGAGCGGTCGGCCGGACGCCCAGCACATAGGCGGTCAGGTCGTACGCCGGGCTGGCCGACCAGCCGTGGCACCGGCTCGACATGCCCGGATTCGCGCCCCAGAACTCCTGGAAGGTGCCGTGCTCGGTGCCGACGGGCCAGCGCAGCAGGCTGGTCAGGATGAGATCGCGCCGGTCGTGGCGGAACAGCGCTTCGTGCAGGAAGCGGCAGAACCATGGCTGGGCCGCCACCACGTCGGTCTCCTCATCGAAGCCCGCCGGGACCTCGTACTGGTATGACGGGATGGTGCTGGCCTCTCGGACGTCGGCCGAGGTCGGGGTGACCACGAGCCGGCCGCCCAGGTGCCCGGCCGGGTCCATGATCGCCTCGATCACGCCGGCGGCCCGCTCGGCAGGAACCAAGCCCCCGAGCAGGGCGGCCGCGTTGGTGTGCTGGCTGACCCGCCGGCGCGGCCCGTCATCGCCGATCGCGTCGACGTAGACGCCGCGGCCCGCGTCCCACAACGCCTCGAAGCCCGCCCGGGTGCGCCCGATCATAGGCTGCACATCCGTGGCCCCGGGCAGGTCGGCGTAGGCCTCGAGCGCCGCGGCATACAGTCCGTCGTGGGCACCGATCACGGCCCCTCGGTCGACCTGCGCCCAGTCGAGGAACACCCAACCTGGGAAGTCCTCCAACAGACCGCTGGCGCCGCGCTGCGCCTCGTAGCGCTCGATGATCGCATCGGCGATCGGCAGCAGCGCGCGGACGAATTGTTCGTCACCGGAGTGCCACCAGTAGGCGGCCAGCGAGCGCAGCCAGTGCAGGGAGTACTCGGGCATCGTTACCCCGGACAGGGCGAAGTCACATGCCGCCGCCCCGGCCAGCAGGCCGCCTGGCTGGCGGCTCGCCGACGTCAGCCATAGATGGTGCCGGATCAGGCGCCAGTCGGAATTGCTCACGAGCGAGACGAGCGTCTGCGGGTACGCATCGGCCACCCACGCCCGCTGCTCGCGTCCGGGGCAGTCCAGGAAGGCATCGGTGGAGCAGACCTCGACGGTACGAACACCGGTCCGCCACAGGTCGGTGTAGCGCTGGTCGTCGCAGTCGAAGGCCGCGCCCTCGCCCATCGGGTAGCCGCTCTCCTCGATCTCGACGGAGACCTCGAGGCCGGGCGGATGGTGCACGGCGAGGTACTGCAGGCCCACCGGGTCGAAGAAGGCCACCGTCTCTTCCGGCGCGCCCGCCGTGAGATAGCGGCCGGCCCACTCCCGGGGTCGGATCTCGGGTAACCCGTCGGGACGCAATTCCTCGCCGGCGAGCACGTCCACGACGGCCCCGATCGGGCCGCCCGCCGGGCTGCGGACGGTCAGCCGGACATGGCCCAGGCACAGCCGCGGGGCGGCCCACACGGTGACCCTCCGGTCACCGTCGTCGGCGCGCAGCAAGCTCCGCCAGGTCCGCACCGGATCGTCCGCGATCCGCGCGTGCACGGTGCCCGAACTTCGCCGGTGAGGGATCGCCCGGACCGACGTCAACGCCGGGATCGGGCGGCGCAGCGGGCTGGTGTACGGCGCGGCCCCTGGCCGGTCGAGCACCGTGCCGTGCCCCTCACCGGCGACGACCACGGCCGACGGCCAGCCGTGCTCATCGGCGCCCGCGTCGTGCAGTCCCTCCGGCACCAGCCGCCCGTCGATGACCTCGGGGGGTAGGCCATGGGCCGAGCCGAGGCCGTCGGGCAGCCAGGGTGCGGCCACGCTGCGCCAGTCGCTGCCGGTGTTCAGGGCGGCCGGAGCAGCCGGCCCGCCGTCGAGGCAGAAGGAGCCGCGGCCGAGCGTCCCGAACGGCACTGCCGGAACCCACCATGGGCCCGGGCTGCCGTAGTAGCGGCACAGGGCCACCACCACGTTGGGACCGGGCCGAAGGTGTGCCGCCAGGTCGTAGTCGTCCCAGCCGAGGAATTCCGGTGCGCCGCGAATCGGCCCGCGTCCCACCTGCGCGCCGTTGACGAACAGGACATAGCGAGAGTCGCAGGTCGCCCGGACGGGCACTGACGCCGGCACCTGCGCCAGGGCGAATGCTCGCCGGAGGTAGACATAGTGGCCGCGGGCCGGCGTCGCCGGGAACGGGAAGCGGGCGACGTGCTCGGGCGCCCGGTCCCAGATCCAGCGGCCGGCCCACCTGGCCGGCCACTGCACCTCGCTCACGGCTCGGTGCGCGAGATGAGGGCGGGGTCGAAGTACGCGCGTACGGACTCGAACTTGCCGTCGCGCACCCGGACCACGTTCACACCGCGGAACGGGTGCCGGCCACCGGCCTTGTCGACGAGGACCGCCTCCCACTCCAGCGACGCCTCGGAGCCGTTGCTGACCTCGTGCACGATGTCGACCTCGAGGCCCGGGTAGTCGTCGAGCTCGTCGGCGTAGAAGGTCTTGATCTCGTCGTGACCGCGCAGCGGCTGCCCGTCAGGCGGATAAACGACCGCATCGGTGTGGTAGTGGTCGAGGACCGCCACCAGGTCGCGGGTGCACTCCGCGGCCCAATACGACTCGGCCACCTCGCGTGGTGTCTGCATCGACGT
Source organism: Mycobacteriales bacterium (assembly GCA_038276285.1). Taxonomy (GTDB): domain Bacteria; phylum Actinomycetota; class Actinomycetes; order Mycobacteriales; family QHCA01; genus QHCA01. The sequence goes on along the minus strand of JBBPZR010000043.1, from coordinate 7,292 downwards.
CATCTCCCTGTCTGCGGGTGGCCGCCCACAACATCTATCCAGCGGTCGAGACAAGCCATGAACCCGGTGAAGTCCTCGGTGTGGATCCAGTGCCCGGTGCCGGGCACGCTCTCGATCGTGAACCCGCGCCGGCGCAGGTCGGCGGCCGCCTCCGGACCGACCCGGTCTGACGGCTCGGGCAGCATGATCAGTGAGGGCACCCGCGCTGTCGCCGGGCTGTCGTCGTATCCGCGGCCCGGCAGGAGCCCCATGAGGGTGGCCGGGTCGAACCCGGGTGGCGGCGGCTGCGACCAAAGCATCGCCGCGATGTCGCGTTGTTCCTCGGCCGAGACCTCCCAGGCGGGGTCCTCAAATACGGCCAGAGCCGGTCGCAGCCGATCGACGACCAAGGCCAGCACCCACCCTCCCAGCGAATGCCCGATCGCAAGGGCGGGCCGGTCGGCCACGGTCTCGAGTACGTCTTCGGCGAATTCCGCCGGTTCGTAGGACGACGCCCGCGGGCTGTCGCCATGACCGCGGAAGTCGGGGGCGAGCGCGCGGTATCCACGTTCGGCCAGCGCCGGGCCGACCTCATCCCATGCGGTGGAGTCCGCGGTGATGCCGTGCATCAGCAGCGCGAGGTGCTCGCCGCTCCCCCACTCGCGAGTGTGCAGTCTCACGCTGCTACTTCGGCTCGAACGTCGCAACGACCGCTTGCACAGGGGCCGGCGATTCCTCGCGGAACAGGTGCAGAGCCTCCAGGACCGGCCGGTCGGTGACGGCGAACAGGTCGGCCACCTCATCGGCCTGATGCTCCACAGTGGACCAGGATGGGGTCACGAAGACGTCACCGGGCTCCCAGTCGAAGCGCTGGCCGTTGATCACACTGTGCCCCCGGCCCCGGTAGACGACGTAGATCGAACTGCCCACCTTGCGATGCGGCGTGGTGGCGTCACCTGCGACGATGCGGTGCATCTCGCAGCCGAGCGTCGGCATCACCGGGCCGCCGGTGGTCGGGTTGGCGTACCGCAGGCTCACCATCGGGCCGGCGCCGCTGTCGAGCAGCGCGGACAACGCGGCGTCGGTGTCCGCCCAGCGGTACAGCAGCAGTGGTGAGTGGCTCGGCAGGGGCCGCATCGGAAGAGGTTGCGTACCCCGGCCGCCGTACAGACGCTCGGAGAGATTGTGCGGCTGCGGTACGGACTGCATGCGCTCCGGATAGATCTCGAAGAAGACCGCCTCCAGCGCGCCGACCAGTGGAAGGTCCAGCCCGTCGAACCACACCATGGGCCGGTCGGAGGAGTTGGTGTGGTCGTGCCAGCAGCCGCTAGGCGTCAGGATCAGGTCACCGGCGCTCATGTCGCACGCGTCACCGTCGACCGTGGTCCACACCCCCTCGCCCTCGATGACGAAGCGCAGTGCCGCCGGGCTGTGGCGATGCGCGGGTGCCGTCTCATGCGGGCCCAGATACTGGAAGGCGCCCCAGAGGGTGGAACTGGTGTACGGCAGGCCATGCAGCCCCGGGTTGGCGAAGGCCAGCACCCGCCGGTCTCCGCCGCGGGTGATGTCGATGAGCTGGCCGGCCCGCTCCGCCAGGGGGAGCACGGTCCGCCACTTCCAGAGCCAGGGCAGCGTGGCCGGGATCGGCTCTTCGGGCATCAGTTTGCTCGCCTGGGTCCACAGCGGCTGGAGATCCTTGGCAGCCAGCGCACCGCAGAACTCGTCGTAGCCGACCTCGACGGTGTCGTCGGAGCGCACAGCCATCACATCCCCCTCAATAGATCCGGGCCAGCAGGCCGCCGTCGACGACGACGTCGATGCCGCTCAGATAGCTCGCCTCGTCGGAGGCCAGGAAGGCCGCGACGTTGGCGACGTCACGCGGCGTCGCGAATCTGCGCAGCGGATAGCGGTCGGTGATCACCTTGCGCGCGGCAACCGGGTCGGCCTGATGGGCGAAAAAGTCCTGACCCATCGGCGTCTGGACGTCGCCGGGGCAGATGGTGTTGCACCGGATGTTCTCGGGGCCGTGCGCGGTGGCGACGGCGCGGCAGAAGGCGCGCAGGCCGCCCTTCATCGCGCCGTACGCCGGCATGTCCGGATCACCGACGATTCCCAAGAGCGATGCGGTGATCAGCAGCGAGCCGCCGCCGCGGGAGCGCAGCGCCGGGAGGGCGGACTGGACGCCGAGAAAGACACCGCGCAGGTTGGTGCGATACAGCGAGTCCCACTGTGCGGCGTCGATGGCGTCGATCTGACCCATCGCCTGGATGGCCGCGTTGGCGTAGAGGATATCCAGACCCCCGAACGCGCTGACGGCCTCATCGATCATGCTGCTGTTGCCGTCCTCTGTGGACACGTCCGCCGTCACGCCGATGGCGCTGCCGCCCGCCGCCGAGATCCGCGCCGCCGATTCCTCGGCGGATCCGCTGGCGATGTCAACACAGACGACCGAGCAGCCCTCCTCGGCGAACTTGGCCGCCGCCACCTCGCCGATGCCCCGGCCGGCGCCGGTGATGACCGCTACCTTTCCCCGCAGCTTCATGGGTGCACGGCCCCTGTCTCAGTCATCGGACGCTAGGTGCGGTCCGGGTCGCTGTCAAGCCGCGCGGACAAGGACCGCAGCTGCTCGAGGTGTCCGGCCTTGTGACCGGTCACGTAGCGGTCGAGGAAGGCGGTCAGCGGCTCCTCGCCGTACTTGACGTTGCGCGTAGTGGCCGTCAGGTCGGCGTCTTCCAGGGGCGCCAGGGCCTCGGCCAAATCCGCGAAGGCCCGCCGGATTCGGTCGATCAGCTCCGGCAGCGTCGACTGTCGTACGAACTCGTCGCGCAGAACCGCCAGCCGCCCGGGATGCTTGTGGGTGCGTCCGACCACCTCGCCGCGGTCCCACTGCCACCGGCGCAGCTCCTCGGCAAAGAACGACGGAAACTCGCCGAGGTGTGCCAGCAGGTGCGCGGGCGACCACTCGTCACCGGCCGGTACGTCGTGCAGCCGGTCCGCGGTCACGGCCTCGGCGTCGGCGAGCAGCGCCGAATCCAGCGCGGTGTTGCGGCCGCGTACCGCGTCGGCAGTGGGCGCGGGCCCAGCCGTCGGGCCGCTCACTGCCGCTCGCTCCCCGCGACGTCCCGGACGCAGGCGTTCACCAGCGACCCGATTCCCTCGACGGTGGTCCGGACCACCTGGCCGGCCCGCAGGAACACCTGTGGGTCGCGGCCGGCCCCTACCCCACCCGGTGTTCCGGTTGCGATGAGGTCGCCCGTCTGCAGCGAGGTGAACTGGGAGACATAGGCGACGATCTGCGCCGGCGAGAACAGCAGGTCCGAGGTACGCGAGGACTGCATCACGGCGCCGTCGACCGAGCAGCTCAGCGCGAGGTCGCGGCCGTGGTCGACCTCGTCCGGGGTGACCAGCACGGGACCGACCGGGGTCGAGGCCACGAAGCTCTTGCCCTGCAGCCATTCGCCGGTACGCCACTGCCAGTCACGCATCGAGATGTCATTGACGACGGTGTAGCCCGCGATGATTCCGAGCGCGTCCTCGGGCGACAGCCGTCGACCTGGCGCGCCGATCACGACGCCCAACTCGACCTCCCAGTCGACGCGGTCGGAGACGTCCGGGATCACCAGGTCGTCGTGGGGACCGAGCAGAGCGTTGCCGTACTTCGCGAACAGGGTCGGGTGCTCGGGCAACTCGCGGCCCATCTCGAGGATGTGACCGCGGTAGTTCAGCCCGACACAAATGATCTTCGGCGGATGAGGCACAACGGGGGCCAGCGCGGCACCGGCGAAGGCAGCGCGGTGGCCCCCGTCGGCACCGGCTCGGTCTCGCCAGTCGGCATGCGCCAGGAGCGCACCGAGGTCGGGGTACGGCAGTTCCACGACCTCCTCACCCTCGATCCGCCCGGCCGCCGTCCCGCGGTCGATGCGCAAAGTGGTCAGCCGCATTGGCCCTCCCTCATGTCGTGGCAAGCCGGTCAGCCACTGAAGAGCGGCTCGGGCAGGCCCTGGATGCCGGTCTCGATCGCGAATACGCTCCCGGCCAGCGGTTGGCCCACGAGCGCCGCCGGGCTCAGACCCTCTCGGGCCGAGGTCACGAAGAGCACATCGAGATGTGGGCCACCGAACGCGCAGCAGGTCGGCTGCTGGACCGGCAGCGCGACCTCGCGGTCGACCCGGCCGTCAGGGGTGTAGCGGACGACTCGCCAGCCGTCCCACTTCACTCCCCACACACAGCCGTCGGCGTCCACGGTGAGCCCGTCGGGCACCTCCGGCAGCCCATCGACGACGAACGGCCGCGGGGCCCTGAGCACGCCGCTGTCGAGGTCGTAGTCGTAGGCCATGATCACCCCGGTCAGCGAATCGGTGTGGTACATCGTGCGGTCATCCGGGCTCCAGCCGAGCCCGTTGGACAGCCCGACGCCGGTCAGCATGCGCTCGCACCGACCGCTGCCCTCGAAGCGGTACAGCGCGCCCAGCGGCTCCTGCTCGCCGACGTCCATCGTCCCCGCCCAGAAGCGGCCCCGGCGGTCGCACTTTCCGTCGTTGAACCGCGTCCTCGGCTGATCGGCTTCCGGGTCGTCGAGGTGCCGCACCTCGCCGGTGTCCAGGTCGACCAGGCAGAAGCCGGTACGCAGCGCGGCGATAGCGCCCCCACCGGCCCGCAACGCGACGGATCCGACCTCGGCAGGCAGCTCCCAGGTGCGGGTCGCCCCGGAACCGGGCTCCAGGCGGTGCAGAGCACCGGCCGGAATGTCGACCCAATAGAGCGCCTCCTCGGTGACCGACCACACCGGCCCCTCCCCCACCGTGGCCTCGGCGGCGAGGGCCACCTGCACTTCCAGCATTCGTGCAGCCACCTCCGGCAGTCGCTCCAGCACCGCACGGAAGACCATTGACAGGAAATCCGCGTCGGACGTAGCATCCGCCTGATCTCATAGCGCACCAAATCTGTTGCAGCATGTGAGACGGTTCAGAGATGGGATGCGGCGATGACACCCTCTTGGCTTAAGACATCGGCGGCGCTGGGCCTGACCGCTCTGATCGCCGTGGCCTGCAGCAGCCCGAAGACCTCGAACAACAACGGCAAGGGCACCAAGGGTGGCCACCGCGGCGGCACGATCACGCTGCTCGCGCCGGCCGACCCCGGTTCGGTCGACCCGGCCATCAACTACGGCACCTTCTGGGCGCAACTCATCCTGACCAACGACGGGCTGGTCGCATTCAAGAAGGTCGACGGGGTCGAGGGCACCAAGATCGTGGCCGACCTGGCCACCGATGTGCCCGCGCCGACCGATGGCGGCAAGACCTACACCTTCCACCTGCGCAAGGGCATCAAGTACTCCGACGGCACGAGCCTGAAGGCCAGCGACTTCAAGAACACCTTCGAGCGCATGTTCAAGGTCAATGGCCCGACGACCGCCGGCTTCTACTCCGTCTTCGTCGGCGCGGACAAGTGCCTGGCGAAGGGCGCGACCTGTGACCTGTCAGAGGGGATCGTGGCCGACGACTCCGCCGGGACCCTCACGTTCCACCTGACCGCCCCGGACCCGGAGTTCTTCGACAAGCTGGCGCTGCCCTTCGCGTTCGTGGTGCCACCGTCCGCGCCGAACAAGGACGCGGGGATCCATCCACTGCCGGGCACCGGGCCCTACAAGTTCACCGAGTACACCCCCGGACGCCAGGTGGTGCTGGTGCGCAATCCGAACTTCAAGGAATGGTCCAAGGACGCGCAGCCGGAAGGCTACCCAGACTCCATCGTGCTCAAGCTGGGCCTGGATCTCGAGGCCGAGATCACCCAGGTGGAGAACGCCCAGGCCGACGGGATTGTCAACGTTCCGGTGCTGCCGCCGGACCGGCTCAACGAGATCAGCACGAAGTACGCCGCTCAGACCCACGTCCAGCCGGCGACGGCCATCTTCTACATGACCATGAACGTCAACGTCGCGCCGTTCAACAACGTCCAGGTGCGTCAGGCGGTCAACTTCGCCACCGATCGCAACGCGTTGGTCAAGATCAACGGCGGACCGAAGCTGGCCGTGCCGAGTTGCCAGGTGCTCCCACCGAACTTCCCCGGCTACAAGCAGTACTGCCCGTACACGATCAACCCGGCAGCGAACGGTGAGGGCCCGTGGACGGGGCCCGACCTGGCGAAGGCACAGCAGTTGGTGGACGCCTCGGGCACCAAGGGCATGAAGGTGACGATCGTCAACCCCAACATCCCGCAGGCCGCGTCGTTCGGGCTGTACTTCGTCGGAGTGCTCAACAAACTGGGCTACCAGGCATCGCAGAAGTTGCTGTCGCCTCCGGTGGCGGACGCGTTCGTCAAGAACTCGCAGAACAAGGTCCAGATGAACCTTCAGGTCTGGTATCAGGACTACCCCGCCGCGTCGGACTTCCTCAACGTCCTCACCGGGTGCGGGTCGTTCCACCCCAACTCCGACGCCAATGCCAACGTGGCGGAGTTCTGCGATCGGGCGATCCAGGCCGACATGGACCGCGCGCTGGCGCTTCAGGGCTCCGACCCCACCGCCGCCAGTGACCTGTGGGCGCAGGTCGACCGGAAGGTCACCGATCAGGCGCCATGGGTGGTGGGGGTCAACCCCAAGACCGTCACCTTCGTGTCGAAGCGGATCAAGAACTTCCTCTACAACCCGCAGTGGTTCTGGCTAATCGATCAGTCATGGGTGAAGTAGCCACGGTCTCGCTCGGCGCCCGCCGGACCGGTGCCGCATGACGCAGGCGTCCCAGGCGACGGAGGTCGGGACCGCGCTGCGGGCGAGCGCGCCGGCGCTGGGCCGCGGCCCGTGGAACGTCGGCCTGCGACGGCTCCGGCGCAACGTACCCGCGATGATCGCGCTGGCGGCGTTCCTGTTGGTGGTCGCGATCAGCCTGCTCGCCCCGTTGTACGCGCGATATGTCACGCACGGCGACCCGTTCAGCTCCAACGTGAGCGGCACCACCATCGTCGACGGCAAGAAGGTCGATGTCCTGCAGCAGAGCGCCGGCCTGGGCCTCGGCGTGTCGCCGATCGGCCCGACCTGGGACGTCTCCCACTTCTTCCTCGGCGCAGACAGCGAGGGGCGCGACGTCGCGGCCCGGGTCCTGTACGGAGGCCGTGCCTCGCTGCTGATCAGCATCGGTGCGGCGCTGGCGTCCTCGCTGATCGCGACCGGCTTGGCGCTCACCGCCGGCTTCTTCGGTGGCCTGATCGACAGCATCATCTCGCGACTGATGGACATGCTGTGGGCGTTTCCGGTGTTCCTGCTGGCCATCCTGATCGCCACCGTGTCGCTCACCCAGGGGCTGCAACTGGGCCCG
>JBBPZR010000042.1:0-3083 GCA_038276285.1 Mycobacteriales bacterium | reverse complement strand
GTCCGGTTGGTTCCTGCATGCCCCGCGTGACAACCTCGACGACCTCATCGCCCGAGGCGACGGCATTGCCGAGGGCGAGGCGCGCAGGCTACGGCTGCGTCCGTACGGGACCGACGACCCGCTGGCCTGACCGGCGGCTAACCCAGTGGCCAGGTGTGGACCGGTTCGTTGGTGTGCATGTGGGTGCGGTAGGAGCGCATCATCTCGCGGAGCGCCTCGGTGCGGTCCAGATTGCGCTCGGTCTCCAGGCGCTCGACCATCTCGGCCTGCCAGCTCGCGCCGTTGCGCCCGGTGATGCAGCGCTGCTCGATGACCCCGAGCAGCCGCTCACGGTCCTCGGTCGTGACCCCCCACCGGGTCAGCCCCTCGTGGGCCATCGGCAGCAACCGTCGCAGGACCAGCTCGGTGGCCGGGACCTCGCCCAGCCCCGGCCAGTAGAGTCGCGCATCGATGCCGTGGCGGGCGCCGGCGTGGAAGTTCTCCTCGGCGGCTGAGAAGGACATCCGCGACCAGATGGGCCGGTCGTCCTCGGCCAGCACCCGGACCAGGCCGTAGTAGAGCGCGGCGTTGGCGATGATGTCGAGCACGGTGGGGCCGGCCGCCAGCACGCGGTTCTCCACCCTCAGGTGCGGCTTGCCGCGTACCACGTCGTAGATCGGCCGGTTCCAGCGATAGATCGTCCCGTTGTGCAGGCGCATCTCCGCGAGTTGCGGAACGTCGCCGCGATCGAGGACGGCCACCGGGTCCTCGTCCTCCACGATGGGCAGCAGCGCGGGGAAGTAGCGCACGTTCTCCTCGAACAGGTCGAAGATCGACGTGATCCACCGTTCGCCGAACCACACGCGCGGCCGCACGCCCTGCGCCTTGAGCTCGTCCGGGCGCGTGTCGGTCGCCTGTTCGAACAGCGCGATCCGGGTCTCGCGCCACAACTCCTTGCCGAAGAAGAACGGTGAGTTGGCGCCCATCGCCATCTGCACGCCGGCGATGCTCTGGGCCGCATTCCAGTACGCCGGGAATTTCTCGGGGCTGACCTGCAGGTGGAACTGCACGCTGGTGCAGGCGGCCTCGGGCGCGATCGTGTCGGCGTAGGTGGTCAGCCGCTCGATGCCGTCGATCGAGATGCGCAGATCCTCGCCACGGGCGGCGAAGATTTGCTCGTTGAGCAGGGCGTAGCGCGGGCTGGCCGAGAGCGTCTCGGCCGTCAGGTGCGGCTCGGCGAGCGTCGGCAGGATGCCGATCATGACCAGGTGCGAGCCGTCGTGGCGGGCCGCCTCCTCGGCGGCGTTGAGGCTGGCCCGCACCTCGCGTTCGTAGACCGCCAGGCCGTCCTCGGACAGCCGGCGCGGGGGAACGTTGATCTCGATGTTGAACTGGCCCAACTCGGTCTGGAAGTCGGCGTCGGCGATCAACTCGAGCACGCGGGCGTTGGACATCGCCGGGTCACCCTTGTCGTCGACGATGTTGAGCTCGATCTCGAGGCCGACCATCGGCCGGTCGGCGTCGAAGCGCGACTCGCGCAGCATCCGCTCGAAGACGTCGAGGCACCGGCGAACCTTGTGCCGATAGCGCGTGCGGTCCTCCCCGGTGAACCGGGTGATCTCGACATCCTTGCCCATCCGGGCCTCCCCGGTGCATTGAGCCTGGCTGAGCGCGACCGTACCGGGCTGAGCGCTCAATGTCTCATGTATACTCATGCATCAGCACGCATAAGGGGAGCGATGCATGGGTTTGCGGGTGGGCGTTGCCGGTGCCAGCGGGTACGCCGGTGGCGAGCTGCTGCGCCTGCTGGCAGGCCATCCGTCCATCGAGGTCGGCCCGCTCACCGCCCGCAGCTGGGCCGGTCACGCGGTCGGTGCCGTGCATCCACATCTCCCCGCGCTCGCGGAACGGCGCCTGGTGGCCACCGAACCGGCCGCACTCGCCGACGCCGACCTGGTCTTTCTGGCGCTGCCGGCGGGGGAGTCCTCGGTTTTGGCCGATCAGCTGCCTTCGACGACCCGGGTCGTTGACCTCGGCGCGGATCACCGGCTGACCGATCCAGGAGCATGGGCGCGGTGGTACCGCGGCCAACACGCGGGCGTCTGGCCGTACGGGCTGCCGGAGTTGCCGGGTGCCCGGCCCGCGATCGCGGCGGCCACCCGGGTCGCGGCGCCCGGCTGCTATCCGACCGCTGTGGCACTCGGACTGGCCCCGCTGCTGGCCGCCGGTCTGGTCGAGCCCGCGGATGTGGTGGTGGTCGCGGCCAGCGGTGTCAGTGGGGCCGGCCGGGACGCTCGCCCGGGGTTGCCGGCCGGCGAGGTGCTCGGAGACGTCACCGCCTACGGCGTCGGCGGGGAGCACCGGCACGTCCCCGAGATAGTGCAGACGCTCAGTGCGGCCTCGGCAAGGCCCGTAACGCTGTCCTTCACGCCCGTGCGGGTTCCGATGCCCCGCGGAATCCTGGCCACCTGTACGGCCCGGCTCGCCAGCGGCTCCGACGGCCCCGCGCTGCGGGCGGCGTTGGCGGCGGCCTACGACGATGAGCCGTTGGTCCACGTCCTGGCCGAGGGCGGGTGGCCGCACACCGCGGCGACGCTCGGCTCAGCCGCGGCTCACCTCCAGGTGACGGCCGACGTCGAAGCGGGCCGGGCCGTGGTCGTCGTCGCCCTCGACAACCTGGGCAAGGGCGCCGCCGCGCAGGCCATCCAGTGCGCCAACCTGATGCGCGGGCTGCCCGAGACCGCGGGGCTCTCATCGGCCGGGGTGGCGCCGTGACGCCGCCACCGGTCCGACATGTCGTGACCACGAGCCATATCAGATTTGATATAGCGGTTGGGCGAGAGCCGTCTCCGGCGGCCGGTCTGGGCCTGGGGCCATGAGTGTCACCGCAGCCCGGGGCTTCCGCGCGGCCGGCGTGGCGGCCGGGCTCAAGCCCTCCGGCGAGCCCGACGTGGCACTTGTCGTGAACGAGGGGCCGGTTACGCTGCTGCCGGCGTCTTCACCGCCAACCGGGTCAAGGCGGCCCCGGTGCTGTGGTCACAACAGGTCCTCCGGGGCGGAAGGCTGGCCGCCGTCGCCCTCAACTCCGGCGGAGCCAACGCCTG
>JBBPZR010000041.1:0-15373 GCA_038276285.1 Mycobacteriales bacterium | reverse complement strand
GGTCGGTGCGGATCGAAGCATCGCCACAGCGGGTGTGGCACGTCCTCAGCACTGCCGCCGACTGGCCGACTGTCGATCCTGGTATCTCCAGCGTCCGACTGCCTGCGGGAGTTGCGGTGGATGCCCCGTTCACCTGGGTCAACGGCCGGTCGCGGATCAGGTCCCGGTTCGCCGTGGTCGACTCGGGCCGCGAGTTGACCTGGACCGGGACGGCCTCCGGTGCCAAGGCCGTGCACCGTCACGTACTGCATCCCTTGGCTGACGGCACGACCTGCCTGGAGAGCGAGGAGTCCATGGCAGGTCCGCTCCTGACGCTGTTCTTCAGCAGCACGAAACTCGAGCAGGGCATGACCACGTGGCTGACCGCGGTCAAGGCCGTCGCCGAGCAGCGATGAGCACCGTCCCTGCTCGCCAGGGGTAGTCGCATTTCGGCGGCGTCTGACTCGACAAGGGCGGCCTTCCGGACCACGTCCCGCACAATGTGGCGATGGCGAGCTTCGATTTATGGGCGCCCGATGCCCGTCAGGTGCGGGTCGAGGTCGAAGGCGGCATCCATCCGCTGGCCCGGCGCGACGGCGGCTGGTGGCACGCGGACGTGCCGGCAGAGCACGGCACCGACTACGCCTATCTGATAGACGACGACGAGACCCGGCTACCCGATCCGCGTTCCCGGTGGCAGCCGCACGGTGTGCACGGCACGAGCCGGCGCTACGACGACAACCTTTTCGACTGGACCGACCAGCCCTGGACCGGCCGCCACCTGGCCGGCAGCGTCATCTACGAGCTGCATGTGGGCACGTTCACCGCCGAGGGCACGTTTGACGCCGCAATCGGCCGCCTCGACCATCTGGTCGCGCTCGGCATCGACCTGGTCGAACTGATGCCGGTCAATGCCTGGGACGGCGAGTGGGGCTGGGGATACGACGGCGTCGACTGGTACGCCGTGCATGCGCCGTACGGCGGTCCCGATGCGCTCAAACGATTTGTCGACTCCTGCCACGGCCACGGGCTCGGGGTGGTCCTCGACGTGGTCTACAGCCATCTCGGCCCGTCGGGGGCTTACCTCGACCGCTTCGCCCCGTACTTCACCGGCCAGCCCGCCACCCCGTGGGGACCGGGGGTGAATCTCGACGGCCCGGGGTCGGACGAGGTGCGCCGCTACATCATCGACAACGCCCGGATGTGGCTGCGCGACTTCCACCTCGACGGCCTGCGCCTCGATGCGGTGCATGCGCTGGCCGACAACCGGGCCACCCACCTGCTCGAAGAACTCGCGGTCGAGGTCGAGGCGCTCGGCGCCCATCTCGGCCGGCCGCTGTCGCTCATCGCCGAGTCGGACCTGAACGACCCCCGCCTGCTGATTGCCCGGGAGAACGGTGGCTACGGGCTGACGGCGCAATGGTCCGACGATTTCCACCACGCGCTGCACGCCGTGCTCACCGGTGAGCGGCAGGGCTACTACGCCGACTTCGGCTCGCTTGCCGCTCTGGCCAAGACGCTCACCCGGGGGTACTTCCACGACGGGACGTGGTCGTCCTTTCGTGGCCGCCATCACGGCCGGCCGGTCGACACCGACATGACACCGGCCTACCGCCTCCTGGGCTACCTGCAAAATCACGACCAGATCGGCAACCGCGCCCGCGGCGACCGGATTTCGGCGACGCTCTCCCCCGGCCTGCTCAAGGTGGGGGCGGCGCTCGTACTCACCTCGCCCTACACACCGATGCTGTTCATGGGTGAGGAGTGGGGCGCCCGCACGCCCTGGCAGTTCTTCACCAGTTACCCCGACCCGTTGCTCGCCGGGTCCGTGCGCTCGGGACGGCGGGCGGAGTTCGCCGACCATGGCTGGACCGCGGACCAGGTGCCCGACCCGCAAGACCCGACCACCCCGCACCGGTCACGACTCGCCTGGGCCGACATCGACGAGCCAGAGCACGCCGAGGTCTTGGACTTCTACCGCAAGGCGATTCAGCTACGCCGGCAGCGGCCGGAGCTTCCCGATCCGAGGCTCGCCGCGGTCAGCGTGGACTTCTCGGAAGAAGGACGGTGGCTGGTGATGACCCGCGGCGGCCTGCGGGTCGTCTGCAATCTGGCAGGGCAGCGGCAGACGGTGCCGCTCGACGGCGCGCCCCTTGGTGTGCTGCTCGCCTCGCGACCGGGCTTCGTCTACTCCGACGGCAAGGTCGAGCTCGACGGCGAGTCTGTCCTGGTGGTCGAGCTGGCCTGACTCGGGCGATGATCACGCCGGGCTGCCGACTACGGTGACTTGCGTGCGCCAACTGCTTCCCAGCGCGGACGTGGTCGACCCGTTCGTCGCGTACGCGCAACGGCATCCCGGCGTACGGGTGAATTTCGCCTCCAGCGTTGACGGGGCGGCGACCGTCGACGGTCGCTCGGACGGCCTGTCGAGCCCCGCCGACAAGCAGCTCTTCCGGGTGCTTCGCGCCCTCTGCGACGTGGTCATGGTCGGCGCCGGGACCGCCCGCATCGAGAAGTACGGCCCGGTTCGACCACCGGCCGAGCATCGGCAGTGGCGGCTGGAGCACGGAATGCCACCCGTGCCGCCGCTGGCCGTGGTGAGCGCGTCACTGGCCCTGGATACCGCGGGCCCGTTTTTCGCCGAGGCGGCAGTCCGGCCGCTGGTGCTGACAGGTCCCGACGCGCCGCCGGACCGGGTTCGCGTCCTGTCGGCGGTCGCGGACGTCCTGGTCGGGGACACCGTCACCTCATGGCTGGCGCAACTCGCCGACCGGGGGTTGGCTCGAGTGCTCTGCGAGGGTGGCCCGCGACTGTTCGGGTCGCTGCTGACCGCCGGTCACGTCGATGAACTGTGTCTCACCCTGTCGCCGATCCTGAGCCGGCAGGCCGCGATCAGCATCGCCGAGCCGCAGGTCCAGTCGCGACCCACCCCGCTGCATCTGGTGCATGTGCTCACCGAGGACGGCTTCCTCTTCCTCCGCTATGCCAGCAAGAAGGCGTGAGGCTCAGTCGTCGCGGCTCCTGCTCGCGCGAGTGTGGCGAGCAATCTGTGCGGCCCAGAACACGAGGGGAACCTGCAGGGGCAACCGGCCCCAGGTGATCAGCCGGTGACCCAGAGATGCACCCCGGACATCCAACGCCATCTGCACGTTCGCCGGGAAAACGACGACGAAGAGCACCGCCGTGGCCCATCCGGCGACCCGTCGGGTGCGGGGATGGAGGAGGCCGGCGGCGCACGCGAGTTCGGCGACCCCGCTGCCGTAGACCAGTGCCCGGTGATAGGGCAGCACCGTCGGGATGATGCGCTCGTAGGACCTGGTCGCGACGAAGTGGGCCACGCCGGCGACGCCCAGAAGTCCGGCCAGCAACGGGGGCGAGGCGCGCTGCCAACGGGTACGCGAAGGTGGCGGGGTCACGTGAAGATCGTCGCTCATCGCCTCGCACGGCAGGATGGGGGCATGGACCTGCCCGTCATGCCACCCGTCTCGCCGATGCTGGCCAAGTCGGTGAAGGAGCTGCCCGAAGCGCCGGGCATGTTCTACGAGCCGAAGTGGGACGGCTTCCGGTGCATCATTTTCCGTGACGGCGACGAGGTGGAGCTGGGCAGCCGCAACGAGCGCCCGATGACGCGCTACTTCCCGGAGCTGGTCGAGGCCGCCCGCGCCCAGCTGCCTTGGCGCTGCGTGGTCGACGGCGAGATCGTCATCGCGCGTGGTGACCAACTCGACTTCGAGGCCCTGCTCCAGCGCATCCACCCGGCGGACTCCCGCGTGATGAAGCTGGCGCGGGAGACACCGGCGTCGTTCGTCGCCTTCGACCTCCTGGCGCTCGACGACAAGTCCTTCGTGGGGACACCGTTTGCCCAGCGGCGGGCGGCGCTGGAGAAGGCGCTGAAGGGGGCGCGGGCACCCATCCACCTCACCACCGCGACGACCGACGTGGCCACGGCGCGAGAGTGGTTCGACATCTTTGAAGGCGCCGGTCTGGACGGGGTCGTCGCCAAGCCGGCCGCGATCACCTACGTCCCGGACAAGCGGCTGATGTTCAAGATCAAGCACGAGCGCACCGCCGACTGCGTGGTGGCGGGGTTCCGGTGGCACAAGACCGGGCCGATCGTGGGCTCCCTGCTGCTCGGGCTCTATGACGCCGGACGGCTGCAGCACGTCGGCGTATCGGCATCGTTCACCGCGGTCCGGCGCAAGGAGTTGCTCGACGAGCTCGCGCCGTACCGCACCGATGCGCTCGCCGACCACCCTTGGCGCGACTGGGCCGAAGCCGAGGCGCAGGCGGGCGGGCGGCTGCCCGGCGCTCAGTCGCGATGGAACGCCGGCAAGGACCTGACCTGGCAGCCGCTGCGCCCGGAGCTGGTGGTCGAGGTGGCCTATGACCACATGGAGGGCACCCGATTCCGGCACACCACGCAGTTCCGGCGCTGGCGCCCCGATCGCGATCCCGGCAGCTGTACCTACGACCAGCTGGAGGTTCCGGTCCGCTACGACCTCGCCCAGGTTTTGACCGGCTAGACCCCCTATCCGGCTATAGTGGCTCGCCGGCCCTGGGTTGCGGCTATTGGTCCAGGGGAAGGCTTCGGAGCACAAGACCGGACCGAGGAGTCGCAATGTCACGTCGTGTCCTGATCGCCGCCCTCTCCGTCGCCGTCATTGCCCCAATCGGGGCGACGGCCCTCAGCGGGGCCGCCTCGGCAGCGCCCGGTGCCACCACGGCGGCCACCTCCCCAGAGGTATCGACCACGACCCGGCTGGCCGACCGGCGGTCGATCATCATCGGCGACCGGTTCTACGAGGTGGGCGCCGAGGACGGCAGCTACCCGGCCACCGGCTGGCACATCCACGGCGAGATGGGCGGCTTCTGGACCCAGCCGATCAAGCTCCTCGACGGAATCTGGTTCAAGTTCAACGATCAATGGCTCTCGGCCAGCGAGTTCACCAACGGGTGGGGCTACTCCCGGATGAACCTCGGCTCGCACGACGGGGTGACGATCCAGCGCACCGATGTCGCCCCCGACGGCATCCGGGCCGGCCTGATCGGGCTCACCCTGACCTCGGCAGACGCCCGCAGCGCCACGCTCACGGTCGACGCGCATTCGGAGCTCTTGAAGTCCTACCCCTGGGGCTGGACGACGCCGAACGCCCAGACGTACAACCTGCCCGACACCGGCTCGTACGACGGTCACAACCTGCTCTTCCGTGAGGTGGGCACACCGGCCGTGCCGAATGCCGAGGCGCACGACTGGGCCGCTCTGGTCGGCTCGACACTGCAGCCGATCAGCTCTGCCCTGGGGTCGAGCTTCCGCGGGCCGCAGGACCCGGCGGTCATCTGCCCCGCTAACGGACCGGACCCCGGCCGCTGCGACGACACCACGATCGGCAAGGGCACCGGCGGCGAGTTGACCTACCCGGTGAACCTGCCGGCCGGCACGACCACCGTGTGGTTCGCCGTGGCGGGCTCCGACAATGGCGTGGCAGCGGCGCAGGCGGCGCAGGCGGCAGCCCTGTCCGACCCGGCGGCTCTGCTGGCCAGCAAGGTGGCCCAGCGCGCGCAGGTCGATGCACAGACCTCCGTCAGCCTGCCCGGCGATCCGCTGCTGGAGCGCAGCGTGACGTGGAGCAAGCAGAACGTCGCGGAGTCGGTGCAGGAGTCCCGCGACCTGCAGATACGCAACGTGCAGCAGGGCAACGCCTACCCGGCACCGGTCGGCACGGTGGGCACGGCCCGCTGGATAGGCGCCGGCTGGCCGGACTACCCGTGGCTGTTCGCCACAGACGGCGAGTACACCGCGTTCTCGGCCGTCGCGGCCGGGCAGTTCACCGCCATCGAGAATCACCTCCGGGCGCTGCGCGACGTCAGCCTGGTGCTGAACGGCACCAGCGGCAAGGTGGTGCACGAGGTGGTGCCGGACGGCTCGGTCTACTTCGGCGCGAACTCGGACCCGGGCAACACCGACGAGACCGCGAAGTTCCCCAGCGCCGTGGCGCTGGTCTGGCGCTGGACGGGTGACAACGCCTTCCGCGACGAGATGTACCCCTTCGCCGTCAAGAACCTGCAGTACATCTACTCCACCCTCGATGTCGACGGTGACGGCTGGCCCGAGGGTCTGGGCAACGTCGAGCGGGCCGGCATGGGCGAGGAGAAACTCGACAACACCGTCTACACCATCCGTGCCCTGCGCGACCTGGCCGACCTGGCGGCGAGCAAGGGTGACAAGACGATCAGGCACTGGGCGACCGCCCGGGCGGCCAACCTGGAGGGCCGGTTCGATGCGACCTGGTGGTTCGGGCCGACCGCGCAGCAGTACGCTGACTCTCTCGACGACCCAGGCAACGTCAAGGTTTTCCAGCGGCACTGGATCGGGCTGACCCCGGTCGAGGCGGAGCTGGTCTACACCGGCCGGCCGGCCGGGCCGCTCGCCTCCAAGCAGCACGCGCAGGCCGCGGTGGCCAAGCGTGAGGAGCCGTGCTACACGGGCGAGTTCGGGCTGTACCACACCGGCACCGGTGCCACCACCGACCCGGCCGGCAACCCCGGGCCGACCTGCGACTCGGCCGTCTCCACGGTCAAGAGCGAGCGGTCCGTCTTCACGCTGAACACCTCGATCATCGCGGTTGCCGAGGCGGCGCTGGGCCGGATGGGGCTCAGCCAGCTCCAGCGGTACACGACCGCGAATGCGCGCGTGCAGCTCGACCCGTCGGTCTGGGAGGTGCCCGGTGACATGCCGGAGATCTCTCCCTCGCCGGACTTCGGCGCGAACATCGACAAGCTGTTCACCGAGCGGTCGATGGGGCTCCAGGCCTGGGGCACGTACGGCATCCTGTGGCCGGTGGTGCACTTCGAGTTGGGCGTCGCTCCGGACGCCGGGCGGCACCGCCTGCAGGTGGTGCCGCAGGTGCCGGCCGGGCAGAGCAGCGTCGCCGGCTCCAACATCCTGGTGGGGAGCGGAGCCATCGACGTGGCGGCTAGCAGCACCTCCTCCAGCCTGACTACGGAGGTGACGCGGCACCTGTCGGTGGCGCTGACCATCGGAGCGGTCATCACGGCCGGCAAGACGGTCTCCGCGGTCATGCTGAATGGCGCACCGGCCGCCTACACCCTCGTGGACACGGCGCGGGGACAGGAGGTGCTGGTGAGCGCACCGACCGGCAGCGGCACGGCCACCCTGGTGGTCACCCTGAGCTGATGACGACGGCGATGGGCGCTAGCCGTTGGGCTTGAAATAGGTGTCAGCGCCCATCGCCTTCCAGTGCGTGAGCGAGTTCGCGGTCGAGTCGACCCGCCAGTCGTAGGTCAGGCCGTTCTTGACGTTGATGGTGTCCCAGGCGATCACGCCCTGGATCAACGGGAAGTTGGTCTTCACCTTCGCGCGCATGTCGTCGTACCACGCACCCTTGCGGCCCGGGACGGCCGGGTCCTCCAGCACGCCGTACTCCGCCGCCATCATCGGCTTCGGGATGGTGGCCGACCACGTGTACCACTTCCCGAAAACGGTCGAGAAATCGTTCCAGTTGGCGCCCGGCTTGACGGGGGCGAAGTTGTAGCCGTCGGCGGCCACCCAGTCGACGTAGGCGTCGCCGGGGTAGAAGGCCTGCGGCGGGGGCGACGGGACGACGCGGAAGCTGTAGGCGGTGTTGCAGAACACCCAGATGACGTTGGTCGCACCGGCAGCGTTGAACAGCGTGCGGGCATGCTTCCAGGCAGCGATGTAGGCAGTCGTCGAACGCACGATCGTCGAGCGGTAGGCACCCTCGGGCTCGTGGTAGTAGCGGAGGAACACCGGGGCGCCGAGGTTCTTCAGCCGGTTCGCCTGGGCGGTGATGTAGCTGTCCTGGGAGCCGTTGTTGATGGCCGTGGTGTCGGTCGCTCCCCAGGTGACCATCGGGATGCGCCCACCGGCGATGTCCTGCACCTCGCCCTGCGTGCCGACGAACTGCTGGTAGGTATAGAAGTGGTTGACGATGTCTAGCTTGCGCCCGATCTGCGCCTCCAGGGTGGAGACCTCCGCCGGAGTGCTCGAGGGTGTCGTACGGTCGGGATTCACCAACGCGCCGAAGTACGACCCCGTCGCGAGCGACAGCGGGCCGGTGGGGCGGGTGACCGCCGCGTCCGAACTTCCTCCGGCCAGCGGTGCCGCCAGGATCGCCGCGGTGGCGATCGCGGCCAGCCGCATCATTCGTGTCGTTGACCCGCGCATGTACTTCCCCTCTACGTGGCTGTTCGGCTCATTCTGCCTATTTCGCGGCGGTCAGGAGGGTCAAACGGCCAAACGGCCGATCGACAACTCGTGGTTGGTCTCACGGCTCGGCGTCCTCGCCGGCCACCCGCCGGGCCCGGCTGGGCTGCACCCGCGGCGGCTCCCCCGGCTCTTCGGGGTGCCAACGGCGTGAACGCTGTGCTGTCCTGCGAAAACACCTCTGACAGACCGAGCACATCCGGTCAGGTTATCGGGCGAGTAGCGCCCACAGTCAGAGGGAGAAACAGCATGGCCAACGTGAAGGCGGAGCCGAGGGTACGCCCCAGCGACAGGTGCCTGGACTGCGGTCGTCGGCGCGGGGACGGTGTGCCGCTGCGCTGGGCACGACTCTTGACCGCGTCGCCGGGCTGGCTGTGCACCGACTCCTGGAGGTGCGCACGACACCTCCAGCAGCGGTCCGCTCCGCGACGGGACGGGACGGCATGACGGCCATCCGCCAGATCCGCTGCAACGCCGTCAAGGTCGGCGACCGGATCACCGAAGCTGACACCCCGAAGGGGCCGTTCTACCCCGTCGTCAAGGTCAACCCGAAGTCCTTCGTCGTGGACGCCGCCGGTCCGATGCGCCCGTACGGCGACGATGCGGCCGAGGTTGAGCCGATGCGTTTCCCGTACCGCCCGAGTGACGTTGTGCTCGTGGTGGTTGACGACCGCTAGACCGCAAAGGCGGCCCCGCCGGTGCGACGAAAACAAACCGAGGCGGGGCCTTGATCCGAACCCTCTCTGTGACCCGTGCGACACGACGCCTTCGAGACGCGGTCCACCCGCGACTTCGTCCGCGCACCCTCGACGGTGAGCTCGAGCCCTACCTCGACCGGCTGACGCGGGACGCGCCCCGGGTGACCACCGCCGGCAGAATCCGCGCCTTCGCCATCCTGAACCCGTCTTGCGCGGTCACCGAACGCCGACTCCTCGCCCTCATCGACTGTGTGGCCTGCGTCATCGACCACGACGACTACGGCGGCGTCTTCGGTGCCCGCCTCGCCCTGCTGGCGGTCGTGGACCCGGCCACCGCCGAGGCCGCCCTCGAAGCGCTCACCGGCGGCGAGACCTGGTAGACGGAGGACGAAACTTGTGCCACGCCGTGGCGCAGTTGCGACCACCAGGATGAACGCGAGGACACCCCGTGGAACCGATCGGCGCGCAACACTGCCTGAGGTGCCGTCGAGCCGCTCCTGACCAAGATTCGGACGAGTTCGGCGAGTGGGAAGCGCCGACGACACTGGCGAGACGGTGATCTGTCCCGGCTGCCTCACGCGGGAAGAGGAGACCGCGATGACCGAGGACTACATGCTGACCGCCTACGAGATCGAGTTGTCCAGCCTGGACCCAGACCCCCCCCACGGAAGCCTCGCCCTGACGCGGTAGAGCGATCAGAATCGTCCGGGGGTACTCCGGGGGTAGGGCGGCGCGGGGGCAAGGCCCCTCGCCGGTCAGCTCGGCCACCCGGCCTCGAGCGAGGGGCAACTGTGTAACGCCGTTAGCCAGTTCCGCTCCTGGCACGCGATTAGGGAACGACGTTGCCGGGGTTGCCGATCTAATAGAAAGTCGGGCAAGGGGGAGGGTCACCCGCCGAGCGCGGCCAGAATTACCAAATCGACTGCAGCAGGTCATAATCGCCACGCTGCTGGCCGGCCCGGTCGTGGGCCATTACAGCGGCCACCGCGAGGTCAATCCGGCGGGTCGAATGCTTGTGTTCCTTGGACAGCCGCTGGCCCCGGGCGTCGACCTTCAGCGTGCAGTTTCCGACATGCCGGGCCAGTTGGCGGTCGCCGCTGTGGGTTAGCTGGCCGTTCGTGACGGCCTCGTAGAACTTCGACGTTGCCGGGGTCATCCGCGCTGAGGATTGCGGGAAAACCACCATCGGCAAGCCCTCGGAGGACTCTAGGAGCTGGATCGACCTGGCCCACCGGTACGGGTCACACACGACCTCTTTGACCTTCCACCGCTTGCAGGCCACCCGGATGGCGGGCACGGGCTTCATCGGCGGGACTGGCTGCTCGAGGTTCGCCATCGGGTCGCGGTCGATCTCACCCTCGGCGAGCAGCCAAGCGGACGAATCGGCGCATCCCTTTGTAGCGGGTGAGGACCGTTCCCGGCTGGTGCGCTTCGTGCAGATCCTCGAACCACGCCGCCAGGGCGCCCTTGGTCAGCGAGTCGGTGGTCAGCGGCCGATCCCGTGCGGCGAGCCAGTCGCAGAAGAACCGGATGGCCTGCCGGTAAATGATGATGGTGCGGTCGGCCTTGCCGGCTGCACGGAGATCACGCCGGAACGACGCGGCAAGATCGTCCAGGCGTTCGGGCATGTTGCTAGGTTATCCGGACAGTGAGCGCTATGACTAGCCGACGTGCCGACCTATTCAGGGGTATCTTCGCTGGTCACACGCCTAGCGCGACTCGGTTGGACCCTCAACGGCTCCCCCGGCATCTTCGGGTAGTTCGGCGGGTAGGGCGCGTCACCCAGCCCTCGATCGGCCTCGTCGCGCTCGGCCCACTCGAAGAGGGGCTCGATCGACACCGCGTGATCGTCGATGCCGGCGTGCAGATCTCCGAGGCGGCCGAACCGCGCCGGCACCGTCGCCAGCGCGAACTCCCGGTTATCGACATCGGAGAGCTCGGCCCAGGTGAAAGGCGTCGAGACCAGCGCTTCGGGCTGGGCGCGCACGCTGTAGGCCGACGCGATGGTGCGGTCCCGGGCGTTCTGGTTGTAGTCGACGAAGACGTGCTCGCCGCGCTCCTCCTTCCACCATCGCGTGGTGAGCAGGTCCGGTGCCCGCCGCTCCAACTCCCGCGCGAACGCGAGGGCGCCCCGGCGTACCTCGGTGAACGTCCACCTGGGCTCGATCCGCACGTAGATGTGGATGCCCCGGCCACCCGAAGTCTTCGGCCAGCCGGTCCAGCCGAGTTCGGCGAGCAATTCCCGCACGTGACCGGCCGCGACGCGGGCGTCGTCGAAGTCGGTGCCGGGCTGCGGGTCGAGGTCGACGCGCAACTCGTCGGGGCGCTCGGTGTCGAACCGTCGTGAGTGCCAGGGGTGGAACTCCACGCAGGACATCTGCGCCGCCCAGATCACCGAACCCAGCTCGGTCACGCACAGCTCGTCGGCGTGCCGGCCCGAGGGGAACTGCACGCGCACCGATTCCACCCACGGCGGCCGGGAGTCGGGCACCCGCTTCTGATAGACGTCCTCGCCGCCGATCCCGGTCGGGAAGCGGCGCATCATGCACGGCCGGTTGCGCAGCGCCCTGACGATGCCCTCGCCGACCGAGAGGTAGTAGTTGATCAGGTCCAGCTTCGTGTAGCCGTGGGCCGGGAAGTAGACCCGGTCGGGATTGGTCACCTTGATCGTGCGAGCACCGACCTCGATCTCCACGTACGGCGACGCCATGGTCGAACTGTAAACGGGACGCGCCGCATGGAGGCGCTCGACCACCGCTTGGCACCGGTCTGGTCACCTGCAAGTGCACCCGGCCGTACGACTACGACGTCGTGCACGTCAACAGCGAGTTCGCAGATCAGGCCAGCGACCACGAGCCGCAGGTCGTGCGGCTGGCAGACAAGGCGTTCCGGTAGGAGGGCCTTTCGGTAGGAGCGCGTTCGGCGGTAAGCAGTTCACAAGGCCGCGTCCCCGCATCCGAGCGGTGCGGGGGCCGCGGTCGTCGTACGGTGGGACCATGGCATCTCCAATTGACAAGCCCGTGGAAAAGACCGAAGCGCAGTGGCGGGCCGAGTTGAGCCCGCAGGAATACCACGTGCTCCGCGAGGCCGGCACCGAGCGCCCCTTCACCGGGGAGTACACCGACACCAAGACCACGGGGGTCTACCGCTGCCGGGCCTGTGGCGCCGAGCTGTTCCGGTCGGACACCAAGTTCGACTCGCACTGCGGCTGGCCGTCGTTTTTCTCCCCGCTGGCCGAGGACCGGGTGATCCTGCGGCAGGACGGTTCGCTATTCATGAAGCGCACCGAGGTGCTCTGCGCAAACTGCCACTCGCACCTCGGCCACGTCTTCGACGACGCACCTCAGACCCCGACCGGCGACCGCTACTGCATCAACTCGATCTCACTCACCCTCGAGCCCGACGACGCCTGACCGGTCGTGCGCCGACCGCTCCTTACGCTGATCCTGGTCGCGGCGATCGCGGCCGGGTGCGAGAGCAAGCCCGAACCCCCTGACCGGACGGCGCCGGCACCGACCGGATCGACCGTCGCCGGCCTCGACTGGCCGACCTATCACGGCACACCGGATCGCGCCGGCCGGTCGGCTCAGACCCCGACCCTGCACCGGCTCAGCTCGGCCTGGGCCCGCCACCTCGACGGCAAGGTCTACGCCTCCCCCGTCGTCGGCGGCGGCCGGCTGTTCGTGGCGACGGAGAACAACACGATGTACGCCATCGACCCACGGACGGGGCAGATCACCTGGCACCAGCAGGTGGCCTCGCCGGTGCCACTGTCTGTCTTGCCGTGCGGCAACATCGACCCGCTCGGCATCACCGGCACGCCGGTGTACGACGCCGCGACGCGCCGGGTCTACGCGGTCGCCGAGACCCGCGCCGACGGGCGGGTGAAGCACGACCTGGTCGGCTTCGACGCGGGCACCGGCCGGGTCGTCCTGCGCCGCTCCGCCGACCCGCCGAGCCAGGACCCGGTGCCGATGCAGCAGCGGGCGGCCCTGAGTCTCATCGCGGGCGTGGTGTACGTGGCCTACGGCGGGCTCGACGGCGACTGCGGCGACTATCACGGGCACGTGGTCGGCGTGCCCACCGACCGGGACCGCGCGCCGACCTTCTATCGGGTGCCGGTCACTCGCGAGGGCGGGATCTGGGCGGCGTCCGGGCCAGCCGTGCGCAAGGACGGCAGCCTCCTGGTCGCGGTCGGCAACGGTGAGTCGACGACGTACGACGACAGCGACTCTGTTCTGGCGTTGTCGCTGCCGGCCCTGAAGCGAACCACCCTCTTCGCACCTTCCCGGTGGCGCAAGGACAACGCGGCCGACGCCGACCTCGGGTCGATGGGGCCGGCCGTGCTGGCCGATGGCCGCACCGTGATCGCGGGCAAGAACGGCGAGATCTACCTGCTGGCAGCCGGTGACCTGGGTGGCATCGGCGGCCAGGTCGCGCTGATCATGGACTGCCGGGGCTTCGGCGGCGCGGCTGTTGACGGCAACGTGGTGTTCCTGCCGTGCACGTCAGGCATCCTGCAGGTGCGCGTCGGACCCGGCAACCGGCTCTCCACCGGATGGCACGCCACGCAGGCCAGTGGCTCACCGGTCGTGGGCGGCGGTGCGGTGCTGGCGGTCAACTCCGACGACGGTGACCTGTACGCGCTCGATGCCGGCAGCGGGCGGGTAAGAGCGCGGCTGCACGTGGGCGCCCTGACGCGCTTCGCGACGCCGGCGCTGTGGGGCGACTACGTCTTCGTCGGCACGAAGCGCGGCATCGTCGCGGCTCGGGTGGCCTGATGCGGTTCACCTAAGGCAGGGCGGCGACCAACTCGCGCAGCGGCTTGCGGGCGCCCGTGTAGAACGGGATCTCGAGCCGGGTGTGCCGCCGGGCCTCGGCGCCGCGCAGGTGCCGCATGAGGTCCACGATGCGGTGCAAGTCATCGGCTTCGAAAGCCAGGATCCACTCGTAGTCGCCCAAACTGAACGCCGAGACCGTATTGGCCCGGACGTCGGGATAGTCCCGTGCCATCCGGCCGTGCTCGGCCAGCATGGCCCGGCGCTCGGTGTCGGCCATCAGGTACCAGTCGAGTGAGCGTACGAAGGGATAGACGCTGACAAAGGCGCGCGGCGGCTCATCGGCGAGGAAGGCCGGGATGTGGCTCTTGTTGAACTCCGCCGGCCGGTGCAGGGCCATGACCGACCAGACCGGCTCGCAGGTCCGGCCGAGCGTGCTCCGGCGGAACCGCGCGTAGACCTCCTGCAGATCCCCGGACGTGGGAGCCATCCACCACAGCATCAGGTCGGCGTCGGCCCGGAAGCCGGCCACGTCGTACGCGCCCCTCGTCACCACGCCCTTGGCGGCCGCCTGCTCGAGCACCGCGTCCACCTCGTCGGCCAGGCCTTCTCGGCCGGCGTCCGGCAGCGGATTCCGCACCCGGAACACCGACCACATCGTGTAGCGGATCAGCTCGTTGAGTTCCTTCGCCTGCTTGCCGTCAGCCATGTGCCGATTCTCTCAGGTGCCGGATGATGCGCGCGGCTGCCGCGTAGCCCGAGCGGATGCAGGCCGGCACGCCGACCCCGCCGTAGGCCGCACCGGCCACGGCCAGTCCCGGTATCCCGGCCACATCAGCCGTGATCCGCGCGACCCGGTCGAGGTGGCCGACCGCGTACTGCGGCAGCGCCCCACCCCAGCGGGTGACCCGGGTGGCAATCGGTGCGGAAGCGATCCCGGTGAGTTCCGCGATGTCTGCCGCCGCGAGCGCGGCGAGATCTTCATCGGGTCGCTGCAGCACTTCCTCCTCGCCGTGCCGGCCTATCGACGCCCGCACGATCGTGTTGCCGGCCGAGAGGTGCGCCCATTTCTGTGAGGAGAAGGTCACCGCCTTGACCGTGCGGCGCTCCGTGGCCGCCACCAGCAGCCCGCTGCCGGCCGGCAGCGCGCACGTCGGGTAGGCCAGCGTGACGATCGCCATGCTGGCGTATTCGACGCCGGCAAGCTCATCGGCGGCCACCGGGGCGGCCGCCCGGAGCACCCGAGACGCCGGTGCCGCGGGCAGCGCCAGCACGACGGCATCGGCCTCGATGGAGGTGGGGTGCGGCACCGCGCCGACCAGCAACCGGAACCCGCGCCGGGCCAGGTGCAACTCGCGTACCGGCGTGCCGAGGACCACCTCGGCGTCGAGCCGCGCGGCCACCGCGTCGACGAGGGTGCCGAGCCCGCCGCGGAGCGACCCGAACACCGGCCCATCCGCCCCGCGCGACGACGCGGCTACGTCCTGCGCGGCGCGTACCAACGATCGTGCCGTACGCAAGGCCGCTGCGAGGGCCGGCATCGTGGCGCACAAGGAGAGCGCGTCAGCACGCCCGGCGTACACGCCGCCGAGCAGTGGATCGACGAGTCGGTCGACCACCTCCGCACCCAACCGGCGTCGTACGAGGTCGCCGACCGCGACGTCGCCACGCAG
>JBBPZR010000040.1:0-17687 GCA_038276285.1 Mycobacteriales bacterium | reverse complement strand
GTCGGCAAGGTCTATCCCGATGGCACCACGGCGGTCGAGGCGCTGGACCTCGACGTGACCCATGGCGAGCTGGTCGTGCTGGTCGGCCCCTCGGGTTGCGGGAAATCCACGACCCTGAAGATGATCAACCGGCTGATCGAGCCATCCAGCGGTCGGATCTTCCTCGAAGGCGAAGATGTCACCAAGGGCAACCCGGTGCTGCTGCGTCGCCGGATCGGTTACGTCATCCAGCATGTCGGGCTGTTTCCGCACCAGACCGTCGGCGCCAATGTTGCCACGGTGCCCAAGCTCCTCGGCTGGGACAGCGGACGCCGATCGGCCCGCGTCAACGAGTTGCTGAACCTGGTTGGGCTCGACCCGTCCACCTACCGGGGTCGCTACCCCCATCAGCTCTCCGGTGGCCAGCGGCAGCGGGTGGGCGTCGCCCGTGCACTCGCGGCCGAGCCGGTCGTACTCCTCATGGACGAGCCGTTCTCCGCCATCGACCCGATCGCCCGCGACCGGCTGCAGGTGGAGTTCCTGCGGCTGCAGCAGGAGGTACGCAAGACCATCGTGTTCGTCACGCACGACATCGAGGAGGCCGTCCGGCTCGGCGACAGGATCGCGGTTTTCAGCCAGGGCGGCAAGCTCGAGCAGTACACCGACCCGGCGACCCTGCTCGGTGCGCCGGCCACAGAGTTCGTCGCCGACTTCGTCGGGACCGACCGCGGCCTCAAACGGCTGGCCGTGACCGCCATCACCGACGACGACCTCGAGAAGCCGCCGGTCGTGCACGTCAACGACACGCTGGCCGAGGCCGCCGACGCGATGGAGCGGTCTCGTGCGCGGTGGGCCGTGGTGCTCGATGACAACGAGGAACTGCACGGCTGGCTGTCGCGTGACGGGGCGTCCGGGCCCGGCAAGGTCATCGACCGCGGCCGGCGGATGGAGGCGTGGGTGCCGGCCGACGCGACGCTGAAGACGGCGTTCTCGGTCATGCTGCAGCAGGACGCGGGCTGGGTGGCCGTGCTCGACGGACCGAACTTCCTCGGCGTCCTCACGCCGGAGTCACTACACGCCGCGCTGCGCCGGTCCGTGGACAACGCCGAGCCCGAAACGGCCGGCTCCGTCTGAGCGATCACGCCACGTCCGCGGCCCTGCGCCCACTGCGCCCGCCCCGGCCGCGCGTGATCATGCAAGTCTGGGCGGCCCGCTCGGCGTGTCCGCGTGCAAACTTGCATGATCACGCGAGTCGGGGGCAGACAGCCGACTCAGTCCTCGGGGGGCTCGGGAGCGCGGCAGGCCTGCTCCAGCCACAGCGCGGCGCCGACGAGAAGAAGCGCGGTGAGGCAGCCGATGCCGCTGACCACGGCGTCGCGACCGGCGGCGGCCAAACGGTCACGGGCCAGGAACGTGTAGCCGAAGGCACCCGCCCAGAATCCTGCCAGCACCGCACCGACGACGGCGCTGGCCTTGGCCAGGGCGACCAGGCGGGCCACCATCAGCGGCTCCACCGGCCTGGTGCCGGGCCGGCGCGCGATCCGCTGGCGGGTACCCCTGGCGGCGCCGCCCTCGAACACAGCCAGCCCGGCGACGGCGGCCGACGGCGTCCAGGGCAGCGCCGGAACGTCGCCGTAGTAGGTGCGCACCAGCACATAGCCGATCAGCGTGGCCAGCCCGACCAGCAACACAAGATCGCGGCCGCGGGTCGGGCCGATCGGCTTCACCACAGCACCAAGTCGTGACACCGGCGAACGCCGGACGTGTCCAGGGCGCCCACCAGCGCGCGGACGGCACCGTGGCGGGGCAACCGCGCATCGGGTTCGACGTCGAGCCAGGGCACGAGTACGAAGGCCCGCTCGTGTGCCCGGGGATGCGGCAGGGTCAGCTCAGGGTCGGCGCTGACCACGTCGTCGACCACGATGACGTCGACGTCGAGGGTGCGCGGCTGCCAGCGAGCGGTGCGCACCCGGCCGGCGGCCGACTCGATCGCCGCCGCCTCGATCAGCCAGTGCCGCCAATCCGCTTCGGCCTCGACCACCAGCACGGCGTTGAGGTATCGGTCCTGCGGCCCGGTGCCGACGGGCTCGGTCTCATAGACCGGGGACACCGCGACCAAACAACGGCGCAGCCAGTCCACCGCTGACTGCAGGTTAGCCATCCGGTCACCGACGTTGGAGCCGATCGACAGCACGGCGCGGCTCACGAGCGGCGCCGTACGACGGTCACCGAGACATCGGCGAAATCCAGCACGATCGGCGCACCCGGCTTGTGCACGGTCACCTCGGCGACCAGCACCCGGGCATCGGCCAGGCACACGGCGGCCAGGCGGTCGGCCAGGGTCTCGATGAGGCGCACCGGCTCGCCCGAGACCACCGCGGCGAGGGCCTCGGCCAGTTCGCCGTAGTGGACGGTGTCGCCGACCTCGTCGCTCGCCGCCGCCGGTGCCAGGTCGACGGTCAGCCGTACGTCGGCCACGAAGTCCTGGCCGGCTTCGCGCTCGGTCTCGTAGACACCGTGGTGGCCGTGCACGGTGAGCCCACGCAGGGTGATCCGGTCGTTCATCGAGCCGCTCATCTGGCCGACCTGGCGGCGGCCACGACCCGCACCGCGTCGACCGTCGCCCGCACCTCGTGCACTCGAACACCCCACACGCCGGCCTGGGCGGCCAGCACCGAGGTGGCCAGGGTCGCCGCCTCACGCTGCAGGACCGGCCGGGGGTTGCCATCGCGGTCGGCCAGCAACGTACCGAGGAAGGACTTGCGCGACGCTCCCACCAGCACCGGCGGCCCGATCGCGATCAGCCGGTCGAGGTGGGCCAGCAGCGCCCAGTTGTGCGCGGCCGTCTTGGCGAAGCCCAGGCCGGGATCGATCACCAGTGAGTCGGGGGAAACCCCGGCCGCGACCGCATCGTCGACGCGATGAGAGAGCTCACGGGTCACGTCGGTGACCACGTCATCGTAGGTGGCCAGCGCCTGCATGTCGGCGCTGTGTCCTCGCCAGTGCATGAGCACCCAGGGGACGCCCGCCGCGGCGACCACCTTGCCCATGGCCGGGTCGGCCAGCCCGCCGCTCACGTCGTTGACCATCACCGCGCCGGCTGCCAGCGCGGCCTCGGCCACACTCGCCCGCGTGGTGTCGATGCTCACGGCCACGTCGGCGGCGGCCAGTTCGCGGACGACCGGGAGCACGCGGCGGCATTCCTCAGCGGCGTCGATCCGATCCGCTCCGGGCCGGGTCGACTCGCCCCCGACATCCACCAGGTCGGCGCCCTCAGCGGCCATCCGCCTCCCGTGCCCGACAGCGGCGGCGAGGTCGGCGTATCGGCCTCCGTCGGAGAACGAATCCGGAGTGACGTTGAGGACGCCCATCACGACGCAGCGCCCCGGCGAGGGCAACGCCCGAGCGGCCGAACTCACCGGCGGTAGATGAGGCTCATGGCCTCGGCCCGCGACGACGCCGAGGAGCGAAGGACGCCGCGCACCGCCGAGGTGACTGTCTTGGAACCGGGCTTGCGCACACCGCGCATCGACATACACAGGTGCTCGCACTCGATCACCACAATGACGCCCAAGGGTTTCAGGTGCTCCACCAGCGCGTCGGCGATCTGGGTGGTCATCCGCTCCTGGACCTGCGGGCGCTTGGCGTAGACGTCGATCAGCCGGGCCAGCTTGGACAGGCCGGTGATCTGCCCGTGGCTGTTGGGGATGTAGCCGATGTGGCCGATCCCGTGGAACGGCAGGAGGTGGTGCTCGCAGAAGCTGGCCACTTCGATGTCCTTGACGATGACCATCTCCTCGTGGCCTTCATCGAAGACGCTGCTGAGGATTCGGTCAGGCTCTTGCTGGAGGCCGGCGAAGGCCTCGGCGTAGGCCCGCGCGACCCGGGCCGGTGTGCGTAGCAGTCCTTCGCGTTCGGGGTCCTCGCCGATCCCGATGAGCAACTCGCGCACAGCGGCCTCAACCCGGGCCGAGTCGAAACCGCTCAGCTGGACCCTCCGGACTCGGGTCGGGGGTAGGGCGTCGGCGTGGGATACGGCCGGGTCTCCGGCGACGCCGCGCTGCCACCGTTGGACGCCGGGTCGCCATGTGGCAGCGGTGCGCCGTTGACCCGGGCCACCTCCGCGGGAGTCATGACCGGCGGCTTGTCCGAGGGGGTGCGCTTGCCGAAGCCGCCGTAGGAGTTGTACGGGGGCCGCTTCTGCACCCGAGCGAAGATGACCGGAAGCTCGTCCTTGGTCACCGTCTCGCGCTCCATCAGCTCGATCACGAGATCGTCGAGCACGTCGCGATACTGAACCAGGATCTCCCAGGCCTCGTCGTGTGCCGACTCGATCAGCGCCCGGACCTCACCGTCGATGTCGGCGGCGATGTCCTCGGAGTAGTCACGCTGGTGGCCATAGTCGCGGCCGAGGAAGGGCTCGCCCTCGGCGGTGCCGTACTTGACCGCACCCAGCTTGGGGCTCATCCCGTATTCGGTGACCATCGCCCGGGCCAGGTGGGTGGCCTTCTCGATGTCGTTGCTGGCGCCGGTGGTGGGCTCGTGGAACACCAGCTCCTCGGCCGCCCGGCCACCCAGCGCGTAGGCCAGCGAGTCGATCATCTCCGAGCGGGTCTGGGTGTACTTGTCCTCGACCGGCAGCACGAGCGTGTGCCCGAGCGACCGGCCACGCGGCAGGATGGTCACCTTGTGCACCGGGTCGGCGTTGGGCAGGGCGTAGGCCACCAGGGCGTGCCCGCCCTCGTGATAGGCGGTGACCTTCTTTTCCTTCTCGCTCATCGCCCGGGTCTTGCGCTCGGGCCCGGCGATGACGCGGTCGATCGCCTCTTCCAGAGCGTCGCCGGTGATCAGCTTCTCGTTGTGGCGGGCGGTCAGCAGCGCGCCCTCGTTGATCACGTTCGCCAGATCGGCGCCGGTGAAGCCCGGAGTACGCCGGGCGATGGTGTCCAGATCGACGTCAGAGGCGAACGGCTTGCCCTTGGCGTGCACCCGCAGGATGTCCTTGCGGCCGCGCAGGTCGGGCCGGTCGACCGCGATCTGCCGGTCGAAACGGCCGGGCCGCAGCAGGGCCGGGTCGAGGATGTCGGGCCGGTTGGTCGCGGCGATGAGGATGACCCCGCCCTTGACGTCGAAGCCGTCCATCTCCACGAGCAACTGGTTCAGCGTCTGCTCGCGCTCGTCGTGACCGCCGCCCATGCCGGCGCCGCGGTGCCGGCCGACGGCGTCGATCTCGTCGACGAACACGATGGCCGGTGCGTTGGCCTTGGCCTGCTCGAACAGGTCACGGACCCGGGAGGCACCCACGCCGACGAACATCTCGACGAAGTCCGACCCGGAGATGGAGTAGAACGGAACCCCCGCCTCGCCGGCCACCGCGCGGGCAAGCAGCGTCTTGCCGGTGCCGGGCGGGCCGTACAGCAGGACGCCCTTGGGGATCTTGGCCCCGATGGCCTGGAACTTGGCGGGTGCCTCGAGGAAATCCTTGATCTCCTCGAGTTCCTCGATCGCCTCGTCGACCCCGGCGACGTCGGCGAACGTGGTCTTCGGCGTGTCCTTGGAGACCAGCTTGGCCTTGGACTTGCCGAAGTTCATCACCCGGCTGCCGCCGCCCTGCATCTGGCTGATGAAGAAGAAGAGCACGACCGCGATCAGGATGAAGGGCACGAACGTGACGAGCACGTTGAGGAAGAGGTTGGGGGTGCTGACCTTGGTGTCGAACTTGGCGTCGGAGTGGTCCTTGCGCTGGGCGACGAGCAACTCGTAGACGTCGCGCGAGGCGTCAGCCGGGAACGCGGTGCTGATCTTGCCGGTGGCCTCACCTGTGACCGTGACGTCCTTCTTCAGATCGATCCGCAGCCGCTGCTCCTTGTCGTCGAAGTGCACCTTGGCGTAGTTGCCGCTGCTGATCTGCGCGATCGCGGTGGAGGTGTCGGTCTTGACGTAGCCGCCGTTGCCCCGCAGCAGCGGGCTGAACAGCAGGAACAGCGCCACGACGACAGCCACCCACACGATCGGCTTGCGTAGGAGCTGTCGACTGCGGTCCATGGTGCATGCGGAAGCGCCGAATACGGCGGCCCGACCCTCCTCATTCTCTACGGTATTCGAGCGGCCCCGCTGTCCTGCCGAGGGCGACCCCTGGAAAACGACGGTACACCGACCGCCCGGATTGCACCGACCGGCCTTGGTGGCCGCTTCAGTCCAACTTCACAACGGGGCGAGGTGCGGGAGCGTTCCGTACACCTATCGTTCGTACACAGAGGATTTAAGGATTCCCACGTACGGCAGGTCGCGGTATCGCTCGGCGTAGTCCAGGCCGTAGCCGACCACGAAGCAGTTGGGGATGTCGAAGCCGACATAGCGGACCGGCACCTCGACCCGGATGGCGTCGGGCTTGCGCAGCAGGGCCACCACCTCCAGCGAGGCGGGCTGGCGGGTCCGCAGGTTGCGCAGCAGCCAGGACAGCGTGAGCCCGGAGTCGATGATGTCCTCTACGACGATCACGTGCCGGCCGGAGATGTCGCGGTCCAGGTCCTTGAGGATCCGGACCACGCCCGAAGAGTTCGTGGACTGGCCGTAGGACGACACGGCCATGAACTCCATGGTCACCGGACGGGACAACGCCCGGGCGAAGTCGGCCATGAACATCACGGCGCCCTTGAGAACGCCCACCAGCAGCAACTCGCGATCGGCGTAGTCGCGCGAGAGCTCGGCGGCCAGCTCTTCGATCCTGGTCTGGATCTGCTTCTCCGAGACGACCACCGACTCGATGTCGCCGTCGTAGCCGCCGCCGTCGGACAAGTTCGGGCTCCTCACCACAGGTCCCCACCACAGGGGAAGTCAACTCATCGGGGAAGTAAGGGAAGTAAGGAACAGCCTGCCAGACCGGCGGAAGGCCCGCCCATCGCCCGGCAGGCTGACCGGGCCCTGCCCCGTCCAGCGCGTGACCAGGGCGTCAAGGGCGTCGATGTGGATGGACCCGAGCGCGCCGGCGGGTGCACCGGCGGCCAGCGCGGCGGCGCGCAGCACCCGGCTGCGTACGGCCGGCAGCAGCGCGGCCAGGCCGGCGCAGTCGAGACTGCCGTCCGCCGCGGTGACGACCACGCCAGCCAGCCGGGCGAATTCCTCGAGCGCCTCGGCATCGGCCCGCAGCAGCGCCGCGGTGCGGGCCAGCCCGGCGGTGGCCCCCGGCGCGCCCGCCTCCAGCGCCCGCAGCACCGCCCGCACCCGCACCCTCGTATAGGCGTCGTCGCTGTTGTGCGGGTCCTGCCACGGCTCGAGCCCGAGGGCGGCGCAGGCATCCACCGTGGTGGCCCGGGTCAGGCACAGCAGCGGGCGGCGGTAGCGGCCACGCACCGGTGCCATCCCCGCCAGAGATCTCGCCCCCGATCCCCTGGCCAGGGCGAGCAGAACCGTCTCGGCCTGGTCGTCGAGGGTGTGCCCGAGCAGGACCGCGGCGGCCTCGTGCTCCAGCGCCGCCGAGTCGATAGCGGCGAAGCGGGCGGTACGGGCGGCCGCTTCCGGGCCGCCCGCCGTACCCACGTCCACCCGGCGCACGTCGACCGGATCGAATCCGGCCGACTCCGCCCACGCGCGCACCCGCTCGGCCTGCTCACCCGCGCCGGGCTGCAGGCCGTGGTCGACGGTGACCAGCCCGGCCCGCCACGAGGCGGTGCCGGCCTCGAAGGCGGTCGCCGCGGCCAGCGCGAGCGAGTCGGCGCCGCCGCTGCAGGCGACGAGCACGAGTGCATCCGGGGCCAGGTCCACCAGC
Organism: Mycobacteriales bacterium; assembly: GCA_038276285.1. GTDB lineage: Bacteria > Actinomycetota > Actinomycetes > Mycobacteriales > QHCA01 > QHCA01. Next base: position 9,940 of record JBBPZR010000040.1, on the reverse strand, counting down.
GACTGGCGCACGGCCAGCCGGGCGGCCGCAACGGCGGGCGGCGGCGCGGCCACCGTCGGTCAGCCGTCGATCAGCCGGCGGTCGCCGGCGCGCTGCCGTGCACCCGGGCCACCCAGGCCGCCGCGTCGCCGACCTCAGCCGTGGTCGGGAGGGTCTGCGGCGAGTCCCAGACCCGGTTGAAGCCGTCCATGCCGGTGCTCTTCACGACGGCGGCCACGAAACGACTGCCCTCGGCGTACTGCTTCATCTTCACGTCGATGCCGAGCAGGCGCCGCAGCGCCCGGTCGAGCGGCCCGGTGCCCCGCCGGCGCGCGGCGAACTTGCCCTGGATCGACTCCACCGACGGCACGACCATCGGCCCGACGCCGTTCATGACGTACTCGGCGTGCCCCTCGAGCAGGGTCATCAGCGCGGTCAGCCGCTCCAGGACGACCTTCTGCTCGGGGGTCTGCACCAGGTCGACGATGCTGATCTCGCTGTCCCGCTCGCGGATCGCGCGGGCGACCTGGGAGAGCGCGGTCAGCAGGCGTTCCTTGATCGCCTCCGGATCGGCGGCCTCCATGAAGGCGTCCACCTCGGCCAGGAAGTGGTCGCGCAGCCACGGCACGGCCGTGAACTGCGTGCGGTGGGTGACTTCGTGCAGGCACACCCACAGCCGGAAGTCGCGTGCGTCGGCGTCGAGCGCCCGCTCCGCCGCGACGATGTTGGGTGCCACGAGCAAGAGCTGGCCCGGAGCGCCGGAGAAGACTTCGTACTGACCGAGGACCTTGCTGGCGAGGAACGCCAGCACGCTGCCGATCTGCAGCCCGGTGAGGCGCGAGCCGACGGCCGTGGCGATCACACCCGGGCCCGCCTGGCCGCCGCGCGCCGACTGCAGTTTCTTGGTGAGTGGGGCGAGGATCGTGCGGAAACCCGCGACGTTGGCCACGGCCCAGTCGGTCCGGTCGACGACCCGGACCGGCGGGTGCGCCACAGGGGAAGTTAGGTGCGTGAAGTCCTGTACGTGCGCCTCGGATTCGTCGGTGGCCCGGCGCAACTCCTCGACCACGTCGGCTGCCTCGGCATAGGTCACCGACGGACCTCCGCCGGCCAACTGGCCAGCGGTCGAGACGGCGAGTTTCCAGTCGACCATTTCTGTCATTGGTCAACCGTACGTGCTTCCGCGCGGTCCTCAACTCAGCGGCACCCGCATCGCGCAATGGTCGCGGCCACCTGGTCCAGGGCCGCCTCGGCGCCCAGCGTCCCCCCCGCTGGCACCCGGTCGGCGAGTACGGCGAAGACGAGCAGCCGGCCGTCGGTATCGCGGACCACACCGGCCAGGGTGCTCACGCCGGACAGCGTGCCCGTCTTGGCCCGCACCTCGCCGGCGGCCAGCTTGGGTGATCCGAGCCGGAAGCGGTCGTCGAGCGTGCCGCTGAAGCCCGCCACTGGCAGCCCAGTGAGCACGGACCGGAGCTCCGGGTGGCCCCTGGCAGCCAGCGTGAGCAGGCCGGCGAGCAGCGCCGCGGTGACCCGATTGGCCCGCGAGAGCCCGCTTCCGTCCACCAGGTGCAGCCCGGCGACCGCCACGCCGAGGCCGGTCAAGGTGGCGACCACCGCGCCGGCCGCGCCGCCGAAGCTGGCCGGCGCGTGCTTGGCCATGGCGACCTGCCGGGCCAATGCCTCGGCCAGCACGTTGTCGCTCGCCGTCAGCGTCTGCTCGACGAGGATCGACATCGGAGCCGACGAGGCCTTGGCCAGCTCGCGCGCGCCGGGCGGTGCCACGCCGTGCACCACCGCCGTGGTCGAGGCGCCGAGCAGCCGGGCCAGCGCTCGTCCCGCCGCCAGGTCGGGGGTGGTCGTGCGGGCGTGGCGCAACGGATCTATCCGGCCGCCGTCGACCATGACCGCGGTGATCGGTGCGACATTGCCGCTGGTCACCAGGTCGGTGTCCCATCCCGGTGCGGCGGCCGGGCCGGAGTACGCCGAACCGTCGACAACGAGCCGGGTGACAGGTGCGCCGTAGGCCCTGCGTACCGCCGCGGCGAGCACGTCGAGCCGGGCCGCCCCCGGATAGGCCTGCCGGGCGTTCACCGACAGCGTCGGGTCACCTCCACCGACCAGAACGACCTCGCCCGGTGCGGCACCGGCCACCACCCGGGTGGGAATCCTCGCCTGCGGACCGACCGCGGCGAGGGCGGCAACGGCGGAGGTGAGCTTCGCGACCGAAGCGGGCGTGGTCGGCTGGGCCGGATTCCGGCCGGTCAGGTACGCCCCCGTCTCCCCATCGGTCACCGCATAGGACACCCGGCCGCCCAGGCGCGGGTCGCGGGTCGGCCCGGCCAGCGCACGCAGCAGACCGGCGGCGGAGGGCATCGCACCGTGGCCGGTGTCGGGGACGAGCACGGGCGCGACCGGGGACGGCAGCACCGCCGCGGGGTGCCGGGTACGGCCGCCGACCGTCCGGTCCTGACGCAACCAGAAGGACACCCCGACGGCAGTGAGTACGAGAGCGAACGCCAGCACGGCGGCCACGGCCAGCACCCAGCCACGCTCGCTGCCCTGCCGGTGCCGCATCCGTCCCCCGCTCCCGTCGACCGCCTGCCAGCCGACCCTAAACGGCGCAGGTGACGCACGTCACGCCGCTCGGCCGGCGCCTGCGGGCGCTCGATGGCGCAGGTCGGTCACATCACCTGAGCCGCCGACCGGCGGCCCCAGCTTCCACGTGTCCCCGAAACGGGCATTGCAAGGAGTAGTAGATAACACGCTCTGCAATGCCTGTTTGGCAGAGAATGCTGTCCAGCAGCGACGCCAGATGACGGCCGGCCAGGGAGGAGCGCGAGGGTGGAATTCGACGTCACGATCGAAATCCCGAAGGGGCAGCGCAACAAGTACGAGGTGGATCACAGCACCGGCCGCATCCGCTTAGATCGGATGCTGTTCACCTCGACCCGCTACCCGGCCGACTACGGCTTCATCGAGGGCACCCTCGGCGAGGACGGCGACCCGCTGGACGCCCTCGTGCTCGTGGACGAGCCGACCTTCCCGGGCTGCCTCATCCGTAGTCGTGCCATCGGGATGTTCCGGATGACCGACGAGATGGGCGGCGACGACAAGGTGCTCTGCGTACCCTCCAACGACCCTCGGATGGAGCACCTGCGAGACATCCATCACATCGCGAAGTTCGACCGCCTGGAGATCCAGCACTTCTTCGAGGTGTACAAGGAACTCGAGCCCGGCAAGTCCGTCGACGGCGCGACATGGGTCGGCCGGTCGGCAGCCGAACGCGAAATCCTGGCGTCACGGCAGCGGCTGGCCGACCACGACGGCGAACTGCAGTCGGGCAATCCCGACCGGCCGCCAGCCTGACCCGGCACCCGCGCGCCCCGCCCGCACGCCCCGCCCGCACGCCCCGCCCGCGCGCCCCGCCCCGCGCGCGGTGATCAAGGAGTTTGCGTAGTACAAAACGGGCATTCGGGCATCGTCCGCGACGGAAACTCCTTGATCAACTTGTCAGACCAGGCCGGCGGGATCACTCGGCCCCTTCAGCTTCTGCTCACGCAGCAGCAGGGTGAGGACGAAGCCGATCACCACCACCGGCAGGGCCACCAGGTACACAGTGTGGATCGAGCGGACGAACATCTCGAGCACGGCATCGTGGATCACACCGGGCAATGCCTTGATCGCCTGCGGGTCGTTGAAGATCGAGTTGCCCGATGCCTGCCGCACCTTGTCGCCGCCCGCGGCGGGCAGGAGCTTGGGCGCCCAGTAGTGCAACCGGGCCGTCAGCACCGCACCGAAGATGGCGGTGCCGAAGGCGCCTCCCAATGTGCGGAAGAAGGCGGTCGACGAGGTGGCGACGCCCATGTCACGGCGGTCGACGGCGTTCTGCACGGCCAGGATCAGCACCTGCATCACGCAGCCCAGGCCGAGGCCGAGCACCAGCATGTCGAAGGAGATGATCCACTGCGAGGTGCCGACCTGCAGGCGGCTGAGCAGGTAGATGCCGACGGCCATCAGCCCGGTGCCGATGATCGGGAACATCTTGTAGCGGCCGATCCGGGAGATCACCCGGCCGCTGCCGATGGAGGACGCCAAGATACCCACCATGAGCGGCAGCAGGAGCAGGCCGGAGGTCGTGGGCGTGTGCGCCTTCACCACCTGCAGGTACAGCGGCAGGTAGATGATCGCGCCGAACATCGACAGGCCCACGATGAAGGTCACCGCGTTGGCGACGCTGAACACCGGGTTGCGGAACAGGTACAGCGGCAGGATCGGCTCGCTCGCGTAGTGCTCGCGGACCAGGAAGAGCACGCTGAGCACGACGCCGGCCGCGCTGAGGGCGAGGATCGTCGACGAGGACCAGGCGTACGTACGACCGCCCCACACGGTGACCAGCAGCAATGACGACACGGCCGCGACCATCAGGGCCGAGCCGGCGTAGTCGATCTTGTGCTCGCGCCGGGTGTGCGGCATCTTGAGCACGATGCTGGTGACCACGAGGGCGGCCAGGCCGACCGGCACGTTGACGTAGAAGATCCACCGCCACGACAGGTGGTCGGTGAAGTACCCGCCGAGCAGTGGCCCGGCCACCGACGCGATGCCGAACACGCCGCCGAAATAGCCCTGGTACCGACCGCGCTGCCGCGGCGGGATGATGTCGCCGATGATCGTGATAGCCAGCGTCATCAGGCCGCCGGCGCCCAGACCCTGGATCGCCCGGAAGGCGATCAACTGGCCCATGCTCTGGCTCACGCCGCACAGGACCGAGCCGAGCAGGAACACCACGATCGCGAACTGGAAGACGGGCTTTCGGCCATAGAGGTCGGAGATCTTGCCGTAGAGCGGGGTCGATGCGGTGGAGGTGAGCAGGTACGCGGTGACCACCCAGGACAGGTGCTCGAGACCCTTGAAGTCGCCGACGATGCGCGGCAGCGCCGTCGCGACGATGGTCTGATCGAGCGCGGCCAACAGCACCCCGAGCATGAGACCGGACATCACGACCAGGATCTGGCGGTGCGTCATGCCGGCCGGCTGACCGGGCTGGGTGTCCACTGTGGACGTGGTGGTCATGAGCTCTCCTGTCGAACCAGCGCGGTGGCGCTGATCCCGTCGTTGAACCGGGCGAGCAGGCGGCCCAGCTCATGTCGGTCGACGGCCGGCCATGAGGCAAGCACCTCACGTACGAAACGACCTCGGGATTCCCGGGTGAGCCGGAGCAACTTGTCCCCCCGATCGGTGGCCCGCAGCAGCGCGGCCCGGCCGTCGGTCGGATCTACCTCGCGTACCACCAGGCCGTGCGCCTCCAGATCGGTGACCTGACGGCTGACCGTGGACACATCCACGCAGGCGAGGCCGGCCAGACCGGACAGCCGCACCGGGCCGGCATCGACGATGTGCGCGAGCACTCGGTAGGCCGACCGCTCCAAGCGGTGCGACACGTCGTCGGCCCCCTGGAGCGACCGGTGTACCCGCTCGAGCGACCGGACCAGCCGCATGAGCTCGCGCTCGATCGCCTCGTCGGCCTCGGACATGGCAGAGCCCCTAACTAGTTGCTTGCTACAAGCATATCATCGGTGAAGGGGCGATGGTGTCCGCATGCCGGGTCAGGGGCGGGCACTGCGACCGCCCGCGCGCCGGGCCCTGCCCGGTTGGTTGCAGCGGTGGTCCCTTCCGCGCACCGGGATAGGCCCCCTGCTGCAAGCAAACTGGATCAAGTGGCCAGCTGTCAGGCGTAGGCGGGTGGCGGGGCCCCGGGAATGGTGGGCTCGGGAAGGGTCGGCCCCGGTGGCGGACCACCGGGACCGGTCGGCTCGGGCGCGGGCATGGGAGCGTCAGGGTCTGGAGTCGGTGGCAGCGGTGGCAGCGGCGCCGGCTCGGTGGGGTCCGGCCCGGGTGGGGGCGGGGTCGGCTCCAGGGGCGGCATCGGGCCGGGCGGCTGTGGATCGTGCGGGGGGAGCGGGTCGCCGGGTCGGGTCATACCCGCTACGTACCCCTCAGCACAGGGCCATATCCGTGATCACCAACGGCTGGGCCAGCCGCACGTCGGACACCCGCGGCAGCCGCTGGACGAGGTCGTAGCCGACCTGTTGGGTGCGCACGATCCGGTTGCCGCCGTCGGTGACGGCGCGGCAGTCCTTGAACGTGTATCTCAGATCCAGGGTCCGGCTCTCGCCCGGCCGCAGCCTGAACGGCCGGAACTCCCGCGACAACCCCTCGTCGTAGGCGGTCGCACCGCTCGGCATGACGCGCACCTCGTACGACGACACGACCGCGCGGAGCCCGATATCGGGCAGGTCGGTAATGCGTACGGTGACCGGGCCGTCGTTGGCGACGGAGAACACCACGTCGAAACTGGCCCCCGAGGAGTACGCGACGACACTGGCCCCGCGTGCCCCGGCCGGATCCGTCTGGTCGACCCGATCCCCGCGTACGCCGTGGGTGTCGCCCTGGGTCAGCGGCTGGTAGCGCAGGAGAAATACCGCCGCCCCCGCGAGCGCCGCGACCAGGAGCAGCAGCGTCCAGCCGAGAAAGCGGCGCACGGGATGGCGACGGCGCTCGTATTCGTCCTGGTCGAACGCCTGGTCGAGCACGTCGAACGAGGTCACTCAAGCAGGGTGACACAATGAACCGGGTGACACCGTCACTTGGCACTCCGCCGCTGACGAGTCGCCTGCTGCCGGTCCTCCTGGCGATCGTCATACCACTGCTGCTCGTCGGCTGCCGGGACGGACGGAAACCGGTGACAGCGAGTCGTCCCCCGGACGAGTCAGGCCCAACGGCGACGCCGACGGTCGACTTCGACGCCCCAGCGGCGGTTACCTCGGCCGCCGGCGTCGTGGATCTGTTCACCCTCGGGCCGACAACCACCCGCGCGGTCTACCGCAGCAGCCTGGATCATCGGGTGCGGAGCGGCTACGGCTGGTCGCCTAACGTGCCGGTCGGCGGCGGTGGGGGCGCCGCCGGTGGCCCCGCAGTGGCGTCGAGCGGTGCCGGGGTCCTGCAGGTCTTCACCCGGGGCCGCACGGGCCTGCTGTCCGAAAAGATCTCCACAACGGCCGGCCGCAGCTGGTCGGGCTGGGTCTCTCTCGGTGGTGCGCTCACCGGCCGGCCAGCCGCCTCATCGCCGGAAGCCGGCCGAATCGATGTGTTCGCGCCGCAGGCCGACGGCTCGGTGTGGAGCCGGTCGGCCGACACCAGCGGCCGGCGCTACGGCTGGGTTTCGCTCGGGGGTGCCCTCGCACCCGGTAGCGGACCGGCCGCGGTCAGCACCGGTGATGCAACGACAATCGTGGTGCGCCGGCGGGACAACACCCTGTGGTCGCGCACCCGTAACCACAGCACCGGCGGGTGGTCGCCCTGGGCCAGCCTCGGCGCGCAAACCACCCTCAGCGACCCGGCGGTCGCCTCCTCGGCTCCGGGCCGGGTCGACGTCTATGTTCGTGGCCGGGACGATGCGCTTTGGTATCGCGCGGCCGGATCCACGGTGACGTCGTGGGAGCGCCTCGGCGGTGTGCTGGCCTCCGGGCCTTCGGCCACCGCCCCTCCGGCTGGCGGTCCGGTGACCATCATCACACTCGGCGACGGCAGCATCTATCGGACCGGCCGGCACATACCGGCCGCGGCCAAGGACACCTGGTCGGGCCTGCAGCCTGTCCCGCCGATCACCCGCCCCTCGTGGAATCCCCACGTCAGGTGCTGGGCCACGCTCACCTCCATCACCGCCGTCCTCGGTCGCGCCCGTAACCCATCGGGAGGCGCGACATTCGACGGCGGCGGATTTACGCCGGGCATCCCGGCAAAGAACACCGCCACGCCGCCGTGCCGGTCCCACGGGGTCTGGGAGTACGTCGAGATCCATAGCGTGCGGGTCAGGCTTGAGTTCTCCCGCGGGCTGGACGGTGACGGTGACAGGGTCGGCTGGCTTGCCGATCCGACGCAGCCACTCGGACCGACGACGCAGATCCACGGCGAGATCTCGCAAGGGTTCATCGCCGCCGGCTCTGCGCCGACCGCGCCGCCGAACGACGCACTGGTCGACATCCAGGGTTTCGTCTACTGGGACCCCGAACACGTCAGCAAGGATTGGCACCAGTTCACCGGTTGGGAAGTCCACCCGCTGACTGCTTGGCGCTGGGCAAGATGACCGCCGACCATACAAAGCGTATTTGAGATCATCCGCAGAGCTACGGCCCTGCGCCCTGATGCGTACTCTTCGTCCCATGGGCATGCTGTGCGCCGTCAGCTTCACCAGGTATGGGCGGCTCTACTACCTCGATCCCGGCCCGTACTCCCCCGGGGTCGGCGACCGGGTGCTCGTGCCGACCAACGAGGGACCAGAGGTCGCCGAGTGCGTCTGGGCGCCGCAGGAGGTCGGCGAGGCGTCGCTCGGCGCTCCGCAGATCGCTGGCCTGGCCGACGACCAGCACCTGGATCGCGACGCCACCGTGCGCCGCCGCAAGGCCGAGGCCAAGGTGGCGGCCAAGCGGCTGATCCGCGAGCACGGCCTGCCCATGAAGGTCGTCGGCCTTGATCATCAACCATCGGACGAGCGCACCACCATCTACTTCACCGCGCCGCACCGGGTCGACTTCCGCGGCCTGGTCCGCGACCTCGGTGCCACCCTGCATTGCAGGGTCGAGTTGCGCCAGTTGTCCGCCCGTGACGAGGCGCGGATTCAGGGCGGCATCGGCTCGTGCGGGCGCGACCTGTGCTGTGCCACGTTCCTGAAGGACTTCGAGCCGGTCAGCCTGCGGATGGCCAAGGACCAGGACCTGCCGCTCAACCCGATGCGCATCTCCGGCGCCTGCGGCCGGCTGATGTGCTGCCTGAAGTACGAGCACCCGCTGTACGCCGATTTCAAGGCCACCGCCCCGGCGATCGGCGCCCAGGTCGACGCGCCGGAGGGGCCGGGGCGGGTGGTCGGCCACAACGTTCCGGCGGACTCCGTCGTCGTGCGCCTCGACGAGGGCGGCAGCCGGTGCTCGTGCAGCCGGGCCAGCGTCTGCGGCAGCCGGCAGGCCTACGAAACCAGCCCCTCGTCGCAAACTCCCGTGGGCGGGCAGCCCGCCTGAGCTTGGATACACTTTCGCGGCACCGTTGCCGTCCTGGCCGCCTTAGCTCAGTCGGTAGAGCGATTCACTCGTAATGAATAGGTCATCGGTTCGATTCCGATAGGCGGCTCCACGTCTAGCCCGCCCCGAAGCGTCAGCCCTCGCGCAGCGCGATCGCCATGGCCTCCACGGCGATCCGGGGCTTGACGTTGAGCTCGATGGCCGCTCGACACTCGAGCACCGCCTCGAGCCGCCGGAGCGCCGATTCGGGTGTCCACTTCGACGCCGCCCGGCCGATGACATCGGGGATGTCGGAGTTCACCGAAGCCACCCGCGCACCTACTCGCACGGTGAGGACGTCGCGGTAGAAGGCGGCCAGATCGACCAGCGCCCGGTCAAGCGCGTCGCGCTGAGCCCTCGTACGCCGGGACTTCTGTGCCTTCTCGAGGTCCTTGATCTGCCCCGCCGTGCCCCGCGTCGCGGCCGCGGCGCCCTTGCCCGTGCCGCCGGCGCCGAGCGCCTGCTTGAGCGTCGCCGTCTCGCTGCGCTCCACCGGCTCGGTGACCGCGGCGGCCTCCTCCTCCACCGCCGCGATCAATTCCTCGGCCACCTCGAAGCAGGCACCCAGGCTCCTCAGCAAGCCCGGTATTGCCAGGGCGGTCTGCCGGCGGGCCCGGGCCTCGTCGTCGCGGGCCAGCCGGCGGGCGCGACCGACGTGACCCTGGCTGGCCCGGGCGGCCCAGCGGGCCATCACCTCGTCGATCCCGTCGCGCCTGGTCAGGACGCCGGCGATCGCGTCGACGCTCGGCGTACGCAAGGAGACGACCCGGCAGCGGGAGCGGATCGTCACGGGCACGTCGTCGGGGTGCACCGAGGGCGCGCACAGCAGGAAGATGCTGCGGGCCGGC
>JBBPZR010000039.1:0-29646 GCA_038276285.1 Mycobacteriales bacterium | reverse complement strand
GTTGCCGAGGACGTGGCGCACACTGTCGGCGCGCCACGACGAGGGCTCGACCAAGCGGCCCGCCTCGTCGCGTTTGCCCTTCCACCGCATCTGACCGCTGGTCAGCCCGCGCCGGTTCCAATCCCGGGCGATGGCGGCCAGTGGGACACCGGCAAGCAACGCGTCGAACCCGTCGCGGACGGCCTGAGCCTCATGGTCGCGGATGGTCATGCCGTCCTGGTCGTAGCCGAACGGCCGCCGTCCACCTACGCGCCTGCCCTGCTCGGCCGCCTGCAGTCCGGCCCGGGTCTGCCGTGTCGTCTTGCGGTCGATCTCCCCCTGCGCCACCACGGCCAGCAGACCGGCCACGGTCCGGCCTTGGTCGGTGGTCAGGTCGAGGTCGCCCGAGACCGTCGTCGTGCCGACGTTGTGCTCTTTGGCCAGCTCCAGCAGCGGCATGAGGTCGCGCAGCGTGCGGGTGAGCCGGTCGAGGTGCCAGCCGACGATCACATCGAAACGGCCGGCTCTGGCGTCGGCAAGCATGGCCTCGAACTTCGGCCTCGGCTTCCGCCCTGAAGCGGAGGTGTCGTTCTCGACGTAGAGTCGCTCAACCGGCCAGCCGCGCCGCTCGCACAGTCGCTCGCAGTCTTCCCGCTGACGGGCGACGGCCAGACCGGCGCCGGACTTGTCGAGGGACTGGCGGACGTAGACAGCGGCTCTCACGTATGCGAGTATAGCGTCCTCGCGACTCGGATGACCCTGTCGTAGCCGCGGGCCGAGATCTCACCCCGCTCGACGCCGTTGTCGGCAGGCTCACGGACGCCTCGGGGCAGCCTCCACCGGGTACCCAGTGCCCGGCCCGGCACCTCGGCGTTGGTCGCCCACCCGGTGCCGGTCAGCCGCTCGGCCGCGGCCGCGCGGGCGGCCGCCACTCGGGCCCGCACCGTGGACGAGCGCTCCAGGTCCGCGGCGTCGGCGATCAGGTCGGCTCGCCGCACCGGAAGCAGCTCGACCTGCAGGTCGATCCGATCCAGCAGCGGGCCGGACAGCCGGGCGAGGTAGCGCCGCCGGGCCATCGCGGTGCAGGTGCAGGCTTGATCACCCACCGGGCTCGAGCACGCACAGGGATTGGCGGCGAGCACCAGCTGCACCCTGGCCGGGTAGCGGGTGACCCCACCCGACCGGGCCAGCACGACCTCACCGCGCTCGAGCGGCTGTCGCAGGGCGTCGAGGACTCCACCGGGAAACTCCGGCGCCTCATCGAGAAAGAGCACGCCACGATGGGCCAGCGACAGAGCACCGGGACGGGCGAGGACGCTTCCACCGCCGACGAGGGCCGCGACGCTGGCCGAGTGGTGCGGGGCCTGATAGGGCGGCCGCGTGATCAGCGGCGCCCGCTCCGGAAGAACCCCGGCGACAGAATGGACCGCCGTGACCTCCAGCGCGGCGTCGAGGCTCAACGGTGGAAGGATGCCGGGCAGCCGCTCGGCCAGCATCGTCTTGCCCGCGCCCGGCGGACCGACCAGGAACAGATGATGGCCACCCGCTGCAGCCACCTCAAGAGCGTGCCGACCGTAGCCTTGGCCGACCACGTCCATCAGATCGGGCCACCTCGCCTCGGCCGGCTCGGGATCGGCCGCAGCGGCCGGCTCCTCGGCCGCGATCTCGCCGCGCATCCAGCGGATGAGGGCGGCCAGGGATCGCACGCCGTGCACGGCCAGCCCCGGCACGAGTGAAGCCTCACGCATGTTGTCTCCGGGCACGACGACACCGGGCAACCCGGCCCGGGCGGCGGCCAACGCGGCGGGGAGCACCCCGCGCACGGGCCTGACCCGCCCGTCGAGGCCGAGCTCGCCGAACAGGGCATGCCCGTGCAGGGCCGCGGCCGGTGCCACCCCGGCCGCGGCGAGGATCGCGGCCGCCATGGCCAGATCGAACCCGCTGCCATGCTTGGGCAGCGTCGCCGGCGACAGCCCGAGCGTGATCCGCCGTGAGGGCCAGGACTCGCCGCTGTTGACGACGGCGGCCCGAATCCGGTCGCGCGCCTCCGACAGCGAGGCATCGGGCAAGCCGACGATGACCAGGCCGGGCAGACCGAGTGCCAGGTCGGCCTCCACCTCGACGAGATGGCCCACGACGCCCACGAGAGCGACCGACAATGCCCGCGCGAGTGGCATCAGAAGGCGCCGCGCAGATGCTCGACGGTGGCGCACCCGCCGCTGGGCGCGACGATGCTGACGACATCGAAGCGTGTCTCCGGCCAACCGCGCCCGGTCTCGGCCAGCCATGCGGCGGCCAGCCGGCGAATCCGACGGACCTTGACCCCGATGATCGCCTCCGCCGGGGATCCGTAGCGGACACCGGACCGCGTCTTGACCTCGCAGAACACCAGCGTCGAGCCGTCGCGGGCCACGATGTCGAGCTCACCCTGAGCGCATCGCCAGTTGCGAGCCAGCACCACCATGCCGGCGTTCTGCAGGTGCGCGGCCGCGATGTCCTCGCCGTGGCGACCTAGCCGATCCTTCTCTGCCATGCCGCCAGCCTGTCCGGCGAACCTGGCAGCCGGAGCTGTCCGGCCCTAATCTGTGGGCGGTACCGGCCCTGTGCAGGGGGTCTTGACGGCTAGCGGGATCCGGTCGTGCGGTTGGGTGCCGGGCGCTCGTCGGTGTCGAACTGTTCGCCGCCGGGCCCGACGTCGGGCTGATGGATCCCCTCGGCCGGCGCCATTGCCTCGGACGTACCGGCCGCCGGCGTCACCGCGGTCGACGTGCCCTCTGCGACACCGGCTTGCTCGCGCGGCCCGGGTGGGCGGGCGTCGTCATCCTCGGTCCCCGCCACGTCGGGCTGGTCGGTGCTCGTGGCGGGCGTGTCGTCATGCGGGGCCCGCACATCGTCGAAGTCGGTCACGTCAGCTGCCTACCCACCGAAGGGGTCGGTATCCCCGGACAGGTCGATGTCGGGCTTCTCCAGCTCCTCCACGTTGACATCCTTGAAGGTCACGACCCGGACGTGCTTGACGAACCGCGCCGGGCGGTACATGTCCCAAACCCATGCGTCGCGCATGGTCACCTCGAAAAACACCTCACCGTCGGCGTTGCGTACGGCCAAGTCGACAGAGTTGGCGAGGTAGAAACGCCGCTCGGTCTCCACGACGTATGAAAACTGGCGCACGATGTCGCGGTACTCCCGATAGAGCTGCAGCTCCATCTCGGTCTCATACTTTTCGAGTTCCTCAGAACTCATGCGCTCTCCCCGCCGCTGAACTGCCTGCCGCTTAACTGCATGGCCCCATTCTGGCGTACTCGCGCGACGTTGACGTAGGAGTACCGGTGCTCGGGGCACGGTCCATGCGCTTCGAGCGCCGCCGCATGCTCAGGAGTGACGTAGCCCTTGTGCTGGGCGAAGTCATAGGTCGGGAACAACTGGTGCATCTCGACCATGAGGCGGTCCCGGGTGACCTTGGCCACTACGGAGGCCGCCGCGATGCAGGCCGCCACCCGGTCCCCCTTCCAGACGGCCAGCCCGGGAGCGGGCAAACCGGCCACCGGGAAGCCGTCGGTGAGCACGTAGGCCGGTCGCGGCTCCAGGAGGGCCAGTGCCCGGCGCATGCCCTCGACGTTGCACCGATGCATGCCCCGTCGATCCACCTCGACCGCCGGGATGATCACGACCGCCCAGTCGTCGGCGCGGGCGACGACCCGCGCGTAGACCTCCTCGCGTACCGCGGGGGTGAGCAGCTTGGAGTCGGCCAGGCCCGGAACATGACCGCGAGGCCCATCCGGGAGTACGCAGGCGGCGACAACGAGCGGGCCGGCGCACGCGCCGCGGCCGGCCTCGTCGACCCCGGCGATCACCGGGAAACCCCGGCGGCGCAGTGCTCCCTCGAGGGCGAAGAGCCCGGTGTCGCGGCGGACCAGCGCGCGGCCTGGCCAGAGCACGTCAGCTTCCCGATCCGAGCAGCGAGCGGAGCAGCGTCGGCAGCTCGGCAGGGTAGTAGGCCTCGTCGGTCCGCTCGAGCTCACTGACGCTCCACCAGCGGTGGCGGTCAATGCTGCGCAGCTCGGGCTCCTCGAACGCCGATGTGTCGACCGGCCATGACTCGACGCGGGCCAGGAAAAAGTCCTGTGGCTGGCGGTACGTGCGGCCCTCGAAGGGAAACTCGGCCACCTCGTGCCACACCGGCCCGACCAGATCGCCGGCCGACAACCGCAAGCCGGTCTCTTCGCGGGTCTCGCGCAGCGCGCCGTCCATGGAAGACTCGCCCGGTTCGAGGCCGCCACCGACGGTGAACCAGTAGGGCGACACCTCCGGCCGGCCCGGATCCACACCCCGGAAGAGCAGCACGCGCTCGCGCCCGTCGACCAGCAGCACGCGCGCACCGGCGCGCTGGATCGGCTCTGCTGTGGTCATGACACGGCCAGACTACGACCGGACACCACCGATCGGGCATGGCATCCGGCCTTAGCCGGCAGCGGGTCGCAACCGCGGCTCACGGGGCTCCGATACCGGCGTACGTCGACGGGATCGGCAACCTGCGCCAATCCGTCACTGGCCAGATCACGACGAAGGCCCGGCCCACCACGCTGGATTCCGGGATCGTGCCGAGGTCGTCGGCGAGATGCCGCCGTGAGTCCGCGGAGACCGAGCGGTGATCACCCAGAACGAACAACCGGCCGGTCGGCACGGTGACGTCGAAACTGGTCACCGACGGCCGGTCGCCGGAGTCGACGTACGGCTCGGTCAGCGCGACGTTGTTGACAGTGACGCGCCCGGCGCTGTCACAGCAGGCCACCCGGTCCCCGGGCAGGCCGACCACGCGCTTGATGAAGTCCTTCTCGCCTGGACGGCGCCACGAGACGGGCGCGACGAACACGACGACCTCGCCGCGGCGGATGGAACGGGTCCGGTAGACGATCTTGTTGACCAGCACCCGATCGGGTTTGCGGAGGGTGGCCTCCATCGAGCCGCTGGGGATGAAGAAGGCCTCGAGCACGAACGTACGCAGAAGGACGAAAATGATGAGCGCCGCCAGCACGATGTACAGCCACTCCGATCGGGACGATCGCTTCTTGCGACGCATCCCGACCCCGGGTTTAGGGTCAGTCGCGACGACGGCGTCGCAGCACGAGCGCGCCGACCGGCACCGCGGGTAGCAGCGGCAACAGCGGCATGGCGGCGTTCTTGAGCGACTTCGGTACGGGCAGCCCGCCGGCTCGATGGACCGGCCACACGATGACGAAGGCGCGGCCGACGACGTGATTCGCCGGAATCGTGCCGCGCCACTGGTCCTCGATGTGCGACCGGGAGTCGGCCGACACCCCGCGATGGTCGCCCATGACCCACAGGCGACCGGCCGGCACCTTGATCGGTCCGAAGGCGCGCTGCTGCAGGGGCGTGTTGTCAAAGATGTACGGCTCATCGAGAGCGTGCCCATTGACCGTGACCCGGCCGTTGGTGTCGCAGCATTGCACTGTGTCGCCAGGCAGCCCGATCACGCGCTTGATGTAGTCCTTCTCGTTGGGCGGTCCCAGGCCGATGGCGCTGGCGAATCCGCGCAGGCCGCGCGAGACGGAGTTGCCCGGCGCGGCGACGTGCACTTCGGGCTGCCACTCCACCCCGTTGAAGACGATCACTTCACCGCGATGAGGATTGCGGAAGTCGAACACCAGTTTGTTGACCAGGACCCGGTCGCGCACCTGCAGCGTGTTCTGCATCGACTCGGAGGGGATGTAGAAGGCCTGCACGAGGAACGTCTTGATCAGCAGCGCCAGCACGATGGCGATCAGGATCAGAACCGGAAGCTCCTGCCAGAAGGGCATGGGCTTCTGACGGGTACGCCGGGTGCCCGCTCGGGCTGACGATGTGCCGGGGGCGCGACGGGGGTCGCTGGTAGCTCGCCGGGACGCCCGGGTCTCACCGTTGGACAGACTCGGCTCGCTCAGCGGCAAACCCGGCTGGGTGGTGGTCCGGGTGCGCTCGCGGCGGGGACGGGCTGCGTCCTGACGGCGCCGTTCGGCGCGGGTCCGCGTGCCGCCCCGCGCAGTTGATGCGGGGCTACCCCCGCCATCGAAATCAGCCATCGTCCTGACCAGAGTAGACGCCCACTTCCATCGCCGCCCGCAGGCGGTGACGTGAGATCAGTCGGACCGCCGGAAGGAATGCTTGAGTGCCGCGGCGAACAAATTCGTCCACGGCCTGGTCCGTATGCAGCGACGCTGCCGCGGGCGCCGAGGGAAGATCACTTGGTCGGGCTGTCCCGACGCTCCTTGATCTTGGCTCGCTTGCCGCGCAGGTTGCGCAGGTAGTACAGCTTCGCACGGCGGACATCGCCACGCGTCACGACCTCGATCCGGTCGATGACCGGCGTGTGCAGCGGGAAGGTGCGCTCCACGCCCACGCCGAAGCTCATCTTGCGTACGGTGAACGTCTCGCGAACCCCGCCACCCTGACGGCGGATGGCCACGCCCTGGAAGATTTGGATCCGCGAGCGGTTGCCCTCGACGACCCGGACGTGGACCTTGAGCGTGTCGCCGGGCCGGAAGTCCGGGATGTCGGAACGCATTGAGGCGGCGTCTAGCGCGTCCAGGGTGTTCATCGCGGTCTTCGCTTCCTCATCCGTCGGGCGCGCGCTCGGGTCGCGCGGGGATCATCGGGCTGGTCTGGTGCTGGCTGGATGCCGGTGCTGGCTTGGCTGGATGCTCTATGCGGGAACCAACCCGCGGCAACCGTTCTAGGGTGCCACATCAGCATCCGGCAGGGGAAACCCGGCCTCCGCCAGCAGGCTGCGATCCCGCGCATCGAGGGCGTCCGCGGGCAGGGCGGTGATCAGATCCGGCCGCCTTCCGGCGGTGCGGAGCAACGCCTGATCACGTCGCCACCGCGAAATCCGGGCATGGTCGCCGGACAACAGGATCTCGGGCACCTGTCGCCCCCGCCACACCTCCGGCCTGGTGTACGCCGGCCCCTCGAGCAGACCGACGGCGAATGAGTCGTCTGTCACCGACTCGGCGTTGCCGAGCACTCCGGGCAGCAGTCGGCTCACCGCTTCAACCATCACCAGCACCGCGACCTCGCCGCCGGCCAGGACGAAGTCGCCGAGCGAGACCTCGTCGACGCTCATCCGCTCGCGGGCAAGGTCGACCACCCGGGCATCGAGACCTTCGTACCGGCCGCAGGCGAACACCAGCCACGGCGCATCCGCGTACTCCTGAGCCATGGCTTGGCTGAACGGACGTCCGGTCGGTGTGGGGACGACCAGCCGGGGCTGCTTGCCGCCCGGCGGTGCGATCTCGTCGAGCGCGCGGCCCCAGGGCTCCGGTCGCATCAGCATCCCGGGGCCGCCGCCGTACGGTGTGTCGTCGACGGTGCGGTGCACGTCGTCGGTCCAGCGGCGCAGGTCATGCAGCCGCACATCGACCAGGCCGCGCTCGCGCGCCTTGCCCAGCAAGGACTCCGACAGCGGTGCGAGATAGCCGGGGAAGATGGTGACGACATCAATTCTCATAGATCGAGTAGTCCCTCGGGCGGGTCGACCACGACCCGGCCACCGGCAACATCGACGGTCGGGACCAACTCACGGACGAACGGTACGAGCACCTCACGGTCGCCGGCCTTGATCACGAGCAGGTCCGTGCCGGGCCCGTGCACCACATCGGCGAGCTCCCCCAACGGGTTGCCGGCGACGTCCTCGACCCGGAGGCCGAGTAGCTCGACGTCGTGGAACTCATCGGGATCGTCGATCGGCACCAGCTCGGCGGAGTCGACGACCAGCTCGGTCCCGCACAGCGCCTCGGCGGCGGTGCGATCCGCAATGCCCTCGAAGGCCACCACGTAACGGCCCGAATGCAGCCCTGCCGCCGTCACCGTGAGCGGGCCACGTTCGGGGGGCTCGGTCGCGAGCTTCGCCCCGACGGCGAACCTCGTTTCGGGATCGTCGGTACGGACGCTCACGAGCACCTCGCCCTTGAGGCCGTGCGCGCGGCCGATTCGCCCGACAATGAGCAGCATCGCCGCGGTGCCGCTCGCTATCGGGAGTCGGTGTCGACCACGTCGACGCGCAGCCCCTTGCCACCGATCGCCGTCATCACCGCGCGCAGCGCCTTGGCGGTACGTCCGGCCCGGCCGATGACCTTGCCCAGGTCCTCGGGGTGCACGCGCAACTCCAAAGTGCGGCCGCGCCGCCCGGTGCGTAGGTCTACGCGAACGTCGTCGGGGTGTTCGACGATGCCCCGGACCAGGTGTTCCAGCGCCTCCTCGAGCACCTAGCTCTCCGGTGGTGAGTCGACGGCGGCACTCTGCTCGGACGGCGTCGTGCTCTCCTCCATCGCCGTAGCACCGGCTTCGCCGGCCGTTGGGTTGTCAGCGAGCGGGCTTTCGGCGGGCGGGGTGTCGGCGGGCGGGGTGTCGGCGACCGCCTTGTCCGTGGCGGGCTTCTCCGTGGCGGGCTTCTCCGTGGCGGCCTTGGGCGCCTTCGCGGCGGCCTTCTCCGTGGCGGCCTTCTCCGTGGCGGCCTTGGGCGCCTTCGCGGCGCGCTTCTTCGGCGTGGTCGCTTCGGCGGTGGGCTCTTCGGTGCCTTGCTTCGTGGCAGCCTCGAACAGCGCCCGCTTGTCGGGCTTGGCGGCGGCGACCTGCATCGGCTCGGGAGCGGGCTCGCCCTTGAACAACTGCCAGTCACCGGTCACCCGGAGGATCGCGGCGACCGCCTCGGTCGGCTGCGCGCCGACGCCAAGCCAGTACTGCGCGCGCTCGGAGTTGACCTCGATGAACGAGGGATGCTGCTTGGGGTGGTACTTGCCGATCGTCTCGATCGACCGGCCGTCGCGCTTGGTACGGGCGTCGGCCACAACGATCCGGTAGTAGGGCGCGCGCATCTTGCCCAGGCGCATGAGCTTGATCTTGGTTGCCACGAGGGTGGGTGCTCCAGGGGTCTCATCGGGTGGACATCGCCGGCGCGGAGAGAGGGGCCGCTACCGAGTACGTACTCGGGAAGTCATTGTGCCAGACGCTCGCCGGTCAGCGAACCACGCGCCCTCGGAGCACGAGATGCGCTGGCGCGCGCAGCGTGGCGAGGTCGGCCCGTGGGTCCGCGGCGTAGACCACCAGATCGGCCGGGGCCCCCTCGGCGATCCCCGGCAGGCCGAGCCATCGCCGGGCCACCCACGAGCCGGCGGCCAGGGCGTTCTCCGCCGGTACGCCGGCCTCGTGCAGCGCCTGGATCTCCTCGACGACCTTGCCGTGCGGCAGCACCCCGCCGGCGTCACTGCCGACATGGATGGGCACTCCGGCCTCGTACGCGGCGCTGAGCACGGCCGGATAGGCCGCCGCCATCGACGCCATCCGCTGCGCGTAGGCCGGGAACTTGCTCCCGGCCCGGTCGGCAATCTCGGGAAAGGTGCCGACCACCAGACTGGTGGCGGTCAGCGTCGTGCCTCTGGCGACCATGTCGGCGATCAACTCGTCGGTGAGCCCGGTGCCGTGCTCGATGCAGTCGACGCCCGCGGAGATCAGATCGGGGAGGGACTCGGTGGCGAAGGTGTGCACCGCGACGCGGACGCCCAGGTCGTGCGCCGCCGCGATCGCGTCGGCGAGCACGCCGGCCGGCCACAAGGGGGCCAGATCGCCGGTGGAACGGTCGATCCAGTCACCCACCAGCTTGACCCAGCCGCCGCCGTAGGCCGCCTGCCGCCGCACCTGCGCCACCAGTTCGGCCGGCTCGACCTCCTCGGCGTAGTTACGGATGTAGCGCCGCGGGCGGGCGATGTGCCGGCCGGCCCGAACCAGCCGGGGCAGGTCGGGCTCGTCGAGCAAGGGCCGGGTGTCGAGCGGCGAGCCGGCGTCGCGCAACAGCAACGCGCCGGCGTCGCGGTCGGCCCGGGCCTGCTCGCGGGCGATGTGCAGCCCGGCCACCGGGCCGTCCTCCTGGAGGCCGACGTGGCAGTGCGCGTCGACCAGCCCCGGAAGAATCCAGCCGCGATCGGCGACGCTCTGCGCGCCCGCCACGCGTTCGAAGGTCAGCACGCCGTCGCGTACCCAGAGGTCCTGCTGCTCGTCACCGGGCAGCAGGACTCCGCGCAGGTGAAGCGGCGCGGTCACGATCCGGGCGGCGGCTTGCGGAACTTGGACGGGTCGATGCTCGGCAGCTGAAACCCGGGTGGCAGACCGGCCGTTCCTGCCAGCCCATCGGGAGCCTCGGGTGCGACGTCGGGCCGGGGCGGACCGCCAGCGGACCGGCCCGCGCCTGCTGACCGGCCGCCGCCCTTGCCGCCCTTGCGCTTGTTCTTGGGCGACTTCGTCGCCTTGCGCCGGCCGCCCATGCCGGGCATTCCCATGCCACCAGCCATCTGCTTCATCATCGTGCGCGCCTCGAAGAAGCGATCGACGAGCTGGTTGACGTCACTGATGGACGTACCCGAGCCGGCTGATATCCGGGCTCGCCGTGAGCCGTTGATGATCTTGGGGTCGGTGCGCTCGGGCGGCGTCATCGAGCGGATGATGGCCGCCACCCGGTCGAGGTCGCGGTCGTCGATCTGGGCGATCTGGTCCTTGACCTGGCCCATGCCGGGCAGCATGCCGAGCAGGTTGCCGATCGGGCCCATCTTGCGAATTGCCACCATCTGCTCTAGGAAGTCCTCCAGCGTGAAGTCGGTGCCGGCGGCGATCTTGCCCGCCATCTTGTCGGCCTGCTCGGCGTCGAAGCTGCGCTCGGCCTGCTCGATCAGGGTCAGCATGTCGCCCATGCCGAGGATGCGCGACGCCATCCGCTCCGGGTGGAACACGTCGAAGTCGGCGAGCTTCTCACCAGTACTGGCGAAGAGGATGGGCACTCCGGTGACGTGCCGGACCGAGAGGGCGGCCCCGCCGCGCGCGTCACCGTCGAGTTTGGTGAGCACCACTCCGGTGAATCCCACCCCGTCGCGGAACGACTCGGCCGTCGTCACGGCGTCCTGGCCGATCATGGCGTCGACGACGAACAGGACCTCATCGGGGCTGAGCGCGTCACGGATGGCCGCCGCCTGCGCCATCATCTCGGCGTCGACGCCCAGCCGGCCGGCGGTGTCGACGATGACGATGTCGTGCACCGTGCGGCCCGCTTCGGTGATGCTGCGCCGGGCCACCTCGACGGGGTCGCCGACTCCGCTACCCGGCTCGGGTGCGAACACGTCGACCCCGGCCTGGCGCCCGACCACCTCGAGTTGCTGGACGGCGTTGGGACGCTGCAGGTCGGCGGCGACGAGCAGCGGGGTGTGCCCCTGCTCCCTCAGCCACTTGCCGAGCTTGCCGGCCAGCGTCGTCTTGCCTGAGCCCTGCAGCCCGGCGAGCATGATAACCGTCGGGGCCGTCTTGGCGAAGCGGAGCCGCCGGGTCTCCCCGCCGAGGATGCCGACCAACTCTTCGCTGACGATCTTGATGACCTGCTGTGCGGGGTTGAGGGCCTTGGTCACCTCGGCGCCGCGGGCCCGCTCCTTCACGGCGGCGATGAACTGGCGGACCACCGCCAGCGCCACATCGGCTTCGAGCAGGGCGACCCTGATCTCCCGCGCCGTGGCGTCGATGTCGGCGTCGGACAGCCGCCCCTTCCCGCGCAGGGTGGTGAAGGCCTTCTCGAGCCGTTCGGAGAGCGTGTCGAACATGACGTGCCGTTGCCCCTTCGCCTTCGCCGGGCCGTGCCGATCACTGTTAGGGTTGCTGGCCAGGGTAGTCGGGGCCGCCCCCGGCGGTGTTCGCGGCTGCCGGGTGGAGGATGCGGGTGAGCGACCCTAGTCGACTACCTGGTCGAAGCCGTCTTCAACTACCCGACACTGGCGGAGTCCTACAAGGTGGCCGCGCTCGACGCCATGAACAAAGATGCGCGCGGTGGCCCAGACGTCCGGCTGAGCGGCCGGCTGTTCCCGAGGAGTCGTCATGGCGAAGAGCACGGGGCCGGCGCCGGACGGGCCGGCCGCCCGGCAGGAGCAGGAGGTCTCGGCGGTCGCACCCGGTCCGGCCGGTGGCCAGCAGTCAGTTGCCGGGCACGAGCAGCCGGCGGCCCGCGCAACGGCGTTTCCCCGGATCGGAGACTACGGGTTTCTCTCCGACTGTGAGGTGACCGCGCTGATCGCGCCCAGCGGCGCCGTGGAGTGGATGTGCCTGCCGCGACTGGACGCCCCGAGCGTGTTCGGAGCGGTCCTGGACCGGGACGCCGGCACCTTCGGCCTCGGGCCGGCCGAGCGGCGGGTGCCCGCCTCCCGCCACTACCTGCCGGGCACGATGGTGCTCGAGACGAGCTGGAACGTCGGCGAAGGCTGGATCATCGTCCGGGACGCGCTGCTGGTCGGGCCGTGGCACGCCGAAGACCCGGCCCGATCGGACTACCGCCGGGCCCCCACCGACTACGCGGCCGAGCACGTGCTCGTGCGCACCGTGCGCTGCGTCAACGGCGAGGTGCAGCTGATACTGGACTGCGAGCCGGTGTTCGACTACGGCCGCCACCAGGCAAAGTGGAGCTACACCGACCGCGGCTACTACGAGTGTGAAGCGCGGGGCGGTCGGGACGATCCCGCGCTGCGCCTAACGACGGACATGCGGCTGGGGCTAGAAGGGCCGCGTGCGGTGGCCCGGACGATGCTGAAGGAGGGCGACGTCCGCTTCTGTGCGCTGTCGTGGGGCGACGGGAATCCACCCACGTCCTACGACGAGGCGTATCGCCGGATGGTGTGGACCGCCCATCACTGGCAGCACTGGCTGGCCCGTGGCCGCATCCCCGACCACCCGTGGCGCAGTCACCTGTCTCGCAGCGCGCTCACCCTTAAGGGACTGACGTACGCACCGACCGGGGCGATCGCGGCGGCCGCGACGACGTCGCTGCCGGAGACTCCGGGCGGCGAGCGCAACTACGACTCCGCTACAGCTGGATCCGCGACGCCACGTTCGCGCTGTGGGGCCTCTACACCCTCGGCTACGACGGGAGGCCAACGACTTCTTCAACTTCATCGCCGACCTGGCCGAACGCGACGGCGACCTGCAGATCGTGTACGGCATCGGCGGCGAGCGCGACCTGACCGAGCGTGAGCTGCACCACCTCAACGGCTACGAGGGCGCGCGGCCGGTGCGCGTCGGCAACGACGCGTACGCCCAGAAGCAGAACGACGTCTGGGGTGCGGTGCTCGACTCGGTGTACCTGCACACCCGGTCCCGGGACCGGCTCGACGAGCGGGTCTGGCCGCTCCTGGTCCACCAGGTCGAGTCGGCACTCGAACACTGGGCCGAGCCCGATCGCGGCATCTGGGAGGTGCGGGGAGAGCCGCGGCATTTCACCTCGTCGAAGGTCATGTGTTGGGTGGCGGCGGACCGCGGTGCGCGGCTGGCCCGGATCCGCGAGGAGTGGGAGCTCGCCGACAAGTGGCAGGCCGCGGCCGACGAGATCCACGCCGACGTCTGCCAGCACGGGGTCGACGAGCGCGGGGTGTTCACCCAGCACTACGGCACCGCCGCGCTGGACGCCTCGATGCTCCTTGTGCCTCTGGTGCGCTTCCTCCCGCCGGACGACCCCCGGGTGCGGGCGACCGTCCTGGCGATCGCCGACGAGCTGACCGAGCACGAACTTGTGCTGCGCTACCGGGTGAAGGAGACAGACGACGGGTTCACCGGCGAGGAGGGGACCTTCACCATCTGCTCCTTCTGGCTGGTCTCGGCGCTGTCCGAGGTCGGCGAGAACGACCGGGCCCGCCGGTTGTGCGAGAAGCTGCTCAACCTCGCCAGCCCGCTCCAGCTCTACGCCGAGGAGCTCGATCCGCGCAGCGGCCGGCACCTCGGCAACTTCCCGCAGGCCTTCACCCACCTCGCGTTGATCAACGCCGTGATGCACGTCATCCGGGCCGAGGAGCGCGAGCGGCTCGGCGCCGATCGCTCGGACAGCCGCGTGTACGAGCACGAGGTGGAGCGAGGTTAGCGGGCAGCACCACGGTTCAGAGCACAGACTGATGTGCGAGCACATCCCGTCAGACCGGACCGTCGGGCCGCCACGAATGGCCTATTGGTCGCCGTAGCCAAGGGTCGGGTCCGGCCGGTGCGCCATCGATGTGGTGGTCGGCGCGTACCACGCGATGCCGTGCGTGGCGTTCACCTACCGCTACCCGACGGGAAGTGGCGACGATCGCAGGACAACGTGTCTGGACGTCATGAGGCTGGCCTTGCCGGAGGTCCTGCCCGCGCTCACAGTCACCCCAGAGTCGCTGGTGGGCGAGCTTGCTCCGGGACTTGTGAAGGCGGTCGCCCGCAACATTCCGCGGTTCGTCTGGAAGGACCGTGCGGACCAGCCTGACCCGATCACCGCTCCGCCGCAGCGAGGACCTCCTGCTGGATCTTGTCCCGGTCGATCTCGCCCCCGAGGTAGAAGGCGTCGACCACGTCACCGCCCAGGGTCGCCACCCGGGCCGAGCGGACGTCAGCGCCGCAGCGTTCCAGGGCCGCCGTGACCCGATAGAGCAGTCCGAGCGAGTCGGCGGCCCTCAATTCCAGCACCGCCGCGTCGGTGGCGGCGTCGTCGAACCACAGCACCCGGGGCGCGGGTGGCTCCGGCGCCCCCGCGGGCCTCAGGTAGGCCCGCTCGCGCTCGGCTAGGCGCTCCTCCAGGGCCAGGTCATCGGCCAGGGCCCGGCAGACATCGGTGCGTACCACGGCAGGATTGGTCGCGGAGCCGAAGCGAGGGCGTACGTCGAACCGCACGTAGCCCACTCCGTCGAGCAGGGTCGCCGATGCTGCGAGCACATCGAGGCGGTGCAGCGACAGGGCCCCCGCCGCCCGGCTGAGCAGGCCGGTCGAGTCCAGCACCGCCACCACGATCTGGTTCGGGCTGACCTCGACGACGGCCTCTCCCCCGCGCGCCCTCGCCACCAACTCGGGGTCGGCCGGAACCGGCGGGGACATCTCCTCACCGTGGGCGTGCGCGCGGGCCCGCTCGACCAGTTCGGCGATGAGCCCCGCCTTCCAGTCGCTCCACGCCGCGGGGCCGGTGGCCGCCGCGTCGGCCTCGGTCAGGGCGTGCAGCAAGTCGAGCAGTTCGACCGACCGGCCTACCGCGTCGATGACGGTGTCAATCGTCGCCGGGTCGGTGAGGTCACGCCTGGTCGCCGTGTCCGGCAGCAGGAGATGGTGACGCACTAGCGAGACCAGGATGTGCGCGTCTGCCGAGGGCATCCCCAGCCGCCGTCGCAGCTTGGCCACGATCCGCACACCGTTGATCGTGTGATCGCCCGGCTCCCCCTTACCGATGTCGTGGAAGAGCGCACCCAGCAGCAGCAGGTCGGGCCGGCTGACGCGCCGGGTCATGGAGGACGCGACGACGGCGGTCGAGACCAGGTGCCGGTCGACGGTGTAGCGATGAATCGCGTTGCGCTGCGGGAGCGAGCGCACGGACTCCCACTCGGGCAACATCCGGCCGAGCAGATCATGCTGGTCGAGTGCCTCCCAGGCACCGATCAGCGCAGGCCCCGAGCCGAGCAGTGTCACCAGCGTGTTGCGCGCCTCTTCCGGCCAGGGCTCGGGCATCGGTGCGAGTTCGGCCTGCAGCCGCTCCAGCGCGTGTGCGGCGATCGGCAGGTCGGCACGGGCCGACGCCGCCGCGACCCGCAACCCGAGGACCGGGTCGATGGACGGCGACGCCTCACCCGCCAGCAGCACTTCGCCGTCCTGCTCGACGACGCCGTGGGCCAGCGGCCGCCGCACGATCACCGGCTTGCGCGGCGACCAACCGCGGCGCCGGCCGGAACTCCATCGTTCGACCGCTCTGAACGCGGTGCCCACAGCAAAGGCCACCCGGCGGCCGGCGCTCGCGACCGTCTGCACCAGGACATCGGCGTCTTCGACCCCGAGAAGAGTCGCCACGCCGTCCTGCTCCTGCATGAGCAGCCGTTCGATCGACCGGCCGGTGACGAGTTGCAGCGCATCGCGGGTGTCGAGCAGCGTGCGATGCGCGGCCCGAACGTCGCGCCAGTGCACGTCCACCACCTGCGCGGTGGCGATTGCGCGCAGGATGTTGACGTCACGCAGGCCGCCCCGACCCTCCTTCAGGTCGGGCTCGAGCAGGTAAGCCACCTCGCCTGAGGCCAGCCAGCGCTGCTCGCAGGACGACCGCAGCTCGGCCAGCCGCGGCGCTGCCTTGCCTCGCCAGGCGACCCGGGCCGACTGCAGCAGGGCGGCCGTCACCGCCGGGTCACCGGCGAGGTGCCGAGCGTCGAGCAGCCCCGCCGCCGCCTTGAGATCGGTGGCGGCCACGTCGAGCGCCTCGCGAATCGTGCGTACCGAGTGATCCAGGGACAGCCCGGCGTCCCAGATGGGATACCAGATGCGCTCGGCCAACTCCGGGACGACCTTCTGCCCGGTGTGAACTATCACCAGATCGATATCGCCGTACGGCGCCGGCTCGCTGCGGCCGAGACCACCGACTGCGACCAGGGCCACGCCGCCCCGATCCGGCATCAGCCCCTGGAGCCAGCCGTCGTACATCTCGGTTAGCGCCGCCCGCCGGCCCGGCCCGTCGAGTTCGGGCCGGGCCAGCAGGGCCACCCGTTCAGAGCGCGTCGGAACCCCGCTCTCCCGTACGCACGCGGATCACGTCCTCGACGTTGGTGACCCACACCTTGCCGTCACCGATCTTGCCGGTGCGGGCCGCCTCGACGATCACCTCGACGGTTTTCCACGCCTCGCTGTCGTCGACCAGGACCTCCACCCGGACCTTGGGCACGAAGTCCACTGTGTACTCCGCACCCCGATAGACCTCGGTGTGCCCCTTCTGCCGACCGAAGCCCTGGACTTCGCTGACGGTCAGCCCAGCGATGCCCAGCGGCTCCAGGGCCGTCTTGACATCCTCCAGCTTGAACGGCTTGACGATCGCCGTCACGAGTTTCATCAGGCCACCGTCCCTGGGCTCGCGGCTCCTTCGAGCGGGCGGGGGCTGGGCGACGGGTGGTTGCCGCCGCTCGTTATCGGCCCGATCTCGTAGGCCGTCTCGGCGTGGAGTGATTGATCGAGCCCGGTCGCCTCCACATCCTCCGTGACCCGAAGACCCATCACGGCGCGGACCACCAGGGCGATGATCATCGTCGCCGAGAAGCTGTAGGCGATGACCGCCCCGGCGGTAATGGCCTGTTTGACCAGCAACGTGGTGCCGCCGCCATAGAACAATCCGTCGGCGCCGCCGGAGTTGATGAGTTTGGTGGCGAACAGGCCCACCGAGAGCGTGCCGATGAGACCGCCGACCAGGTGCACGGCGACGACGTCGAGGGCGTCGTCGAAGCGGAAGCGGAACTTCAGCCGGCATGCGTACGCGCAGATGGCGCCGGCCATCAGGCCGACCGCGATGGAGCCGAGCGGTGAGACGTAGCCGGCGCAGGGTGTGATGGCGACCAGACCGGCCACGGCGCCGGACGCGGCGCCGAGCGTGGTGGCCTTGCCGTTGACGATCCGCTCAAAGAGCAGCCAGCCGATCATCGCCGCCGCGGTCGCGGTGTTGGTGTTCAGGAAGGCGTACCCGGCCAACTGGTTGGCGCCCAGCGCGGAGCCGGCGTTGAAGCCGAACCAGCCGAACCACAGCAGCCCGGCGCCGAGCAGGGTGAAGGGCAGGTTGTGCGGCCGCATGTGCAGGCTCGGCCAGCCGACCCGCTTGCCGAGGAGCACGGCCAGCGCCAGGCCGGCGGCACCGGCGTTCATGTGGACGACGGACCCACCGGCGAAGTCCAGCGCGCCCATCTTGAAGGCCCAGCCGTTCGGCGAGAACACCCAGTGCGCCACCGGGCCGTAGACCAGCAACGACCACAACACGATGATGACGACGAAGGACCCGAACTTCATCCGGTCGGCGATCGACCCGGTGAACAGGGCGGGGGTGATGACGGCGAACATCAACTGGAAGCAGACGAACACCACAGGGGGCACGCTCTGCGCCAGGCTCCCTGAGTAGCCGGACACAGCAGAACCGAGATGCTGGAGCCCGGCGTCGTGCAGGGTGCCGAAAAACCCCGCCTTGCCGTCGGGACCGAACGCGATGCTGTAGCTGGCCAGCACCCAGACGATGCTGACGATGGCGATGGTCACGAAGTTCTGCATGAGCATGCCGAGAGCGTTCTTGCCGCGGACCATGCCGGCGTAGAAGAACGCCAACCCCGGAGTCATGAGCAGCACGAGCGCCGAGCTCGCGAGCACCCAGGCGGTGTTACCCGAATCGATTTTCACAAGCCCCTCCTTCCGTTGCGCTCAAGGTGGCGGAGGGCTGTTTCCGGGACGGATCCCGACTGTTTCCGGTGGGTGAACATCCTGACCACGAGCGTTGTCGAGGGGAGAGCTTAGTGGCGTCAGGCCTGTTTTGGAGCGGTCCATGCAGGCAGATGTGGGAGGTCAGCGGCCCTCGCCGAGCAGCGCGTCGACGAAGGCGCGGGGCTCGAACGGAGCCAGGTCGTCTGGCCCCTCACCGAGCCCGACGAGCTTGACCGGTATCCCGAGCTCGCGCTGGACGGCGATGACGATGCCCCCCTTGGCGGTGCCGTCGAGCTTGGTCAGCACCACGCCCGTCACGTCGATCGCCTCGGTGAAGACTCGCGCCTGCACGAGACCGTTCTGGCCGGTCGTGGCGTCGAGCACCAGCAGCGTCTCGGCGACCGGCCCCTGCTTCTCGATGACCCGCTTGACCTTGCCGAGCTCATCCATCAGCCCGGTCTTGGTGTGCAGCCGGCCGGCGGTGTCGATGAGCACGGTGTCAACACCGGACCGCGTCCCCAGCCGGACCGCCTCGAAGGCCACTGACGCCGGATCGCCGCCCTCCGGTCCGCGTACGGTCTGGGCCCCCACCCGGCTGCCCCACGTCTGCAGCTGCTCGACAGCCGCGGCACGGAAGGTGTCGGCCGCCCCGAGCAGCACGGACCTCCCGTCCGCGACGAGTACGCGGGCCAGCTTGCCGCAGGTCGTGGTCTTACCCGTGCCGTTGACGCCGACGACGAGCACGATGGCCGGCCGGCCGTCGTGACCCGCGGTGTTCAGTGTGCGGTCGACGTCGGCGCCGATCGCGCGCAGGAGCTCGTCGGTGAGCAGCCCGCGCAACTCCGCCGTGCTCCGGCTGCCCTCCACCCGGGTGCGGTCGCGCAGCCGCGCGACGATCTCCTGGGTGGGGCCCACACCGACATCGGCGGCCAGCAGGGTGTCGGTGACCTCGTCCCAGGCGTCCTCGTCGAGGTGGTCACGGGACAGGATCGTCAGCAGACCGCGGCCGAGGGTCGATTGCGAGCGCGCCAGCCGGTCGCGCAAGCGCACCAGCCGGCCCGCGGTGGGGGCCGGCACGTCGAGCTGGGGAGTCGGCACGGAGGCTGGCGCCGGGGCCGGTGCCGGGGCGACGACTTCGGACGTCGTCTCGACTGCGGGAATCCGGGGCTCCGGCACCCCACGGCGGCGGGGCCGCACGACCAGCCCGACGATCGCCAGCAGGGCGACGACGGCAACCGCGACCGCGATCAGGACGTAATCCATCAGGAGGATCCAACCAGTCCGGTGTCAGGCGGTCTCGAGCTCGCGCAGCCGCTGGCTGATCACGGTGGTCAGGCCGTCGTCGCGCATGCTGGTGCCGTACAGCGCATCGGCCACCTCCATCGTGCGCTTCTGGTGCGTCACGATGATCAGCTGGCTGGCGGCTCGCAGTTCCTCGATCAACCCGATCAACCGGCCGAGGTTGACGTCGTCGAGGGCGGCCTCGATCTCGTCGAGCACGTAGAACGGGCTGGGCCTCGCGCGGAAGATCGCGACCAGCAGCGCCACCGCGGTCAGCGAGCGCTCGCCACCAGAGAGCAGCGACAGCCGCTTGATCCGCTTGCCCGGTGGCCGCGCCTCGACCTCGACGCCGGTGATCGACAGGTCGTCGGGATCGGTGAGCACCAGCCGCCCCTCGCCCCCAGGAAACAGGGTGGCGAAGACCACCTCGAACTCCCGCGCGGTGTCGGCGAAGGCGGCGGCGAAGACGTCGTGGATCCGCTCGTCGACCTCCTTGATCACGGTGAGGAGGTCGCGTCGGGTGTCCCGGAGGTCTTCGAGCTGGGCGGACAGGAACGCATGCCGCTCCTCGAGCGCACCGAACTCCTCCAGGGCCAGCGGGTTGACCCGGCCGAGCAGCGCCAGATCGCGCTCCGCTCGGGCCGCCCGGCGCTCCTGTTCGGTCCGGTCGTAGGGTGCCGGCTCCGGGAGCGGCTCGCCCTCGGCGGGCTCCGGTCCGGAGTACGGAACACCGATGTCCGGGCCGTACTCCGCGATCAGCGTGTCGACCTCGATGCCATGGTCCTGCGCCGCGCGGGCTTCCAGCGCCTCGATCCGCACGCATTGTTCGGCCCGCGCGACCTCGTCGCGATGCACGACGTCGGTCAGCCGGTCGAGCTCGGCGGCCAGCTCGCGGGCACTCTGACGCGCGGCCAGCAGCTCGCCCTCGCGGACCGCCCTCGCCTGCTGGATCGCTTCGCGCTCGGCGGCGGCCTGCGCGAGCGACTCGGACAGTCGGGCGAGAACGGCCTGAGCACCGTGTACGACCGCGGCGGACACGACCGCGCCGCGCGCTCGGGCCAGCCGGGTCGCCTCGGCGCGAGCCCGGGCCGCCCGCTCGTCGGCGGCGGCGCGGCGCAGCGTGGAGGTACGCGCGGCCAGCGCGCGCACCCGTTCCTCCGCGGTACGCACCGCCAGGCGGGCTTCCATCTCGGCCTCGCGTACCGCTCCCGCCTCGCTGGCCAGAGTGTCGCGCTGCTCGGTAGAGGGTTCCTCACCAGCGGGTGCCGCCTCACCGGCGCGCAACCGCTCCTCGAGTGCGGCCATGCCACCCAGGTCGCGGTCACGGGCCTCCTCGGCCGCCACGCGGGCCCGTTCGAGCCGCTCGGCTTCGGCCGTAGCCGACCGCACGGCCGCCCCCAGTTCACCCAAGCGCTCGGACACGGCCGCGAGTTCGGCGTCGGAGACGTGCAGCGCCACGAGCGCGTCGGCCACCCCGGCCTCGCGCTCGCCGGCCTCCTGCCGGGCCGCGGCCAGCTGCCCGAGCAACTCCCGGCAGCGCGCCTCGGCCGCGCCCCGCTCGGCCCGCGCCTCGTCGAGGGTCGCCTGAATCTCCAGCGTGCTGGGCACGCTGGCCGAGCCTCCGACCGCCCAGTCGGCGCCGAGCAGATCGCCGTCGGTGGTCACCGCGCGCACGTCCGGGCGGCCCTGGATCAGGAGCCGCGCAGCCTGCAGATCGCTGACCACGGCCACGCCGTACAGGGCCCGGTCCAGCGCGGTCAAGAGGGCATCTGGAGCCTCCACCAGCTCGCGCAGCCACTGCACGCTGTCGGGCAGCGCCGGCAACGGCTCAGCTGGCTGACCGGGCGGCTGCCCCGCCACCCACAGGCCGGCCCGGCCACCGTCGGTGCGCTTGAGCTGGGTCAGGGCCTGGGCGGCCTCGCCAAGTGAACTCACCGCCACCGCGTCGGCCACCGGCCCGAGAGCGGCCGCCACGGCGGCCTGGTAACCCGGCCGCACCCGCAGCAGAGTCGCGACCGCGCCGATCAACCCGGCCGGGCGGTCACCGCCGGCCAGGAGGGAGCCAGCACCGTCCCTGCGCCTCAAACCAAGCTCGAGTGCCTCGCATCGGGCGGTCCACGAAGACCGCTCTCGCTTGGCCGCATGCTCGGCCTCGGTGAGCTGGCGAACCTGGGCCTGAGCGGTGTCGAGCACGGCCTTCGCGGCCTCGTAACGCTCGTCGAGTCCCAACTCGGAGTCGCCCAGGGCGCCGACCTCGCGTTGCAAGCGGTCGAATTCCACCTGCGCCCGCTCTGCCCGCTGACGGGCGTCCGCGAGGGTCGCGGACAGCCGCGCGATCTCGTCGGCGCCGGCGGCGGCCCGGGTGCGCAGCGCGTTGACCTCTCCGACCAGCCGGACCAGACCCTCGCGCCGGTCGGCCGCCCCACGGGTCGCGATGACGAGCGCATGCTCCGCCTCGCCGAGTTGCGCTTCGACCGATTGCCGGCGGTCCACGATCTCGGCCCGCCGACCGAGCTGGGCATCCAGCGACCGCTGCTGCTCGACTTCCTGCAGGCGCAGTTGCTCCACCTCACGGTCGAGGGTCTCCGGGTCACGGCCCGGGCGTGTGTCGTCGTGCTGCTCCGCGAGAAAACGAGCCCGCTCGGCGGCCAGCCGCGCGGTGCCCCGAATCCGCTCCTGAAGGGCGGACAGCCGGTACCACATCTCCTGCACCCGGGCCAGCGCCGCGGCGCCGGTGGTCAGCGCCTCGTCGAGGTCGGCCTCCGTCCGCTGCGTCGCGGCAAGCTCCCCCTCGACGACCCCGCGACGGTCGCGGATGGCTATCTCGTCAGCCACCTCGCGTTCCAGCTCCGCGCGTAGCTGCACCAGGTCGTCGGTCAGCAGGCGCAGCCGGGCGTCGCGCAGGTCGGCCTGCACGGCGGCCGCCCGCCGGGCCACCTCCGCCTGCCGGCCGAGCGGCTTGAGCTGCCGACGGAGCTCCGCGGTCAGGTCCGTGAGCCGGGTGAGGTTGACCTGCATCGCATCGAGCTTGCGCAGCGCCTTTTCTTTGCGCTTGCGGTGCTTGAGCACCCCGGCCGCTTCCTCGATGAACGCCCGCCGGTCCTCGGGACGCGCCTGGAGTACGGAGTCGAGCTGGCCCTGGCCGACGATGACGTGCATCTCGCGACCGATGCCGGAGTCCGACAGCAGCTCCTGGATATCCAGCAAGCGGCAGGCGGCCCGGTTCATCTCGTACTCGCTCTCCCCGGACCGGTACATCCGCCTGGTGATCGAGACCTCGGTGTAGTCGACGGGCAGCAGGCCGTCGGCATTGTCGATGGTGAGCGTGACCTCGGCCCGGCCCAACGGCGGCCGGCCGGTCGTGCCGCCGAAGATGACGTCCTCCATCTTGCCGCCGCGCAGCGTCTTGGCTCCCTGCTCGCCGAGTACCCAGGCGATCGCATCGACGACATTGGACTTGCCCGAGCCGTTGGGGCCGACCACGCAGGTGATGCCCGGCTCGAAGCTCAGGGTCGTCGCGGACGCGAAGGACTTGAAACCCTTGAGCGTGAGGCTCTTGAGGTGCACGGATCTCCGAGGCGAGGCGGTCGGGGTCTGGCGGCGGCTCTGCACGGGGAGGCGCAGCGCGGGGAAGGGCAGCGCAGGGGGGCGGGCGGGTATGCGAGGTTGAATCTACCGCCCGGACGCGGCGAACGGGGCGCCTTGACCGGGCGCCCCGCTGAAAGCGATCGTCAGATGCCGGCGTGCTCGAACTCGGAGAGGCGGATCAGCTCGTCGTCGTCGACGTGGCCCGGCCGGATCCGCTCGGCCTGCCTGAACTTCTCTGCCTGGGTGGTGGACAACTCCTGTTCCAGCTCCTGCACCCGCCGGCGGAGGCGACTGACCTCTTCGAGGAGTCGTGCATCCTGGCTGGGCGAAACATAGCCGAACAGTGCCTTAGCCATCTTCTCGACTTCCTCGACGCTGGGGAACCGGGATTGCCGCTTCTGTGTTCCACGCGAAGCCCGGTAAGGGCGGCGGGCGCGGTAGTTCCAGGGTCGCACGACGGGCACGCTCGGTCAAGATACGGTCACGGTCGCGCAACCGGCTATTTCTCCACGAAACCCTCCGGATCACCCTGGCTATCGCTCCAAAGCTCCACCACGCCGGCTGGTCGTCCCGGCACCCCTGGCCCGCGCAGCGCCTCCAGGAGCCGCTCGCACGCCGCCCGCGGTCCCTCGGCGACCACCTCGACCCGCCCGTCGTCGAGGTTGCTGGCGTGCCCGCGCAGCCCGAGTTCCAGGGCACGCTTTCGCACCCACCAGCGCAGGCCCACCCCTTGCACCCGGCCGCGCACCCAGGCGGTCAGCCGTACCTCGTCTGACACGTTGCCTTCGAACACGCCGGCACCATACCTAGAACCTCGCGCGCCGCGGGCGCGGCTGGCAGCGAGGGCAGCTGAAGCTCGACCGGTTCATGAAAACGTCGCGGCGGATCGGCGTGTCGCAGCGATCACAGGGCAGCCCGGCCCGGCCGTACACATGCAGAGAGCGGTTGAAGTAGCCGCTGTCGCCATAGACGTTGACGTACAGCGCGTCGAAGGACGTGCCGCCCTCGCCCAGAGCTGCCACCATCACGTCGCGCGCGGCGCCGATGACCGCGAGCGCCGCGGATCGGGGCAATGTCTCCGTCGGCCGCGCCCAGTGCAGCCGGGCCGCCCAGAGCGCCTCATCGGCGTAGATGTTGCCGATGCCCGACACCAGCGTCTGATCGAGCAAGGCGCGCTTGAGGCCGGTATGCCGGCGCCGCAGCGCCGACGCGAACCGCGCGTCATCGAACAGCGGATCGAAGGGATCACGCGCGAGATGCGCGAGCGACCTAGGCAGGCCGCTGTCGTCGCAGTCCTCGACGAACAAGCCGCCGAATGTCCGCTGGTCGACGAAGCGCAGTTCGGTCCCGCCATCGGCAAAGCTCAGTCGCACGCGCAGGTGCCGGTCCTCGGCGGAGCCGGTCGCCACAACCAGCAGTTGGCCGCTCATTCCCAGATGCCCGGTGAGCGCGTCCGCCGATGACCCCCGGGGTTCCAGCGGTAACCAGAGGTACTTCCCCCGCCGGCAGGCCGCGACCAGGCGGCGGCCGATCAGCCGGCCCGCGAAGTCATCGGCACCGGCCAGGTGCCGTCGGATCGCGCGAGGATGGTGCACGGTCGCGGCAGTTATGCGGCGCCCGACGACCCATTGCCGCAGGCCGCCGCGAACCACCTCGACCTCCGGCAGCTCAGGCACCGTCAGTCGGGAAGGGCGCCCGGGATGGTCCGGGCCCGCACCGCCGACCAGGCTCCTTCGGCGGCTCGCTGTTCGGCTTCCTTCTTGCTCCCGCCGACCCCGGTGCCCAGTTGCTCGCCCGCGACGAAGGCGGCAGCGGTGAACGTCTTCTGATGGTCGGGCCCGACCTCGCTGACCTGGTAGAACGGCACACCCAGGCCCTGGTTGGCCGTCAACTCCTGCAGGCTCGTCTTCCAGTCCAGGCCCGCGCCCCGCTCGGCGGCGTCTGCCATCACCGGGTCGAACAGCTTGCGGACGACCAGGGCCGCGCCCTCGAGCCCGGAATCGAGGAACAGCGCCCCGATCACCGCCTCGAGTGTGTCGGCCAGGATGCTGGCCTTGTCGCGGCCGCCTGTCACCTCCTCGCCGTGCCCGAGCCTGACGTAGCCGCCCAAGCCACCGGGACCCAGGCCCCGGGCCACCGCGGCGAGAGCCCGCATGTTCACCACGGAGGCCCGCAGTTTGGCCAGCTGCCCCTCCGGGAGGTCAGGATGAGCGCGGTAGAGCGCATCGGTGACGATCAGCCCGAGGACGGCATCGCCGAGAAACTCCAGGCGCTCGTTGGTGGGCAGGCCGCCGTTCTCGTACGCGTAGGAGCGGTGGGTCAGTGCCCTGATCAGCAACGCGGGATCGAGGTGGGTCCCCAGAGCCGCCTCGAGCCCGTCGCGCTCGTAACCTTCGGTCATTGCGCCGCCTCGGCGAGCTGCGCCGCCTCGGCGAGCAGGGCAGTCGCTCGCCGGGTGATCAAGGTGGCCAGTGCCTCGTGCAATCGCGGCAGGACGGACTGCCGCACCAGATAGGCCGCTTGCGCGATACAACCGGCGACCGCCGCAACAGACGATGCACCATGGCCCACGACCACGACTCCGTCGACCCCCAGGAGTAGGGCGCCGGCCAGCCGATCCGGGTGCAGGTGGGCGGTGGCCCTGCGGACCGCGACGAGGGCGGCCGGATGGCTCCGCGCCAGGTGAACGGTGATCAGGTCACCGAGCACGGCGTAGGTGCCCTCCATGCCCTTGAGCAGCACGTTGCCGGTGAATCCGTCAGTGACCACCACGTCGGCTCTGTCCCCGACCAGTACATCGTCGCCCTCCACGTTGCCGATGAACCGCACCGGCAGGTCGGCCAGCAGCTTCGCCGCGGCCCGGCGGGTCTGATCGCCCTTGCCGGCCTCCTCGCCGATCGTGAGCAGCCCGACCCGCGGCTCGGTCAGGCCTAGGAGGACCTCGGCGTAGGCGGCACCCACGAGAGCGTGCTGCGCCAGCAGCCCGGCTGCGGGGGTGACGTTGGCCCCGACGTCGAGCAACACCACCGGCCCGGAGACGGCCGGCAGGACCACCGCCAGCGCGGCCCGGGTCAATCCCGGCAACAGCTCGAGTGTGAAGATGCCGGCCGCCATCGAGGCGCCGGTCGAGCCGACGCTGACCATCGCGTCGGCGGCGCCGTCCCTGACCAGTTGTGCGGTGACACATACGGTCGCGTCACGCTTGGCACGGACACCGCTGATCGGGTCCTCGCCCATGGCGACAACCTGGCTGGCGGGCACGATGACGATGCGGTCGCGTACGTCGGCCGCACCGCCGCTCACCGCGTGGCACAGCTCCTCGGGTCCCACGAGGCTGACCTGCAGATCCGGGTCACGGTGCAGGGCGTCGACGACCCCGGCCGCAACCGAATCCGGCGCGCCGTCACCGCCGAGCAGATCAACCGCGACTCGTACCAGGGTGGCGTCGGAGTCGGCCAATGCGTTAGACGGAAAGGACCTGGCGGCCGTCGTACGTGCCGCACGTCGGGCAGGCGGTGTGCGACAGCTTCGGCTGCCGACAGCGGCTGCACGGCTGCAGGGCGGGTGCCGTGGTCTTCCACTGCGACCGCCGCGACCGGGTGTTGCTGCGCGACATCCTGCGCTTCGGGACTGCCACCGCTAGCTCTCCTGACTCTTGTCGGTCAACTGTTCCAGTGCGGCCCACCGTGGGTCGACGTCGTCGTGCCGGTGATCGGGCGGCAACTCCTCCCGGCGCTCCCCACAGGTCGCGCACAGGCCGAGACAGTCCTCCCGACACAACGGGATCAGCGGCAGTGCGAGCACGACCGTGTCCCGTACCACCGGCTCCAAGTCGAGGTAGTCGCCCTCGAGCCGGCTCACCTCGTCGGCAGACGTGGTCTCTTCCGTGGCGCTGTCCGGGTAGGCGAACAGCTCCTGTACGTGGGCAACCACCTCGGCGGTGACCGGACCCAGGCACCTGACGCACTCCCCCGTCACGGGAGCGGACACGGTGCCGGTGACCAGCACGCCTTCCATAACCGCCTCGAGTCGCACATCGAGGTCGAGCGGCGCCCCTGCCGGGACACTGACCATTTCCAGCGCGAGCCCGGAAGGCGCGGGAACAGGAAGTGACAGGCGGCGCATCGATCCCGGACGTCGACCCAGTTCGCGCGTGTCGAGCACGAGCGGGGCGCGGGGATCGAGGCGAGCCTGAGTCTTCCTGTTCACGGGCGTGCATGGTGATGGGCATGGCGGGTCGGCACTGGTGAGGCCGAGTACGAGGATACCCGAGCGGACGTAGGAGAGTCGATTCCGCCCGAATCAGGGCTCCATCGACTCGTCGTCGCCGGTCCCGAGGGCGACCATCTCGCCGCGCGCGCGCAGCCGGTCACGGCCGCGCTCGACGGTGGCGAGGGTCCGGGTCAGCACGCGCTCGAAGTCGGCCAGCTTGGCGTCGACGTAGTCGTCGGCCTCAGTTCTGAGCCGCTCGGCCTCCTCGTGCGCTGCGCCGGTCACGGCTGCGGCCTGGTCCTGGGCGGCGACTAGCACGTCGGCCTCGGAGACCAGCCGGCGGTGCTCGGCCAGGCCGCCGGCCACCACGCGATCCGCCTCGCGGTGTCCGGCCGCGATGATCTCGTCGCGTTCATCGAGCAGGGTTCGCGCCTTGCGTACCTCGGCGGGCAGGTCGGCACGCAACGCATCGACCAGGTCGAGCAGTTCCTCGCGGTTGACGATGCAGGACGCCGACATGGGCATCGAGCGCGCGCCCTCAACCAGTGCCGCGATTTCGTCGATGCGGTCCAGTGGATCCACGGTCTCCCCAGATCAGTTGGCTGTGCGGTGCGGCTAGCTGCCGGCGGACAGGCGCTCGACCATCCGAACTCGGACCGACTCGGGCACATGTGCGGACACGTCACCGCCGTACGTCGCGATCTCCTTGACGAGGCTGGACGAGAGGAAGGAATAGAGCGGGTTGGTGGCCATGAACAGCGTTTCGACGCCGGCCAGCCCGTGGTTCATCTGCGCCATCTGCAACTCGTAGTCGAAGTCACTGACCGCCCGCAGCCCCTTGACGACGGCGCGGATGTCGTGCGCGGTGCAGTAGTCGACCAGCAGCCCGTGAAAGGAGTCGACGACGACGTTGCCGTAGGGCGCGGTCACCTCCCGCAGCATGTCCATCCGCTCCTCGACCGAGAAGAGGCTGGACTTGCTCTTGTTGATGAGGACGCCCACCACGAGTTCGTCGACGAGAGTGCTGGCCCGGCCGATGATGTCGATATGGCCGTTCGTGACGGGGTCGAACGAGCCCGGGCAGACCGCGCGCCTCATGATCGGCGACCGTACCAAAGCGTGCTGTCGCCGTAGCGCTTCTCCTTGATTGGGGCGATTCCCTGCGGCCACTGCCAAGCCGGGTTCCGGCTGGCGCGTTCGACCACGATGATGCCGCCGGTACGGACCAGCCCCGAGCCCACCACCGGATCGGCCAAGGCGTACGGCGGGTCGGCGAAGACGACGTCGAACTCGCCCGGCGTGGACCGCTGGCAGTAGTGCTCCACCCGGCCGGCGACCACCTCGGCCCCCGCCAGCCCCAGGGTGCTCACGTTGTCGCGGATCGCCTGGACGGCCGTTGCGTCGGATTCCACCAGAACCGCCCGCGACGCCCCCCGCGACAGGGCCTCCAGGCCAACCGCGCCGGAACCGGCGTACAGGTCCAGCACCGCGGCACCGGACAGCTCCACGAGCCCGGCCAGCGTGGAGTACAACGCCTCCCGGGCCCGGTCCGACGTGGGCCGGGTCGCGCGGCCCGAAGGGACAGCCAACCGACGACCGCCGGCTGCACCGGCCACGATCCGGGGCACGAGCTCATGCCTTCTCGAGGTACTCGGCCTGCTCGTCCGCGACAAGCTCGGCGACGGCAGCGGCCAGGGCGGGATAGGACTTCAGGGCCGGGTCCTCCTTGACCAGCGCCGTCGCCTCCTCCCGTGCCTCGGTGATCACGTCCTCGTCGCGGAGCAACGACAGCAGCCGCAGCTGCGACTTTCGACCGGCCTGCCGGGCACCGAGCACGTCGCCCTCCCGGCGCTGCTCGAGGTCGACGCGGGCGAGCTTGAACCCGTCGAGCGTTTTCGCCACGGCGTCCACCCGCTCGCGCGCGGTGCTGCCCTCCGGCGCCTCGGTAACGAGCAGGCATAGGCCAGCCGCGGTGCCCCGGCCGATTCGGCCGCGCAACTGGTGCAGCTGACTGACCCCGAATCGCTCGGCGTCCATCACGACCATGACCGTCGCATTGGGTACGTCGACGCCGACCTCGATGACCGTGGTGGCGACAAGCACGTCGATCTCACCACCGGTGAACTGCCGCATGACGGCGTCCTTGTCGTCGGCGCCCATCCGGCCGTGCAGCATCTCGACGCGAAGGCCGGCCAGCGGGCCCTCGGTGAGCATCGGATAGACGTCGGTGACCGCCACGGGTGGGCGCCTGCCCTGCTCACCGTCGCCGAAAACGGCGGTCCCGGTCTCCGGGTCGACCTCGTAGGTGCTCTCGTCTCCGTCTCCGATGCGCGGGCAGACGACGAAGGCCTGGTGCCC
>JBBPZR010000038.1:0-4489 GCA_038276285.1 Mycobacteriales bacterium | reverse complement strand
CGACCCGGTCCCGCTCGACCCGCGGGAGCCGGATCTCGGCGAAGGGCGTCGCCGTGATGATCCGGTCGCTGACGGCGGATCGAAAGATCGTGCGGGTGATCGCGTGCACCTGCCGAGCGGTGTTCGGCGCGAGCCCCCGGGACAGGCCGGTGACGAAGGCTCGCGCCTCCGAGTGCCGGACAGACACCATCGGCCGGTCACCGAGGATCGGGTAGACGTGGATGCGGAGCACCCGCCCGTAGAGATCGGCGGTGCTGGGCCGGTGATCCTGCGCCTGCCGCCACGCCTCCGCGTACGTCGCGAGGGTGACCTGTCCGGCCGCGGGGTCGACGTATGTGCCGCGCAGCTTGGCCGTCTCCACGGTAGCCGCGTGGCGTTCGGCGTCGATCTTCCGGCTGAAGTTGCAGCACCGCTCGACGCCGGCTGGATCGGTCCAGCGCGCCCGCCAGCGGATGAGATCCGGCTTCCCGGCCCGCTTCCGCTTGTGCTTTTCAACGTGGGCCATCTACTCCACCCCTCCAGCTCGACCCGACTCTGTTTGACCCAGGAACCCGCGCTGACGCGCTAGCGCAACCCACCGGCCTGCGGTGGACCGGGGCAGCTCGAGGGCCTGCTCGACCGTTCGGGTGGGCGGCTCTCCCATCGCGACGGAGAGCCGGTAGAGGTAGGCAACCCACTCGAGAGCCTCGTCGGTGGGTCCGCGGGACCTGAGTCGCCCAGCGACCTCCTCGGTGAGCCGTCGCCCCGACATGGAGGTGACGCCATCCTTCGTCGAGTCGATGCTCATCAGGTGGCTGGCGGCCTGCTTGACGAGACTTGCAACGGGGACCGAGCGGATCGCCTCTCCAGTGACCGGCGGGCCGTCCTCGCGCTGACGGACGCGGACCTCCATGGCTGCTAGCCGTCCCCCCTGCGGCACGACCTCGACCTCGACGTCGTAGCCGTTGAGGTCGGTCGCGGTGACCAGCACCACCGGCGAAGGCATCGCGAGGCCGGGGCCGACTCTGGTGGGTCGAGCGAGGGTCGCCTTCGACTGCAGGTGCATCTCGCCACGGTGACATAGTTGAGTAGGGACCGTCAAGACCACCCCAGGTTATGGTACGGTTGCGTCAGAACCTGCTCACGAGGAGTGGTGACGGTGGCGAAGGACGAATGGCTCAGCCTCGAGCAGATCGCTGACGAGATCAGTCTGCCGATCCGCACGCTCTACGCGACGCTCGCGAGGCGATGGGCCACGCGGCTACAAGATCGGCAAGCACGTCCGGGTGAAGCGCGCGGACCTCGACAGATGGCTCGAGGCGCAGGCCGACCCGAGGCCGGTCGCCCGGTGATCCACTGCGACCACATCGACCCGAGCACCTGCCCGTCGTGGGAGTGCCGGGCCGTCCTTCCGGCGCTCGGCATCGAGACCCCGCCGTCGCGGCGGTCCTCGGCTATTAGTCGCCGGATCGACGCCGCCTGGCGGCTGGAACCGCTGCCAGGTCGGCTGGTATCCGCCGGGCTTCGTGGCCGCGGCGACCTGGCGGCGGCGCGCTGACCAGCGAAGAGCGCATCCGGCTGGCCAACCAGCCGAGGTCCGGTGACTTCGCCGGCCACGGCGAGGAGTGGGTCGACCAGCTGCGCTCCCGCGAGCCGATCTACGCCGTGCCCGACAAGGTCTGGCGACCGGACGAGGGCACGGTGCCGGGACCGTCACGACCGACATCTACTTCGCCACCACGACGGACCAGATGGACCGCTGTGGAGCTGCTCGGCGCCGAGTTCCCGCCGCACAAGTGGGCCGTCGAGGGGATCATCGCCGAGGGCGTCACCGTCTTGGCCGGGCCGCCGAAGATCGGCAAGTCCTGGCTGGGGCTGGGGCTGGCGGTCGCCGTCGCCACCGGCGGCAGGGCGCTGGGCAGGGTCGACGTCGAGGCCGGCGACGTGCTGTATCTGGCGCTGGAGGACA
Organism: Mycobacteriales bacterium; assembly: GCA_038276285.1. Lineage (GTDB taxonomy): Bacteria > Actinomycetota > Actinomycetes > Mycobacteriales > QHCA01 > QHCA01. The sequence goes on along the minus strand of JBBPZR010000038.1, from coordinate 2,541 downwards.
CCCCGCGGAGGCTCCAGTCTCGGCTTCGCAAGGTGCTGGGGCGCTCACCGGCACCGGACCGCCTCACCGTCGCCACCGAGTGCCCGCCGTTGGGCGCCGGCGGCCGGGAGCGGATCACCGCGTGGCTAGACGGCCACCCGGACGCCCGGCTGGTGGTGATCGACGTCTTCGCCCGCATCCGCGGTCGGGCCGACCGACAGCTGAGCCCGTATGACGCCGACTACGCCCCGATGGCCGCCATCAAGGCCGTCGCCGATTCCTACGCCGTCGCCGTCGTGGTGGTGCACCACACGCGGAAGGCCGCCGCCGAGGACTTCCTGGACAGCGTGTCCGGCACCCAGGGGATCGCCGGTGCCGCGTATGCCCTGCTGGTGCTGGCCCGATCCCGCGGACAGGCCGATGCCACCCTGTCGGTCACCGGCCGCGACATTTCGGAGGCCGAGTTCGCGCTGACCTTCGCCGCCGACGTCGGGGCCTGGCAGCTCCTCGACGGCCCGGCGATTGAGCACACCCTGGGCGACACCCGTCGCCGCATCCTGCGCCTGGTGCGCGAGGCGGGTGCGCTGACCCCGTCGCAGATCTCCGACCGGCTCGGCATCGAGGCGCGTCGAAGGCTTCAACGCCATCGTCTCCGAGGTCACCACGTCCGACCAGATGCGTGATCTCCTGCTCGGCGTCCTCGGCCTGTTCCACTCCCTGCTGCCGCTGGTGATGACACCGGCCGGCGTCGGCCTGGTCGAGTGCATGGTCACCGACCTGGGTGTTTGGACTGCGGTGCCACCGAGGACCTGACCGGGACCACAAGCGGTGGCCGGCCCGGAGTCTCCACGACCTCGACGTGGTGTGCTCGAAGCGCGGCGCGATCAGGGGGGCCAACCCTCGGAGTGATCGCGTAGGACCCGCATTCCAGCCTGAGTCTCGGTTACTCGTGGCCGCGGATGACCCCGGTAACGGTCCCGCGCAGCGTGAATGTGTGCCCGTTCTGGTGGAAGGCGGCGCGGACGCGGCAGCTCGTGGCGGTCGCGTTGATCGGCGCGTGCTTGCTCTCGTTCGCCCGGAAGACGACCTGGCCGTCGAACCTGCCCACGATATGCAGACGGTAGGGGATGAAGACCTGGTGCGTGCCGACGATGAAGCCAGGCGTGAAGGCGCCGTGGCCGGAGTTAGTCGTGATCTGGATCGTGCCGACGTCACCGCCGCAGATCAGTGTGATGGTGTCGGGGCCCTTGGGCGCCGCCTGGGCGGGTGCGGCTACAAGCGCCACGGCGACTGTTCCGGCGGCGGCCGCTGCTGCGAGATGACGGGCGTTGAGCATGACAAGTTCCCCCTTGTCGTTGGGCGGCACGGTCATGCCGTCCGGGACGGAACGTACTGCGGTCGAGACGTCGGCGCAGGTCTTCGGCATGAAGGCTGGCCCGAAGCGCGAAATCACCGTCCCGCCCCTGTCCACCCGCGGCCTGCCCGGCCGGCGACACACCCGACACCCACCCGCCGTGGGGAGGGACCCCATACCCTGCGGACTCCCCCAACCGCATAGGCCCACCAGACCGCTCGGCAGGTCCTTCGGACTGCGTACATATTCTGATCGGGAGCTGGTCCTGCCAGTCGCCCGCCGAGCGCGCCGCCAGTGTGCCCCCACAGACCAACCCACGGGAAGGTTGTCCCGCGCCTCGTGGGGCGTTCGTGGATGGGCTGGCCGACCCGGGTCGCCTCTCGATCTGCGCCGGGTTGAGGCCGAGCCGGCGCAGCCGGAGCCGCTGGGCGAGCAGGTCACACTCGAGGGCTTCGGCGAGAGAGAAACCATTCCTCGCGGTCCTGCGCACCGGTCGGCGGGATCGGCACGAGCCGTTCACCTTCGCCGTCGAGCTCGAGCGCATCGAAGGCACGGCCCGAAAGGAAGCGCCGATCGAGGCCGGTGAGGCGCTGGCCGCGCTGCTGCAGGGCAGCGGTGGCAACTCGCTGGCGACCGCACTGGTGACCCACCGGGACGCCGAGCCGCAGCCCAGCGCCTGCCCAGTACGTCAGTCTGCCTGCCCCGAGATTGCGGACGGACGTGGTCCGCCCGGATGTGCCGCAGCCGCTGGTGGTCGAGGCGGGTTGAGTCGCCCGCCCTGCTCGAGGACGGCGAGGTCGCGTTCGGCGTATAGGCGGTGCAGCCACTCCTCGTTGACGATCGCGCGCAGGCAGCGGCGTACGGCGTAGCTGCCCGAAGGCGGGTAGCCCGGCGGCGGCACCGGGTCGGTCTCGCCGCCGAGGACGTTGTCGGTGAGCGCCGTGATGACGTCGTGAACGGTACGCATGCGGTCGGCGCGCAGTTCGAGCACCTCGTCCAGGGATGGTCGCGCGTCGGGGTCGTTCGGCACGCGCGGGTCGGGCTCCATCTCGTCGTGCGGGAGGCCGAGCGGGCTGTACGGCTCCGGGTGGCCGAGGATCGCGCGGCGCACCCACGCGTCGGTGGCGAAAACGAGGTGGCGCAGCGTCTCGATGAACGACCACTCGCCCTCGACCCGCTCGTGCAGCAGGTCGGGCGGCAAGCGCTTG
>JBBPZR010000037.1:0-15297 GCA_038276285.1 Mycobacteriales bacterium | reverse complement strand
GGGTGCCCCGCGGGGGGGCCGGGCGCCCCCCCAAGACCCGGTGCACACCTCAAAATGACCCCCCGCGTGTTGGTGTTTTGTCCGCCCAAAGCCCCCAAAAACCCCCCACAGCTCCGTCAAGAGCTGGCGCGGGATAGTCTCGCCGGATGCTTGCCGCTTATGCCGCCCGCATCGAACCGGACGATCCACTGTCGGGCCTCGAGGTTGGCGACGTGCCCGAGCCTGAGGTGCCGGAGGGGTGGACCACGGTGGCCGTGCGGGCTGCCGCGCTCAACCATCACGACCTGTGGTCCCTGCGCGGCGTCGGCCTGTCCGGTGAACAATTACCGATGGTGCTGGGCTGCGACGCGGCCGGGATCGACGAAGACGGCCGCGAGGTTGTCGTACACGCGGTCATCGGTGACCCGGCCGCTGGTGACGGCGACGAGACGCTTGACACAAGACGCACCCTGTTGTCCGAATCGCATCCCGGCACGCTGGCAGAGCGGGTCGCGGTGCCGCTCGGCAATCTCGTGCCCAAGCCTGCCGAGCTGTCCTTTGCCGAAGCGGCCTGCCTGCCGACCGCCTGGCTGACGGCCTACCGGATGCTGGTGACCCGCGGCGGGATCGAGGCCGGCTCCAGGGTGCTCGTGCAGGGCGCCGGGGGAGGTGTGGCGACCGCGGCCATCGTGCTGGCTCGTGCACTGGGTGCCACGGTCTACGCGACGAGTCGTGAAGAAACGAAGCGGGGCCGGGCAGCGCAGCTCGGAGCCCTCGTATTCGAGACCGGTGCCCGGTTACCGGAGCGGGTCGACGTCGTGATCGAGACGGTCGGTGCCGCCACGTTCGACCACTCGATGAAGTGCCTGCGGCCGGGCGGCCGGCTGGTCGTGTCCGGGGCGACCAGCGGCCACCAGGCCACCGTCGATCTGCGCCGGGTATTCTTCCTGCAGCTCAGCATCGTCGGCTCGACGATGGGGACCCGGGCCGAGCTCGACGCCTTGCTACGGCTGTGCGTGGAGCAGGGCCTGCGGCCACAGATCGAAGGCGAGTACGCCCTGGCCGACGCCCGCGAGGCCTTCGCCCGGCTGGCCGGCGGCGAAGCCTTCGGCAAGGTGGTCGTGACGGTCGGTTAGCGTTAGCCGGAGGTGGCCAGTGTTCAGGGCAGGCTGCTACTGGCGGATCGGAATGTCGCCGTTGCCGCCCCAGGGCAGGGTGCTGAACTCCCGGCGGTACCACGTGCCGTTCGACGGCCGCCACGCCGCGATGTCGGTGCGCCCGTTGCCGTCGAAGTCAAGCGCGGCGGGCAGATCGCCTGAGATGCCGTAGGGCAGGGTCGCGGTGCCGCGGACGTACCACGTGCCGTTGGAGGGGCGGAAGACGGTGAGGTCGGTCTTGCCGTCGCCGTTGTAGTCACCCGCCACCGGCACATCTGTGCTGGCACCCCAGGCGGTGGCGCTGATGCCGCGGACGTACCACGTGCCGTTGGACGGGCGGAAGACGGCGAGGTCGGTCTTGCCGTCGCCGTTGTAGTCGCCGGCCACCGGCTTGTCCCCACTCTTGCCCCAGGCCGTTGCGCTGATGCCGCGGACGTACCACGTGCCGTTGGAGGGGCGGAGGACGGCGAGGTCGGTCTTGCCGTCGCCGTTGTAATCACCCGCCACCGGCACATCTGTGCTCGCGCCCCACCCGGTGGTGCTGATGCCGCGGACGTACCACGTGCCGTTGGAGGGGCGGAGGACGGCGAGGTCGGTCTTGCCGTCGCCGTTGTAGTCGCCGGCCACGGGCTTGTCTCCACTCTTGCCCCAGGCCGTTGTGCTGATGCCGCGGACATACCACGTGCCGTTGGAGGGGCGGAAGACGGTCAGGTCCGAGAGTCCGTCAGCGTTGAAATCGGCGACGGGGGTCGCGGGCAGCGCCCGGCTGGCGGTGTCGGAGGCGCCGCCGCTGTCGGTGACCTTGAGCGAGAGGGTGCTGAGGCCGGTCGCCGGGTAGGTGTGCGAGGCGGTGGGTCCGACCGCCGTCGCGCCGTCGCCGAAGCTCCAGGCATATGAGACGACGCTCCCGTCCGGGTCGGTCGACGCCGCACCGGAGACCGAGCACTTACGGCCGACGCAGTGCGCGCTCAGGGCGGCCGCCGGTGGCCTGTTGGGCGTTGCTCCTGCCGCCGCGTACAGGAACATCCCGGCGGCGGCCCACTCGTTCGCGCCGACGATCACGGTCGAGGTCCCCGGCACCGGCTGGCCGCCGGCAAAGCGCACCCGGTGCAGGAGGCCGTCGGTGCGAGTGGCGTAGAAGAGGTTCGCACCGGTCACGAAGGCGCCCTGGGTATCGGTCCAGGACATGCCGGCTGAGGCGAGGAATTCGGTGTCTCCGACGGTTCCGCTGCCGGGGGAGAAGTACCGATAGAAGAGCGCCGACTGGCCGGTCCTGGTGTAGTAGAGCCGGCCGTTGGAGAAGAAGCGGCTGGTGAGCCCGGCGATCTCGGCGAAGAAGCTGGGATAGACGCCCTGGTAGGTCTGCCCCGAGCCGGTCTGCTGGCTGCTCCACAGCGGATCGTGATACGGATCGAGAGCCGTTTGCGGTCCGTACGTCGTCCCATCGAACGTGCGGCGGTAAAACTTCCCGTCGGTCAGCCCGTAATAGAGCTGGCCGGCGATCATCACTGCGCCGCGCACGCTGCCCCAGGCGAGCCCGCCGTCCGGCCCAGCGACCGTCGGGCCGGCCACGGTGCCATCGAATGTGTGCGTGCGGACGCCGTTCCCGCCGGCGAGCGTGCCGGCCAGGTACACGGTGCCGGGCAGACCGCCCGTCGTCGTGGCGGCCGGTGCGCGGCCGCCGGCGAGCGGGAAGAAGGCGATCCGCGCGCGGTAGTACTGCCGATGGTCGCCCATGTAGGTGGTGTCGCTGCCTAACCACAGGCCGGTCGCGGTCGCGAGAAGTGCGGCCGCACCGACACCTCGAGGATTGCGGCCCGGGTTCCAGGCAAGGGGAACGCCGGTGACGGGGTCGAGTGCCGCTATCCCGGGTCGAGGTACAGCACCCGCGGCGGCCGAGTCGCTGCCGTTGACGTTGTTCAGCCACCGCTGGTGACCGCCGACGTATACCGCCGTACCTGTCACCGCTACCGAGAGCAGGGTGTCGCCACCGGTGAAGTCCACCCAGGTTTCCCGCACGTCGGCTCCCGTTGGAGCGGTCTCGAAGCGCGCCGCCGCGTCGCACAGGCTCCCCACGTTGCCCGGGCCGCCGGTCACCGCGACCACGAAGTAGGTACCATCCGGGGAGAAGTCGACGTCACGGACATAGCTGTCGAAGGCCGAGGCCCAGCACACGGCGGAATACCGCGCTGTCCGCCAGGCGGTGTCGACAACGGTCGACAAGCCCAGGTCGATCATGGCGATTTGATCGCGGAGCAGGCCGTTCGCGTTCTTGAAGTTGCCGATCGCAACCAGTCGGGTGCCGTCGGGTGAGATGTCGATCTTGCTCACGCCCACCGGTGCGAAGGCGCCGGTGCTGCCCGTAGCCCAGTTGTGGTGCCCGGCGACCTGCACCGTCAGGTAGGCGTCGAGGGTGCCCGTCGTTGCGTTCAGTGTCGCGAGGCCGGCGCGTGCGGCACCGTTGACCTTGGTGAAGGTGCCGGCGAGGAAGAGCCGCCCGGCTCTCACGGCGATGTCGTTGACGGTGCCGATATCCAGTACGGGTGATGCGAAGCCGCCAACCGTCGAGCCATCGGTGAGCTTCAGCAGGGTGACGCCTCGCGCTGCGATCCCATTGACCGTGCGGAAGTCACCGGCGACGTAGACCGTGTCCGCTGTCGGGCCGGGCTGCAACGCGTTGACCGCCCCGTCCAGCCCCGGCATGAACGCCGGGTCGATCGTCCCGGTGGCTGGGTCAAACGCCAAGAGATACGGGTGCGTTTCCGTAGTCGTGGGCGGCCGCGGGTCCGGCGGGCTGGCGGAGGTGAAGTTGCCGCCGAGGACTACCCGGTTGCCGACCTGCGCGATGGCGAGCACGGCGCCGTCAGCGATGTTGGGCGTTGTGGTGGCCGGGACGGCGTTGACAACGGCCGGCTGGGCCGGCGACGCGGACGCGGCCGGGCCGACCGGCACCAGACCGAGCACGGCCAGGCTCAGCAGCGCGCTCAGGACGCCAAAACGGTACGTCTGCATGAATGTCTCCCCCTACATCGACCGCCGCGGGCGGACCCCGCTGGCAGTCGCCGGCTGACACGGTAACCCGGATCGTCGACCGGTGGGGGTTAGTCCTCGTCTTCGGCCCGCGCCAGCCAGGTGGACAGCCGCTCGATCTGCATCTCGAATTCCGGATTTAGGTCGACGAAGTCCCGAAGCCGCTGGGCCAGCCAGGCCAAGGTGACGATATCCTCCCCGCGTCGCAGCTCCAGCTCTTCGATGCCTCTGTCCGTGAAATACATCAGTCAGCGAAGGCCGCTTCGACGACGGCGATCTGCTCGGCCGCGTGGACGCTGTGCGCTCCCGCGGCCGGGCTAGCGGCGGCCGGCCGGCTGATCCGGCGCAGTCGCACCTGCGGCGGTAGCAACTCCGGAAGGTTCAATGCGATGTATTGCCACGCTCCCTGGTTGGCGGGCTCCTCTTGCACCCAGACGTGGTCGGCGGTCACGGAATATCCCGCCAGCGCCCGCGTCAGCTCCTCACCGGCAAAAGGATAGAGCTGCTCGACCCGGACGATGGCGACGTCGTCGGCCGCGCGCTTGTCACGCGCCTGCAACAGGTCGTAGAAGATCTTGCCCGAGCACAGCAGCACCCGACGGATGCCGTCGCCGTCGAGCGGCCGGCCGCCGCGGCCCGGATCGGGCAGCACCGGCTGGAACCCACCAGTGGTGAAGTCCTCTACGGAGCTGACCGCTAGCTTGTGCCGCAGCAGAGACTTGGGTGTGAAGACGATCAGCGGGCGGCGATTTCCCGTCGAAAGTGCCTGGCGCCGCAGCAGGTGGAAGTAGTTGGCCGGGGTCGTGCAGTTGGCCACGGTCATGTTCACCTGCGCGCACAATTGCAGGAACCGCTCGATGCGGCCGCTGGAGTGATCCGGGCCCTGACCCTCAGCACCGTGCGGTAGCAGCAGGACCAAGCCCGACTGCTGGCCCCACTTGGCCTCGCCGGAGGAGATGAACTCGTCGACGATCGATTGCCCGCCGTTGGCGAAGTCGCCGAACTGCGCCTCCCAGAGCACCAGGGCCTGGTCATTCACCACCGAGTAGCCGTATTCGAAGCCCATGGCCGCGAACTCGCTGAGCAAGGAGTCGTAGATCCAGAAGCGCCCTTGGCTCGGGTCGAGATTGGCGAGTGGGGTGTATTCACGGCCGTTCTTGCTGTCGACCAGCACCGCGTGCCGTTGTACGAAGGTGCCGCGGCGGGAGTCCTGTCCGGAGAAGCGGACCGGGTGACCATCGAGCATCACCGAGCCGAACGCCAGTAGCTCAGCCATCGCCCAGTCGATGTTGCCCTGGCTGGCCATCGCCGCCCGCCGCTCAAGTTGTGGCTTGAGCTTGCGGTGCACAGTGAAGCCGTCAGGCCAGGTCACCTGACTGTCGGCGATGCGTTTGAGCACCTCGACCGGAATCGCTGTCGCGGGGGATTCGGCCGGCTGCGTGGGCCGGTCGGCCACCGGGTCGGCGGCTTCGCCGACGGCCGGATCGCGGGTCTCGAGGAAGCCCTTCTCGAGCTGCTCCTGGTAGTGCCGCAGAGCGGCTTCGGCGTCTTCGAGCGTGATGTCGCCGCGGCCGACCAGCGCCTCGGTGTAGAGCTTGCGGACCGATCGCTTCCCGTCGATCGTGCTGTACATCAACGGCTGGGTCATCGACGGGTCGTCGCCCTCGTTGTGGCCGCGGCGCCGGTAGCACAGCATGTCCACCACGACGTCCTTCTTGAACGCCTGGCGGAAGTCAAAGGCCAGCCGGGCCACCCGGACGACGGCGGCCGGGTCGTCGCCGTTGACGTGGAAGATCGGCGCCTGCACCATTCGCGCCACATCGGAGCAGTAGACGCTGGACCGCGAGGCCTCGGGCGCCGTGGTGAAGCCGACCTGGTTGTTGACGATGACGTGCACGGTGCCGCCGGTGCGGTAGCCCCGCAGTTGCGAGAGGTTCAAGGTCTCGGCGACCACGCCCTGGCCCGCGAAGGCGGCATCGCCGTGCATCGCCAGCGGCAAGACGGTGAAACCGCCCTCGCCCTTGTCGATGACGTCCTGTTTCGCGCGGACGATGCCTTCGAGTACCGGGTCGACGGCCTCGAGGTGGCTCGGGTTGGAGGTGAGCGACACGGTGATCTCGGCGGCATCGTCGGGGGTGCGATAGGTGCCACTCGCCCCTAGGTGGTACTTCACGTCGCCGGAGCCGTGCACGGTGCTCGGATCGACGTTGCCCTCGAACTCCCGGAAGATCTGCTGGTAGCTCTTGCCCACGATGTTGGCGAGCACGTTGAGCCGCCCGCGGTGCGGCATGCCGATGACGACCTCGTCCAGGCCGGCTCTCACCGCTGAGTCGATGACGGCGTCCAGCAGCGGGATCGAGGATTCCCCGCCCTCCAGCGAGAACCGCTTCTGGCCGACGTACTTCGTCTGCAGGAATGTCTCGAACGCCTCGGCCTGGTTGAGCTTGGCCAGGATGCGCTTCTGCTCCTCACGGTCGGGCTTGCTGTGCTTGGTCTCGACGCGCTCCTGCAGCCAGGCCCGCTGCTCCGGCGACTGGATGTGCATGTACTCGATGCCGACGGTCCGGCAGTAGGAGTCACGCAGGACGCCGAGGATGTCGCGCAGCTTCATGACCTTTTCGCCGGCGAACCCGCCGACGGGGAACTCCCGGTCCAGATCCCACAGGGTGAGCCCGTGCTCGATGATGTCGAGGTCGGGGTGACTGCGGATGTTGAACTCCAGCGGATCGGTGTCGGCCATCAGGTGGCCGCGAACCCGGTAGGAGTGGATCAATTCGATGACCCGGGCCTGCTTGTCGATCTGGCCCTCGTGCGTCGCGGTGACGTCGCGGGTCCATCGGACCGGCTCGTAGGGCACCCGCAGCGCCCGGAAGATCTGGTCGTAGAACCCGTCCTGGCCGAGCAGGAGCTCGTGCATCCGGCGCAGGAAGTCACCGGACTGCGCGCCCTGGATGACCCGATGGTCGTAGGTAGAAGTCAGCGTGATGGTCTTGCTGATCGCGCCCTCGGCCAGCGCCTCCTCGGAGAGCCCGGCGAACTCCGCGGGGTACTCCATCGCCCCGACCCCGATGATCGCGCCCTGCCCGGCCATCAGCCGGGGCACCGAATGGACGGTGCCGATCGTCCCCGGGTTGGTCAGGCTGATCGTGGTGCCGGTGAAGTCGTCGGCGGTGAGTTTGTTGCTGCGCGCCTTGCGGATCACATCTTCGTACGCCTGCCAGAACTGCGCGAAGTCCATCGCCTCGGCGCCCTTGATCGACGCGACGACGAGGGACCGCGAACCGTCGGGCTTCTTCAGGTCGATCGCCAGCCCGAGGCCCACGTGCGCCGGGACAACCAGGGTGGGCTTGCCGTCGATCTCGGCGTAGGAGTTGTTCATCTCAGGCAGGTCGGCCAGCGCCCGGATCAGCGCGAAGCCGATCAGGTGGGTGAAGGAGACCTTGCCGCCGCGGGCGCGCGCCAGGTGGTTGTTCAGGACGATCCGGTTGTCGGCCAGCAACTTGGCCGGAACAGCCCGCACGCCCGTCGCGGTCGGCACCGCGAGGGAGTGCTCCATGTTCGCGACAGCGCGGGCGGCCGCTCCGCGCAGCTGGGTGCGGCTGGGCTGACCCTCCTTCTGGGCCTCGGCGGGTTCCGCCGGTGCCGGCGATCCGGCGGCGGGAGCGGCGGGAGCCGGGGGCGCTGCCGCCGGGGGAGCGGCTGCGCCCGTTGGGCGCTGCGGCGGTACGGAAGGAGCCGGGGGAGCGGCGGCTTCCGGCTGCACCTCGGGGGAGCGGACTCCCTGGGCCTCTCCGTTACCGGGGCCCTGGTCTGGGCGGTAGTCGACGAAGAAGTCGTGCCAGGCGGGGTCGACGCTGTTCGGATCCTGCTGGTATGCCTGGTAGATCTCCTCGACCAGCCATTGATTGGGGCCGAAGTCAGCTGACGGTGGGGGCTGCGTCGACACGACTGTGTTTCGCCTCTTCCGCGGATGCGCGCTGGTGACGGTCTGCGCTCCCAGGCTACCCGCCGGTCACCTCGCCGTGCTGCTTGGTGCGGGCCTCAGGTCACGTCACGGCGGAGTGTCAGAACCGACCCGAGGTAGGCAAAAACCAGCGCATAGCCGACGAGCACCAGCGCCGCCGCCCAGGCGCTGAGCAGCTTCACGTCTCCGCCACCGATGTACTGGCTGGTGATCGCGGTTGCCGAATTGCCGGGAAACCAGCGGTAGATCTTGTCGCCCTGGCTCCAGATCCCCAGCAGCAAGGTCACCGCGAACTCGCCGGCGAGGGTCCAGCCGAGGGCGACGAGTAGCGCGGCCACCTGGTTCTTCAGCAGCGTTCCGACGCCGATGCCGATGACCGCGTACATGGTGATGACCAGGAGGATCCCGAGAATCGCCTGCGGCACCTTGGCGACGCCGGGGTCGAACGTCTCGCCCTTGATCGCGTAGCAGATGTAGCTGGTAGTGATCGCAACGAGCACAGCCACAATCGCGAAGGTCAGGCCGACGATGGCCGCGGCAAGAAGCTTGGCGGCGACGACGAGGCTGCGGCGCGGCGACGCCAGGAAGGTCGGCGTAGCCGTCTGGTGGCGGAACTCCGTGGTGATCATCAAGATGCCGAGCAGCAGCACCAGGGTTTTCGCCGAGATGGCCCCGGACAGGAACGCGCGGGCCACCGCCGGATCGGTCAGTGGCGGTGGTGGCTTCTGCCCGGGCTGCGGCTTGAACAGGTACTGCAACAGGTGCGTGAAGGTGTTGAGCGCGACGAAGGGGACCAGGCCCACGAGCAGGCCCCACGTCGTGCGGGTCGTCCGGAGCTTGAGCAGCTCGGCGCGAACCAGGCGGATCATCGGATACCTCCGGTGTCCGCCGTGAGGTCCAGGAAGAGTTCTTCGAGGTCGGAACTCTCGGAGGTCAGCTCGTGCAACTCGATCTGATGGGTGAAGGCGAGGTTGCCGACCGTCGCGGCATCGGTGTCGTGGACCAGCAGCGAGTCTTCACCGTCGGCCACGGCCCTTTTCTGCGCCTTGGTCAATAGCTCCCGCAGCTGCGGCAGCTGGGGGCTGCGGACCCGGACAAGCTGCGTTGCCGAGGCCATCAACTCGCTCAGCGGGCCCTGCCGGATCAGCCGGCCGCGCGCGATGATCACGACATCGTCCACGGTCTGCTGAACCTCGGACAGGATGTGGCTGGACACCAGGACGGTGCGGCCCTGTTCGGCCAGATGGCGCAGGAAGCCGCGCAGCCAGTTGATGCCCTCGGGGTGGAGACCGTTGGCCGGCTCGTCGAGGATGAGCACCTGCGGGTCGCCCAGCAGGGTGCCGGCGAGTGCCAGCCGCTGCCGCATGCCCATCGAGAAGCCCTTGACCCGTCGGCCGGCGGCCTCGGCCAGGCCCACCAGGAAGAGCACCTCATCGGCCCGGGCGTAAGGCACACCGGCGGCGGCGCACTGGATCCGGAGGTGGTCGCGGGCCCGGCGCCCCGGATGGAAGCTCGCTGCCTCAAGTGCGGCACCGACCTGGGTCAGCGGCCGGTCGAGCTCGGCGTACGGCCTGCCCCCGATCGTCGCCGTGCCCGCAGTCGGCTTCACGAGGCCGAGCAGCATCCGCAAGGTTGTCGTCTTGCCGGCGCCGTTGGGGCCGAGGAAGCCGGTGATGGTGCCCGGTTCCACGGTGAAGGAGAGGTCGTCAACCGCCTTCACGGAGCCGAATCGCTTGCTCAGACCCGACACCGCCACGGCGCCGTCCATCGATTCCATCCACGCTCCTGACGAGAGTCACCCCAACGCGGTCAGCCTGTCAGCATGATGCCTGGCGGCGACCGGTGGGGAGTGGATGAGCCGCCAGCGCCCTTCGGGCCCGGTCGCCTGCCAGGTTCCAGTCGGCCCAGCCGCGGGGTCCGGCCACCCGTCGGGCGACCGCGGCCAGCGTGCAGGCGCGTCCGGTCGCCGCGATCGAATCCGCCGGCCCGCCAGGCAACCGCTGCAGGGCGGGTACGGCGTCGGCCGACAGGGTGGCGAGGTAGCCCGCGTCGACCGGGTGCCCCGATTGCGCGAGGTGTACCGCCGATTCGGCAATGCGTGCGTCGGGATTCGACAGCGCGAATGCGGCGAGCGCCAGCCCGGTCAGAGTCACCGCCCCTCGCGGCAGCCAAGGGGCGCGCCGGAACGCACCGGCCACGAGTACGAGGGCGAAGATCGTGGCCAACCAGTAGAGCGAGGCCTCGACGCTCGCCCGGAGGCGGGTGAGTCCGTACACCTGCTCGTAGAGGTCCATGCGTCGCACCGCGGAGGCAAGCACCAGCAGGGTCAGCAAGCACAGGAAACCCAGCAACACGCGCAGCAGGGTGCGGTCGGCGGGGCGGTCCCGGCCGACCAGCCGGACGGCGGCCCCGACCACGACCAGGGTGAGCGCGGCAACGACGAGGAGCTGCCAGAACCCCTGTCGGGCGTACTCGGCGTACGTCAGGCCGGTGGTGCCCAGCACATGAGCCGAACCACCGAACAGGACCGTGAGCCGCACGGCAACGAAGGCCGCGAACAGCAGGTCGAGTGCCGCCAGGGGCAGCACCCACTCGACCCGGCGGCGCTCGCCCCTGGTACGAGCCCCTGAAGCGGCCGTTGCGACCGGCGGACGGGCCGAGACCAGCGCGGCCGCTGCGGCGAAGCCCACGGCAGCGACCCCGACCAGCACCCGGACCGGCAGCGCGACGTCGAGGCGCGGCAGCACCCGGCCGATCAGGTCGGCGAACACGGCATCGGCCCACCCGAACAGCAGCCCGAACACCAGGAGCAGCCCGGCCGCGGTCGCCACGCCGCGCAGTACCGATCGGCTCGCGGGTGACTTCGATCCCGCACCACCGCGCAGCACTGGAGCCACCAGCCAGCCGGGTACCCGGATGGCCGCGGCCGGCACCGACACCAGCCCGCGCAGCAGGCCGCGCCAACCGACGGCGTCACTGACCGCGAGCGACCCCAGGGTGAGTGCCGCGATCAGGTCGATGAACGCGACCCACGGCGCCGCCCGCACGGCCGTGAGCGCGACCAGGGCGACGGCCAGCGCCCCGAAGCTCAGCGGCCAGGCCGAAACCGGGCCCGGGCGGCCACCACGACGGCGGCCCCGACCGCGAGGGCTCCGAAGACGAGGCCGAGTCCCGGTGGCGATAGCGGCATCGCGACGGCGGCCGCGATCCCGGCCGCGAACACGGATACGGCTGTCCGGTGTAGGGCGGCGGCGCCGGGATATCGCTCATCGGGTCCTCTCAGGCAGGTCGACGACCATCCGGCAACCGGTGGGCGAGTTGTCCTCGGCGTGCAGGGCGCCGCCGTGCAGTTCGACCACCTCGCGTGCGATCGCAAGCCCCAGGCCGCCCCCGCCGTCGCGGGCCGACCGGCCGCCGTCGAGCCGGGAGAAGCGCTCGAATACCCGGTCTCGATCGGCCGCCCGGATGCCGGGCCCTTCGTCAGTGACCGCCAGCCGTACGCCGTCGGCATGCGGCTGAGCGGTCACGGTGACCAGGCCGCCCGGCGGGCTGTGCCGGGAGGCGTTGTCGAGCAGGTTGGCCAGCACCTGATGCAACCGGGCCGGATCGGCATCTACGGTCAGTCCGGCCGGCTCGACGTTCGTGGTGAGCCGCACGTCGCGGCCGCCCAATCCGGCTTCCCGTACGGCCTGGTCGAGGAACTCCCGCAGTGGCACCGGCTCCGGCTCCACCTGGGCCGCGCCGGACTCAAGACGGGACAGATCCAACAGTTGGCCGACGAGCAGGCCGAGCCGCTCGGTCTGGGCCAGGGCGACTCGCAGCGTCTGCGGGTCGGGCTGCTCGACGCCGTCGACAAGGTTTTCCAGCAGGGCCTGCAGGGCCGTGATCGGTGTCCGTAGCTCATGGCTGGCGTTGGCGACCAGATCGCGGCGTTGCCGGTCGACCTCGGCCAGTTCCGCGGCCATCCGGTTGAACGCCCGGGCCAGTTCGCCGACCTCGTCGCGAGAGGTGGCCCGGACCCGTTGGCTGTAGTTCCCGCGGGCCATGGCCCGGGCGGCGGCCGCCATCTCGCGCAGCGGCGAGGTCATCCCGTGGGCGAGAACTTGCACGATGCCGAGCGCAACCAGGGTGGCGATGACGCCCCTTGCCGAAAGCGGCAGGCCCAGCGTGCTGCCGACAATCTTGGCGCTGAGATAGGCCCCACCCATCGCGCAGAGGATGACGACGCCGAGCTTGACCTTGATCGATCGCAGCGGGTCGAGTGGCCTCACGGCTTGTCCAGTGCTGGCTTGTCGAGTGCTGGCTTGTCGAGTGCATAGCCCACTCCGTGCACCGTACGAATGACGCCGTCGCCGAGCTTGCGGCGCAGGGCGCGCACGTGGCTGTCGACCGTGCGGGTGGTGGAGGCGCCGTCGGCCCACCCCCAGACGTCGTTGAGCAGTCGGTCGCGGTCGAGCACCTGTCCCGGGCGCTCGGCCAGCCGCAGCAGGAGGTCGTACTCGGTGGGCGTGAGGTGCACCGCTACTCCCCGCAGCCGGATCCGGCGCTCCACCGTGTCGACCTCGATGTCGCCGATCCGGATGATCTCGCCGTCGACCGGGGAAGCCGCCCGGTCGACCCGGCGCAACAAGACGTGGACCCTCGCCACCAACTCGCGCGGGCTGAAGGGCTTGGTCATGTAGTCGTCGGCGCCCACCCCCAGCCCCACCAGCAGGTCGGTCTCCTCGGCCAGCGCCGTGAGCATCAGTACGGGCACCGCCCGGCCGGCCTGCACCCGCCGGCACACCTCCAGCCCGTCGAACCCGGGAAGCAAGCGGTCGAGGACCACGAGGTCGGGCTGCAACTCCTTGCACATCCGCACGCCGCCCGGGCCGTCACCGGCGACGTGCACCTCGAATCCTTCGGCTGCGAGCCGGCTCTGCACAGCACGGGCGATGGTCTCGTCGTCCTCGACGACGACGATCACGCGGGTATCGGACACAAGGAGAGCCTAGGAGGGGGTTGTGTCCACCCCGGCGTCGCCGTGTCGAGACTTCGTGCTGATGATCACACCTGCGCGAGTTGCAGACCGCGAGCCGACCCCGACCCGCTCTCCCGGGAGAGCCACTGCCTGGACGATGTCGCTGTGTTGCGGGAGTGGAGCAAAGACGCCGGTCACCACCGTGCGAGGTCGATGTTGCTCCGGCGGCGCAACAAACTGACAGCGCGCCGGGAGGTACTCACCTGGGAGGAGGCCGTCAGCGCGGGCCCTGGCCGGGCCGGGCTCATCTGTCCTTGAGGCGTACGACGAACTTCAGGGCCGACCACACCGCGTCGACCGCACAGACCTTGACGTCCACAAGGCCTGCGGCGAGGCCGAACTCGCGGACGATGTTCTCGTCCAGATCGGTCACGACACCGCTGGCCCGCTTCGGCCAGCACACCCAGAGGGCACCGGGGCCGGTCAATCGCGCGCTCAACGGGCCGAACCGCCGCACCAGCCGATCGAGGTCCGGGCAGAAGCTCAGCACGACGTCGTACGGAAGGGAACCGGGCCGGTGGTGCAGGGCAGTGTCACCGGGCAGGGGATGCAGCACGAAGCCCTCGGGCGCGCCATCGAGGAGCACCCGCTACCCGGCCCGGATGCCGAGCTTGCGGGGCAGCGGGGTGCCCGAGTAGCCGGCCGGACTGGTCACGGCCGGCAACGCTACTGGGCCATCGTCCCGGGTTCGGGTGGGACGGCCCGGGCCGGCGGGGGAGGTGACGCCCGCCAGGGCTCCTCGTCCTCCGTGAGCTGCGGGGCGGACCGCCGGATGGCGACCTCTCGGCTCACGTTGCGGGTTTCGCGCTCCAGCGTCGCGAGCCAACTCTCCCAACGGTGCGACATCGGCCGCACCATGCCGCCGCCGACGCCGACGACGAGGGTCCCCCCGATCGTGGCGAGCACCGCGATGAGCACCGGGAGTGTCACCCGCGTGGCGACGCCGACCTGGTCGAGAGCGGAGACGACACCGAGGACAAGCACAATGCCCGAGGCGATGTTGGCCAGCAGGCGGCCGTACGACAGGTCGCTCAGCAGAGTGCTCATGACGTCGCGCACCGCGCGGGCGATGGCCGCGGCGACCACGACGATGATGATCGCCACCGCGGCCTTGGGCAGGAAGGACACGATGCCGTCGATCGCCCGGCTGACCGGGTTCGGGCCCCAGATGCCGAAGGCGATCTGGAGTGTGAGCAGCAGGATGGCGTAGTAGCCCAGCTTGGCGAGCAGGTCGCTGGCGTCGTACTGCGTCCGCGCCAGCAGCGCCGACATCCCGCCGCGCTCGACCGCGCGGTCGAAGCCCACCTTGCGCAACACCCGTCGCGCGATCCGGGTGACGGCCTTCGCGATGAGGTAGCCGATCACCAGCACCGCAACGAACACCACCAGCGTTGGGACGAACGTCACGATCTTCGACCAGGCGTCTGTCAATCCGCGCCCGAAGTCGACGGCTGCAATGCCTCGCACGGCGGTCCACCTCACAGGGAGAAATCAGCGGCGCCGACCGTAGCACCGCCTCCGGCTAACCGCTGATCGGCTCGTCAGGCGCCATCGGCCGCGGTGCACGCGGAGCCGCCTTCTTCGCCTGCAACATTCGGTCGCCGATCTCCCCGAGCTCCTTGCGGCCCATCGACTTGCGCACCTCGGGGAACCACTCCTGCTCTTCCTCTTCCACGTGGTGGCGCACGTTCTCAATCAGGACGGTGACCTTGGCATCGAAGCGCTCGTCCTGCGGGTCCATCCCGTCCAGCTCGGAAAGCACCCACTTCACGATGTGGTGTTCCTCAAGGCTCTCGAGCACGTGATCTTCCGTCTCGGGGACGCGCTTGCGGGCCTCTGGGTAGAAGATCTGCTCTTCGATGTAGGTATGCATGGAGAGCTCTTCGATGATCTGCTTGACCAGGTTCTGCTTCATCGAGTATGCCGAGTCGCCGGCCTTCTCGAACTGCCTGAACAGCTTCTGCACCGTCTTGTGATCGTCCTTGAGAAGAACGATGGCATCCATGGGATTCCTCCAGTCGCCGGGGTGAGCCGACTCGTCCCTTCCCGAAGTGGTGAGGTCCTAAAGCCCGTGGCACGATGAACTTCCCCTCGGTCAGCGGTGCGCGCACTCGCGGGGCGAGCCGACTCGGCGTGGCTGATGTGTT
>JBBPZR010000036.1:0-47930 GCA_038276285.1 Mycobacteriales bacterium | reverse complement strand
TGGCGCGGCTGACGGCGCTGCTGAACGATCTGGGGTTGGAGCCGAAGGCGGCGAAGACCCGGATCGTGCACCTGCAGGTGGGCGGGGATGGGTTCGATTTCCTCGGCTTCCACCACCGGTGGGTCTCCACTCGGGCGGTGCGCAGCACGCGCCGTCTCACATTCCTGGCCCGATGGCCCTCACGCAAGGCGGCGCAGCATGCCCGCGATCGGATCCGTGATCTCACGGCCCGCTCGCGGCTCGCGGTGCCGGTCGAGAAGGTCGTGCGCGATGTGAACGTCTTCGTGCGCGGATGGGCCGGGTATTTCCGTTACGGGAACTCGGCCGAGTCCTTCGACGAGATCAGCGCCTACGCAGACGAACGGATGTGCCTGTTCATCGGCAAACGCCACCAGCGTGGCCACCGCTACGGACAGGCCATGCTCATCCATTCGGGCAACAGGCTGGGCCTGGTCAATCTCAATGGAACTGTTGTCGCCCCCAGGCCGAACCGGGCCTGGCGGGCTCCGGTCGAACGCCGCCGGTGAAGGACGTCGGTGAGCCGTGTGCGGGAGAACCGCATGCACGGTTCGACGGGCGGGGGCTGGAAACGGAACGCGAACGCGTCACCGCGCCAGTCCCCGACCCAACCATCCTCCGCGGTGGGCGTACCAATGCGGTTTAGCCCGTCGTAGATTGCGTTACCGAGCCCGGGTCCACGCACGATGGCGCCGATCGTCGCCGTACTGACCAGAAGCAGCCCGCCGACACGAATCCCGGCGAGGATAACCGGCCACGCCATCGGGAGCTCCACCCGCGCCAGACGCCTCACCCGGCTCATTCCTATCCCGGCCGCGGCCTCAACCGTGGCGGGGTCGACCCCGCGCAGGCCAACGACGGTGTTCCGCACGATCGGCAGGAGTGAATGCAGCGTCAGGGCGGTGAGCACTGGCGGCCATCCGAGACCCAAGAGTCCGAGCAGCAGCACGTACAACGCGAGCGACGGCACGGTCAGCAACACGCCGCACGCCTTGAGCACCACCTCGCTCGCACGAGGCGCCCGATACACGGCGATCCCCGCCGAGGTGCCGATGGCGGCGCCCAAGAGCGTCGCAAGGACGACTACCGCGAGGTGCTGGCCGAACTGGTGGATCAGGTCACTGTGGAAGTACGACCAGTACTCGGAGTAACTCACCGCACTCCTTCCACTTCCGGAAGCCGGTCCCGTGGCCAGGCATCCACCGCGGCCCGCCGCTCGGCCTCATGATCGAACTGCTCGAGCGGCCTGGACCAGCCCCGCGTGGGCAACGCCGATGATCAGGTCACGCAGGGTGGAGGGTAGAGCACGTTTGCGTCGTAGAGGACATCCCATGGGAAACCAGACACTTGCGTCTCGCGGCCCGCGGCGACGGCGTGCCGGTGTCAAGGGCAGCGGGGCTGCCCGGGTGCAGGCAGGTCAGCCCGGCCAGCCACGACAGCCCGGCCAGAGCCCACACGACGCGCGTCCACGCTCCACGGCCCCACGTCAGCCGGGCCGGGGAGCAGCTGTTCGGACCGCACGCCCGGGGAGCAGGCTGACAACAGGGGGTTGCAGATCACCCCCGAGCCGCCTGACGATCCGCTTTCGCCATGAGCCGGGACTTGGGCGCTAGCGGTGCTTGGCGACGGTGAGCAGGACCGCGGCTCCCTCCAGCGCCTCGAGCGTGTGCCGGGAGTCAGGCACGATCAGTAGGTCTCCGGGTGAGCCTTCCCAAGACGTCTCGCCGGCCGCCAGCCGAACCCGTCCATGCAGGACGTGGACGGTGGTTTCCCCCGGATTCTCATGCTCATCGAGCATCCGGCCGGCGGCCAGGGCGATCAGGGTTTGGCGTAGCACATGCTCGTGTCCGCCGTACACCGTGTGGGAGCTACGCCCACTCGACGCCTTCTGAGCGAGGTCGAGTTGCTGACGTGCCAGGGCGGTCAACGACGACTTCTCCATCCGAGGCCTCCTTCTTAGGTTTGCAGGTGAGCGGCTGTGACCTCTAGATGGATTGTCGGTAACCGAAGAACTCGTGGTCCTGGTTGTAGCCGCCGTAGCCGCCACCGATCTCCGAGTAGTGCGCGACGAACTCCACGCCCTTGATCCACTTGACCTGTTTGAAGCCGAGCTGGTTCTCGTTGCGCAACCGGAGCGGGGCGCCGTGGCCGAAGGACAGCGGCTCCCCGTTCATGTCGTAGGCCAGCATGCTCAGGTGATAGCTCATCTGCTCGATGGGGTGGGCGTCGTAGTAGATGCCCTTGTCCGGGCCGTCACCGAGGGAGTAGAAGACGACCCACTTCGCCTCGGGTTGCGGCTTGACGAGGTCCATGATCGTCTGCATCGACACCCCGCCCCACTTGGCGATGCCCGACCAGCCCTGGATGCAGAAGTGTTGGGTGATCTGCTCATGGTGTGGCAGTGCCCGCAGCTGTGCCAGGTCGAGGTCGACGGGGTTGTCGACCAGGCCGTTGATCAGCAGCCGGTAGTCGGCGAAGTTGCCGTCGAACAGAGTCCTGTACTCCTCGGAGTCTGGGTACTGCCCGTTGTGCCAGAAGTAGGGTGAGATGTCTTTCTCGGCGTACTCGCCCGGGGTGGCGTCCAGGTGCTCGAACAGGCGCTGAGCCGGGCCGATCAGCGCGTAGCCGACCCGTTGCACCACCCGCGGATGACGCAAGGTGAACGGGGTGGCAGCGACCCAGCCGACGATGACCACGACCATCGTGGCCGCGAAGATCCAGAAGCCAATCCAGCTGTTGTCGTTTCGCCCGGCGTAGATGTGGTTGAGGTTGCGCAACAGACCGGTGGTGAATACCAGGGTCAGGTGGATGACGATGAACAACAGGAACCAGACCAGCACGAGGAAGTGCAGTGAGCGTGCCGTCTGAATGCTGAGTGCCTTGCTGATCCGCTTGAAGCGAGTGGAAAGAGCCGGCGACATGCCGGGCCGGTGATAATCGCGAGCGGGGCGGCGACGAAGACAGTGGTGAAGTAGGCGAGGAGTTGCAGGCCGTTGTATGCCACCCACCCGGTTTCGGTTGGCCAGTCCAGCGACAGGTATTGGATGAGGGCCGAGGCGGCGCTGGGCAGGACGTCCCAGCTGGTCGGTACCAGGCGCCGCCACTGCCCGGTCGTGAACAGCAGGACGTAGAAGATCAGGCCGTTGAGCAACCACAACGTGTCGATGCCCAGATGCCACCAGCGGGCCAGCCCGATCGAGTGCCGAAGCCCGGGTAGACCCACCTGTCCAGGCAGGCTGATGGAGTCCTTCTTGGCGGTCCACAGCGGGTCGGCTGGAACCGGCTTCTGGATGCGGAACCAGTCCTTGCCCGGAGTGCTGTGCCTGGTCCAGTACAGCCGTGGATGGTCACTGAGGATCTGCACGCCCGACCGGATGATGAAGATCATGAGGAACAGATTGAAAAAATGCTGCAAGCCGACCCAAGTTGGAAGGCCTGGTTTCCGCACGGCGCTGGCTGACTCGACGGTGCCGGGATAGTGCTCGATGAACCGCTGCACCGAGGCGGCGTTGCGCAGGCCTTTCGCCGCCGCCACCGCGAGGATCAGGGTGACGAACCCGATCGGTAGCAGCCAGAGCAGGTTGAACCACCTGCCGCGGCCCACGCGCACACGTGGAGCGATGCCATGCGCCTGCGGCACAGAGCCAGCCCAAGTAGTCGGATCGACGACATCCTCGCCCACAGTCAGCTGCGACCGAAAGCTCTGCAGCGCCGCAGGTGAGACTCTCGACGGCGCGGGCTCGGGCAGATTCGCGGTGGCGGGCCGATCGGGGCTCTTAGCCATGTGCCGAGCCTCCCGGTTTTGCCGGCAGGGCGAATTCGAGAGGCGGGGTGATGTCGGGGGCGCGCTTCAACGGTGCCTCCAGGAAGGAGATCGCCAGCGCCATGCCGAGCCACCCGAACGCTGCGGCGATGCTCATTACCTGTCCGGTCGCGCGCATCGTCGGTTCCCTTCGTTGCTGTGGTGGCCGGCAACAGCCGTGGGCATGTCATCCCACGGGTGCCAGGTGGGCGACGCACAACTCGGGTTCGACGAAGGGCAGCAGCCGGGTGCTAGTCGGCGGGGCGCCCAGCTGGGAGAGGATGCCGCGCAGCAGGCCGAGGTGCACCGAGCACACCACCTCGGGACTGGCGCGAGCTGCGGCGCGGAAGGGGCAGGCGCGAAGTCGCATCTGCCGGCTCGCCTCGTCGTTCACCAGCTCGGGGTCGAACCCCATCTCGGCGAACAGGGCGGTCACCGCGCGGGCCGCCTGCTCCGCGCCGACTTCAGAGGGTCGGTTCGCGTCGGTCATGAGCTCGGCCGCCCAGGCCATTCCGGCCCGCTCGGCGCGGGCCGCCCGCGCCTCCGGCGTGTCCGCCAGGTGGGCGGCGAGCAGCCGGGTCAGCGTCGGATAGCCGTCCGGCGCGGCGCGGCTGACCGGGCTGTAGACGGTGCGGGGACGCCCGACGGTGGCTCGCGGCTGTGAGCGCCCGCTCACCAGACCGGCCCGGCGGAGCAAGTCGAGGTGGAACCGCACCGTGGTGACGTGCAGCCCCGTCGCTGCTGCCAGCTCATGCGCGTCCCGCGGCGCCTCGCCGGAGCGGAGCAACTCGAGCAGCCGTCGCCGCGGCCGGCACATCAACGCCTCCTGCGCCCCGGCCGGCGGACCGCCGGGCCGGCCGCTCATTCGCGCTGCGTCAGGTAGCCGGCGACCAACTCGGTATCCACACCGAGTCGGCCCAGCTTCGCCGCCTCGTATGGGGAGCTCAGCGGCGCCTCGCGACCGAGCAACAGCTCGGCGAAGAACCGAGTGTTGCCCGCAATGAACGCCGGCCACTGGGGGGGCACGTCGTCGTCCAAGGGGATCGCCTCCCCCGGGCAGACCGGCTCGCCCGCGTCGGAGTGCATGCACTCGCCCGGATGGACGTAGAGCACGCGTCCACACTCGTACGTGCCGTCCATCAAACACTCCTCGGCACGTGCCAAGTCCACCACGTCGGTGCACGGCTCAGCGATCGCGTACGTCACCCGCCGGTCCCTTCTGCCCGCCATCCGCCCGGTTCTAATATAGCGGGCTTCCATCATCTAAACTACTCTTGTCTGGCGGAGTCATCGATGCGTTGGGGAAGAAGCGAAAGCGAGGCGGGAGGCCACCTTGAACCGCCTGCCGGGCCGGCCAGGAGGTGTCTGGACATGACCATCGCGCCGACCCCGATCCTCACCCGCCCCTGGCCCGTGCATGAGCCCGTTCGCGGTTCGGTGTTCTCGCGAGTCTTGCGGACGACCGACCACAAGACGATCGGTGCGCTGTACATGGTCACGTCGTTCATGTTCTTCATCGCCGGCGGCATCATGGCCATGCTGATGCGGGCTGAGCTGGCCCGCCCGGGGATGCAGTTCCTGTCTCAGGAGCAGTACAACCAGCTGTTCACGATGCATGGCACGGTGATGCTGCTGCTGTTCGCAACGCCGCTGGTCTTCGCCTTCGCCAACCTGGTGGTCCCGCTGCAGATCGGGTCGCCCGATGTCAGCTTCCCGCGGCTGAACGCGCTGTCCTTCTGGCTGTTCGCCTTCGGCGGCACGATCGTGATGGCCGGCTTCATCACCCCGGGCGGGGCGGCCGACTTCGGCTGGTTCGCGTACGCACCGCTCAACAGCGCCATCCACTCACCCGGTACCGGCGCCGACATGTGGATCGTCGGGCTGGTGCTGTCCGGGCTGGGCACCATCCTCGGCGCGGTCAACATGATCACGACCATCCTCACGCTGCGGGCGCCGGGCATGACGATGTTCCGGATGCCGATCATGACCTGGAACATCCTGGTCACCAGCCTGCTCGTGCTGCTCGCCTTCCCCATCCTGGCCGCGGCCCTGCTCGCGCTGGAGGCCGACCGCCACCTCGGCGCGCATATTTACGATCCGCAGACCGGCGGGGCGTTGCTGTGGCAGCACCTGTTCTGGTTCTTCGGCCATCCGGAGGTCTACATCGTCGCCATCCCGTTCTTCGGCATCGTGAGCGAGGTGCTGCCGGTGATGAGCCGCAAGCCGCTGTTCGGATACAAGGGCCTGGTCGGCGCCACCATCGCCATCGGCGCGCTGTCGATGACCGTGTGGGCGCACCACATGTTCGCCACCGGCGCCGTGCTGCTGCCGTTCTTCTCATTCCTGACCTACCTGATCGCGGTGCCCACCGGGATCAAGTTCTTCGTCTGGATCGGCACGATGTGGCGTGGCCATCTCACATTCAACACGCCGATGCTGTTCTCGCTCGGCTTCCTGGTGACCTTCCTGTTCGGCGGGCTGACCGGCATCCTGCTCGCCGCTCCGCCGATCGACTGGCACGTGTCCGACACCTACTTCGTGGTCGCGCACTTCCACTACGTTTTGTTCGGCACGATCGTGTTCGCCGCCTACGCCGGCATCTACTTCTGGTTCCCGAAGTTCACCGGGCGGATGCTCGACGAGAAGATAGGCAAGATCCACTTCTGGCTGACCTTCATCGGCTTCCACACGACGTTCCTCGTGCAGCACTGGCTGGGCAACGAGGGGATGCCGCGGCGCTACGCCGACTACCTGCCCAGCGACGGATTCACCACCCTGAACACCGTCTCCACGATCGGCTCGTTCATCCTGGGTGCCTCGACCCTGCCCTTCCTCTACAACGTGGTCAAGTCATACAAGATCGGCCGGCTGGTGACGGTCGACGATCCATGGGGCTTTGGCAACTCGCTGGAGTGGGCGACGTCGTGCCCGCCGCCGCGGCACAACTTCGTGAAGTTGCCCCGGATCCGCTCGGAGCGGCCGGCATTCGACCTGCACTATCCGGAGTTGGCTGCGCGCCCGGAGCATCACGCGTCACCGCAGTTGCGGGAGTAGCCGCGCGGCGCGGATCGGGTGTCGGCGACGCCGATGCGCTCTCCGTACGCGGCAAGTGCTGACCCTGGTCGACAAGTTGATCGCTCAGGCCGCTGGCGAGGACGCCGATCAGCTGGCCGCCGGCGTACCCACGAGATGAGCACCGGCCGCCGACATCTCCTCGACCGCCCGCTGGGTGCTCGGGGCCGCAACGCCGGCGGTGTGATCCAGCAGCACCGTGGTGTCGAATCCAGCCTTGACCGCGTCGAGGGCGGTCGCCAGGACGCAGTAGTCGGTGGCGATGCCCACAACGTGGACGGCCTCGACGTCCGCGGCGCGCAGCCAGTCGGCCAGGCTTCTGCCGTCGGCGGCTATCCCTTCGAAGCCGGAGTAGGCCGCGGCGTGCTCGCCCTTGTCGAAGACCGCCTGGATGGGTCCGCGATCGAGGTCGGGATGCAGGTCGACGCCAGAGGTTCCGACCACGCAGTGCGCCGGCCAGGAGTGTGCATAGTCGGGCTGGTCGGCGAAGTGCGCGCCGGGATCGATGTGGTGGTCGCGGGTCGCAACAACATGGTCGTAGCCACCGCGCCCCATCAACTCGCTGATCCGCGCGGCCACGGCCGCACCCCCAGCGACCGCGAGGCTGCCGCCCTCACAGAAATCGTTCTGTACGTCGACCACGATCAGAGCACGGGTCATCGTTGCCCTTCTTCGTAGGTGGTCGGGATGGCCGGCTCGCCGCGGGAGAGCTTGAGGCCTTCCCAGGGCACCGTGCCGATGACCTGCCGAACGTGGCTGCGTGAGTCGGTCAGCGACGGCAGTCCTGGCACCCGCTCGCCGGAGCGGATCAGCGGGATCTGCAGCAACCGGTCTCCCGGCCGTTCGGCCGGCGACCCCTGGGACACGATGACCTCCTCGGTGGCCGTTCCCGTCGGCCGGTGTCTGCGTACCGCCGTCTTGCGCCCGCCCGGCGAAGCCTTGTGCTCCGATCGCTTGGCCACCGTGCGGCCTTCGACCTCGACCAGCTTGTAGACGAAGCCCGCCGAGGGGGCGCCGGAGCCGGTCACCACGGCGGTGCCGACACCGTAGGCGTCGACCGGCGCGGCGACCAGCGCGGCCAGGGCGTACTCATCGAGGTCGCCGGAGAGCACGATCCGCGTCTTCGTCGCGCCGAGGGAGTCGAGCAGCTCGCGGGACTGCACGGCCAGCACGGCGAGGTCGCCGGAGTCGATCCGGACCGCGCCGAGCTCGGGGCCGGCCACCTCGATCGCGGTCCGGATCCCCGTCGCGATGTCGTAGGTGTCCACCAGCAGGGTGGTGCCAGTGCCCAGGGCGTCGACTTGCGCCCGGAACGCGGCCGCCTCCTGATCGTGCAGCAGGGTGAAGGAGTGCGCGCTGGTGCCGGCTGTCGGCACGCCGAACCGAGCGCCGGCGGAGAGGTTGGACGTGGCGGTGAAACCGGCCAGGTAGGCCGCGCGGGCGGCGGCGGTTGCGGCCTTCTCATGTGTGCGCCGTGAGCCCATCTCGATGATCGGCCGGCTGCCGGCCGCGGCCACCATCCGGGCAGCGGCGGCTGCGACCGCGGAGTCGAAGTTCAGCACCGAGAGGATCAGCGTCTCCAGCACGATGGCATGGGCGAAGTCCGCCGCCACGGTGAGGACGGGTGAGCCGGGAAAGTAGAGCTCGCCCTCGGCATAGCCGACCAGGTCACCTGCGAACCGATAGTCGGCCAGCCACCCGCAGGTGCGGTCATCGATGGCCCTCGTACGAGCGAGGAAGCCCAACTCCTCATCGGTGAACCGGAAGTTCGCTATCTCGTCGAGCAGGCGCCCGGTGCCGGCGACCACGCCGTACCGGCGTCCATCGGGCAGCCTCCGGGCAAACGCCTCGAACACGCAGTGGCGCTCAGCGGTGCCGTCGCCCAGCGCCGATTCGAGCATGGTCAGCTCGTAGTGATCGGTTTGCAAGGCACTCGACACGGCTCCCACCCTATTTGCCACCATAGAGGCGTGACCGCACCCGTCCTCGATCCGGTCCAGAGACCGGAGACCGCCGCGAGGCGCGACCCTCCGTGGATAACCATCGTCTGGAACGACCCGGTGAACCTGATGTCATACGTCACGCTGGTCTTCCAGCGGTTGTTCGGCTACAGCCGGGAAAAGGCGACGCGGCTGATGCTCGACGTGCATGAGAAAGGGCGGGCGGTGGTGTCAGCCGGCAGCCGGGAGCAGATGGAACACGACGTGGCCCGCCTGCACGCCGCCGGGCTGTGGGCGACCCTGCAGCAGGACTCGTGACCGCACACTTCCGGCGCCGCGGCGCGGGAGCTGCGGCGAAGTTCTCCCCCGCCGAGGCCGGCATCCTCCGGCAGGCCGTCACCGAAGTCATGGAGTTGCTCGGTGGCCCGGAGGCCGGCTCGGACGACCCGCTCGGGGGCCTCGGTGCGGCGCCGGAGCCCTCCACCGATCCGGTGCTGGGCCGCCTGCTGCCCGACGGCTACCGCGACGACCCGGAGTCAGCGGCGGAGTTGCGGCGGCTGACCGAGTCGTCGCTGGTGGCCGAAAAGGTACGCAACGCCCAGGCCGTGCTCGCGGCTCTGCCCGAAGCCGGTGGCAGCGTCCGCCTCGGCGACGACGAATCCGTCGAGGCGTGGCTGCGGGCGCTCAACGACGTACGGCTGGCGCTGGGTACCCGCCTGGACGTGACCGAGGACCTCGACATCGCCGAAGATATCGACGGTGACCCGGACAGTCCCCGGGCGTACGCCCTGGTGGTCTACGACTGGCTGGGCTACCTGCAGGAGACGCTGATCCGCTGCGCGTCGGTCGCCGGGTAACCTCGGCGGGTGCTGATCCTGGACGCCGCGACGCGCGACGCCATCATCGCGCACGCCCGGCGCGACCACCCCGACGAGGCCTGTGGCGTGATCTGCGGGCCGGCCGGGTCCGATCGGGCCGAGCGGCTGATCCCGATGGCCAATGCCGAGCGGTCGCCGACGTTCTACCGCTTCGACTCCATGGAGCAGCTGCGGGTCTGGCGGGACATGGACGACCGCGGCGAGGTGCCGGTGGTCATCTACCACTCCCACACCGCGACCGAGGCCTACCCCTCGCGCACCGACATCTCCTACGCCAGTCAGCCCGATGCCCACTACGTCCTCGTCTCCACGCGGGACGCCGATGCGGCCGATTTCCGGTCGTACCGGATCGTCGACGGCAAAGTCAATGAGGAAGAGGTACGGGTGGTCGACGCGTTGCCGCTAGAGCAAGCCCCGCTAGAGCAAGCTCACGACTGAGCAGGTCCACCGCAGAGGAGTTCCATGTCTATCGACGTCCGCATCCCCACCATCCTGCGCACCCAGACCGGCGGTGAGAAGTCCGTGTCCGGCAGTGGCGAGACCCTGGGTGCCCTGCTCACCGACCTCGATGCTCGCCATCCGGGGCTGCGTGCGCGGCTGGTGACCGCTGACGGCACGCTGCACCGCTTCGTCAACGTCTACGTCAACGACGAGGACGTCCGCTTCACGGGGGCTCTCGACACTCCCGTCAAGGCCGGCGACTCGGTGACGATCCTCCCGGCGGTGGCCGGAGGCTGATGACCCGCTACGACTCGCTGGAGGACGCTCTCGGCCAGACGCCGCTGGTCGGCTGCCCGCGGCTGTCGCCCAGCCAGGACGTGCGGCTCTGGGCCAAGCTCGAGGATCGCAACCCCACCGGCTCGATCAAGGACCGGGCCGCGTTCTACATGCTCCAAGCGGCGGAGAAGGACGGCTCACTGCAGCCCGGCGCCACGATCATCGAGCCGACGAGCGGCAACACCGGCATCTCGCTGGCAATGGCCGCCAAACTGCGTGGGTACCAACTCATCTGCGTGATGCCGGAGAACACCTCGCTCGAGCGGCGCCAGATGCTCCAGATGTACGGCGCGCGGGTGCGCTTCTCGTCGGCCGCCGGCGGTTCCAACGAGGCGGTGCGGGTCGCCAAGGCACTTGCCGCCGAGCACCCCGAATGGGTGATGCTCTACCAGTACGGCAACCCGGCCAACGCGCTCGCGCATTACGAGGGCACCGGGCCGGAAATCCTGCGCGACCTCCCCTCGATCACGCACTTGGTGGCCGGCCTCGGCACCACCGGCACCCTGATGGGAGCCGGTCGCTATCTGCGGGAGCGGGTACCCGGCGTGCAGGTCATCGCGGCCGAACCGAGGTACGGCGAGCTGGTCTACGGCCTGCGCAACATCGACGAGGGCTTCGTCCCGGAGCTCTACGACGACACGGTGCTGACCCGGCGCTTCTCGGTCGGCCCGCGTGAGGCGCTGCGGCGCACCCGGGAGCTCATCGAGCGGGAGGGCATCTTCGCCGGGATCTCGACCGGCGCCATCCTCCACGCCGCCCTGGCGGTAGGGGCCGAGGTCAGCGAGCGGGGGGACCGGGCCGACATCGTCTTCATCGTGCCCGACGCCGGCTGGAAGTACCTCTCCACCGGCGCCTACGTCGGCACCCTGGCCGAGGCCGAAGCCGCCCTGGAAGGCCAGCTCTGGGCCTGACCCCCGCCCAGCCCGCCCGCCGCTGACCATCGGGGGCTGTGTCAATTTTGGCTCGCTATAGCGTGCAGGACTTTCCACAGCGGCGAGGACGGCCAGTCCACCCGCGCGCTCGAAGCACGGCAGCGACCTGACCGGCCACCGCGCATGGGTTACGGGTTACGTCGGGCCAGCCGTAGCGCAGCGAGGCCTCGCCGGCCAGGGCGGCGGCGTTGTCACGGCGCATGTCCCGCCATCGGCCAGCGGCGTCGTCGTGTCCGAGCCGCCCATCCAGTTCGACCACCGTCGCAAACTCGTAGCTGATGTCGGTCCACTGCCGGCCATGGCTTCGCTCGACCGGGCGCTGGCGACGGCCGGCCGGCAGTCCGTGTCGCCGCTCGACATCTCGCAGGTAGCGGAGCTCGAGCAGCGAGTGGGCGCCGGTCGCGACGTCTTCGAGGGCAGACATCACGCTGCCGTGCCACCTGGCGTTCGACCGAGCGGCGGCGAGTGCCAGGAGACGATCAGCCGTGGTGAGTCGACGCTGGCACGCGTTCGCCACGACGGCAAGGGCGTGGCCTGCTGTCGGTGCACCGTCGACGAGGTCCAGCGCGGTCTCCTCGATCCTCATGCGGGGCGGACATGCCATGGCTCGACACGCGACCGAATGCCGGCGAGAGCGGTGGACTCGAATGCCGGCTCGTGCGGTGACCCGTCGGTGCGCTGGCACGGCCACATGAATCACGGAGTCGCCGGTGCGGTCGATGAGCCCGTCGACCTCCGCCGCAGTCGTCCGCAGAGGACGGCCTCCGGCCCGGCATAGAGGAGCGCGGCCCACAACTTCGACCGCCGAGGCAGTGGTCCGGTGAACGTGGCGTAGACCCGCGGATGGATGCTCCGCCAACGGCCGGAACGCAGTCTGGCGGCGACCGCTGCGCGGCTGTAGCCGTGCCCGGTGGCCTGCTGTCGTGAGAGAACCCCGGACTGGCGGTCCAGGAGTTCGGCCAGGGATTTCGGCTGCGTCGAGTGCGGTCATCACCGCAAACTGTCGGATGCAGGACAATGCCCGCGTGCCCACCGTTGCAACTGTGGATCGACACTGGGATGTGGACACCGCCCGCGTAGGCTTCCGGCCGTGAACGATGCGCCGGTAGGCATCTTCGATTCCGGCGTCGGTGGCCTGACGGTTGCCCGGGCCGTGCTCGATCAGCTTCCGCACGAGGCGCTGCTCTACGTCGGCGACACCGCCCGGGGCCCCTACGGCCCGCTGCCGCTGGCGCGGGTCCGCGGCAACGCCCTGGAGGTGATGGATCATCTGGTCGGCCGTGGGGTGAAGATGCTCGTCATCGCCTGCAATTCGGCCAGCGCAGCCTGCCTCCGCGACGCGCGGGAGCGCTACGACGTGCCGGTGGTGGAGGTGGTGCTGCCCGCCGTACGCCGCGCGGTGGCTGCCACCCGTACCGGCCGGGTCGGGGTGATCGGCACCCGGGCCACGATCTCCAGCCAGGCCTACGACGATGCCTTCCAGGCGGCGCCGCAGATCTTCCTGTCCACGGTCGCCTGCCCGCGGTTCGTCGACTTCGTGGAGCGCGGCATCACCAGTGGCCGGCAGATTCTCGGCCTCGCCGAGGGCTACCTCAAGCCGATGCAGGACGCCGACGTCGACACCCTGGTGCTCGGCTGCACCCACTACCCACTGCTGACCGGCGTGATCAGCCTGGTGATGGGCGACGGCGTGACGCTCATCAACAGCGCGGAGGAGACCGCCAAGGACGTCTACCGGACCCTGACCCGAGAGGGCCTGGCCCGCCCGGACGATGCTCCCGCGCCGGTGCACCGGTTCCTGTCCACCGGCGATCCCGGTCCCTTCGTCCGCTTGGGCCGGCGTTTCCTGGGCCCCGAGATCGTCGCCGTCGAACCCGGTGTGCTGACGTGAAACTGACCATCGTGGGCTGCGCCGGGAGCTTCCCCCGGGCCGATGCCGCCTGCTCGGCCTACCTGCTCGAGGCCGACGGCTTCCGGCTTCTGCTCGACATGGGCAACGGCGCACTCGGTGCCCTGCAACGTCACATCGGGTTGTTCGATCTCGACGCGCTGCTGGTCAGCCATCTGCACGGTGACCACTGCTTCGACGCCTGCACCTACGTCGTCGCCCGGCGGTACTGCCAGGAGGCGCCGCTCCCGACAATCCCGTTGTATGCCCCCGCTGGCACGCTCGACCGATTTTCCCGTGCCTATGAGGTCCAGCCGGGCAACGCCAAGCTCGAGGATGTCTACGAAGAGCGAGCCCTGGCTCCGGGCGCGCTTGATATCGGCCCGTTCCGGCTCACCGTCGACCGGATGAACCACCCGGTCGAGACGTTCGGGGTGCGGGTCGAGCACGACGGGAGCACGCTGGCCTACTCCGCCGACAGCGGCCCGACGGCTGCTCTAGAGGGCCTGGCCCGGGGTGTCGATGTCTTCCTCTGCGAGGCGACGTTCTCGGATCTGCAGGCCAACCCTCCCGACCTGCACCTCACCGGAGGTGAGGCGGGCAGATTCGCGACCCTGGCCGGCGTGGGGCAATTGCTGCTCACGCACCTGACCACGTGGAGCGATCCACGGCTCACCCACGAAGCGGCTGCCGGCGCCTACGACGGCCCGACCCGGATCGTGGCGAGCGGGGAGACCTACGACATCTAAGCTGCTTGCTCATGACCCGACCCGACGGCCGAGCCGCCGATGCCCTCCGCCCCGTGACGATCACCCGCGGCTGGCTCGACCACGCCGAGGGGTCGGTGCTGGTGGAGTTCGGAGCCACCCGGGTGCTGTGCGCGGCCAGCGTCACCCGGGGCGTGCCGCGATGGCGCAAGGGCAGCGGGCTGGGCTGGGTGACAGCGGAGTACGCGATGCTGCCGCGGGCCACCCACACGCGCAGCGACCGCGAGTCGGTCAAGGGACGCATCGGCGGGCGTACGCATGAGATCAGCCGACTCGTGGGCCGCAGCCTGCGGGCGGCGCTGGACCTGAAGGCGCTCGGCGAGAACACCATCGCCATCGACTGCGACGTGCTGCAAGCCGACGGCGGCACGCGCACGGCGGCAATCACCGGTGCCTACGTAGCGCTGGCAGACGCCGTCGAGTGGCTGCGCGGGCGCGGCTCGCTCGCCACGCAGCGGCCCTTGCGGGACTCGGTGGCGGCCGTCTCCGTCGGGGTCATCGACGGTGAGCCGCGGCTGGACCTTTGCTACGAGGAGGACGTCACGGCCGGCACGGACATGAACGTCGTGTGTACGGGTGAAGGAGAGTTCATCGAGGTGCAAGGGACCGCCGAGAACGCCGCCTTCGACCGGTCGACCCTCGACCAGCTGCTCGACCTGGCCGTGGCCGGCTGCGCTGAGCTGACGCGGCGCCAGCAACAGGCCCTGCGGGCGTGACGCGGCCCCGGGTGCTCCTCGCGACGCGCAACGGCAAGAAGCTCGCCGAGCTGCGACGCATCCTGTCCGACTCGGTTGACATCACGCTGATCGGCATTGAGCTGGTCGGGATCGATGACGTCCCGGCGTCCGACGAGCCCGCCGAGACCGGCGAGACATTCGCCGAGAACGCCTTGATCAAGGCGCGCGCCGGTGCGGCGCACACCGGACTGGTCGCGGTCGCCGATGACAGCGGGTTGTCTGTGCGCGCCCTCGGCGGTATGCCGGGCGTGCTCTCCGCGCGGTGGGCGGGCCGCGACCGCGACGACGCGGCCAATCTGGATCTTGTCCTCGATCAGCTCGCCGACGTACCGGAGGGTCGCCGGGAGGCCGCCTTCCTCTGCGCCGCCGCCGTGGTGAGCCCGGACGGCACTGAGCACGTGGTCGAAGGCCGGATGCCCGGCCGGATAATCCACGTCCCGCGTGGCACCGGCGGGTTCGGCTACGACCCCGTCTTCATCGCCGACGGCCAGAGGAGGACCAACGCAGAACTCGCTCCGGACGAGAAGGACGCGATCAGCCACCGGGGTTCCGCCTTCCGGGCGCTCGTGCCCACCCTGGCGCTGGTCGTCGGGCGGGTCGGGCACCGGGATTCAGACGAAACAGGCCCGAACACGGCTTAAGCGAGTGTTTTCCCGCCTTCCGGCGGAAAACTTTTCCACTATTGTCAAGAGCCGTGGATGCCACGCAAATGCGCCGCGGCCGGCATTCCATGCCAGGCGGCTCGACGCAGGCGGGTCTGGCCGTCGTCATGGCATTCCTGGTGCTGGCGGTGGCTCCCTTCGCCGCGACCCGAGTGGTGGCGGATTCGTCTCCCCTCGATGCCTCTTTCTTCATGGTCATCATCTTCGCGGCCCTGCTGACCGCGTTCCTCCTACTGCACCGGTTCCTGGCCGAGGGCGATCTGCGACTGCTCGCGCTCGCGGCGACGTACCTCTTCACCGGCTTCACCTTCAGCGCACGCCAACTCGTCGTCCCCGGAGTCCTCAGGGCCGACAGCGTGATCCACGCACCTCTGGCGACGGGCAAGTGGCTGTGGATCATCGCGCACGGGGCGTTCCCGCTGGCGATCGCGGTGTCGATGATGCTGCCTCGGCGATCGCAGGACCCTGAGGCTCGGGCAGCACGGCGCGCCTACCGCCTCGTCGGTGCCGTCGTCGCAGGCACGACGCTCCTGGTGGTTCTCGTGACTGCCGGGTTGGTCCATTTCGGACCCGTACTACCCCACATCACGCGCGAGGGTCCGCCGGCCCTGCTCGCGAACCTCGTCACGCTGCCGCTCGTACTTCCTTCGGCCTACCGCTACTGCCGCCGGCGGGGGAGCTTCGAGCGCTGGGTGCTGGTGGCGCTGACGGCGTTCGTCGCCGACGCCGCCGTCACGGCCATGGGTGGGCAGCCGTACACCCTGGGCTGGCTCGCCGGCCAGGTGCTCGGAATCATCGCGGCGAGCGTGCTGCTGGTCGCCATGGTCGGTGAAATGGGTCTGCTCTACCTCAACCTGTCCGTGGCGCACCAGCGACTCAGCCTGCAGTCGGCCGAAGACGTGCTCACCGGGGCGCTCTCGCGACGGGCGCTCATGGGCCGTATCGAGATGCTCGTCGCGCAGGCGAGGTACCGGCAGTTCCGCAGTGCGCTGGCCATCGTCGACCTCGACTACCTCAAGCAGATCAACGACGACCACGGCCACCTCATGGGCGACCAGGTGCTGGCCGAGGTCGCGAGCCGCATCCGAAACGGCCTGCGCGAAGGCGACGGCTTCGGTCGCTACGGCGGCGACGAGTTCATCGTCGTCATGCCCGAGACCGACTATCCCGACGGGCGGATCATTGCCAACCGCATGCTCGAGCTGATCCGGTCGACGCCCATCCGCGTGGGAAACCACGACCTCAAGGTGACGGCGACGATCGGCATCACCGGTGTCGAGCCGCGCGGTGACACCGTCGAGGCGGTGCTGGTCCGGGCCGACGCGGCGTTGTACGAAGCGAAGGCGCGGGGCCGTGATCAGGTCGTCGTCTGCCACAGCCGGGAGACCAGCGGCCGAAGGCCGATCCGACCGCGCAGCTACGTGGACAACGCCTCGTCAGGACGCGCCGACTCCGCCTAGGACGCCTGGCCGCGCTTGGCCGCGCTTGGCCGCACGTTGCCGCGTGCGGTTAAATGCACCGGTGGCATCCGGCCCCGCTCTGGCGAAGGAGCACATCATCATGCGGCACTTCACCGTCAAGCCACCGTTGACCCTGCGTGGGCGCAAGTACAAAGGCCTACGTGGTTTCGCCGGCAAGCCGACGCACCCTCCCCTGACAGATGTGCCGATCACGGCCTACCTGTTCGGCGCGGTCTTCGACGTGCTCAGCCTCTTGTTGTACGGATCCCACCATCGCCTCAGTACGGAGTTGTTGCACGCGGGCACGTGGGTGTTCCTCGGCGGTGCGGCGGTGTCCGTGCTGGCGGCGATCACCGGCTATGTGGACTGGCTGCGGTCCAGCGAGCCGGGCACCCAGGCCCGCCGCACGATCAACACCCACGCCGTCATCATGCTCACAGTTACCGCGCTGACCCTGATCGATCTGGCCCTGCGGCTCACGGTGTGGGCCGACGCCGAGCACGCTCCGGCACCGCTCGCCCTACTCTCGGTAGTCATCGCCGTTCTGGTGAGCGTGGGGGCGACCTACGGCGGCTCGCTCGTCTACGACTACGGCTTCAACGTGGAAACGGCTGGCGACTCCCCGGTGTGGCACAAGAGCGAGGTGGACGTGCTGCCGGGGGACAAGGCCGGAGGCGATTAGGCGCGGGGGCTTGCCTCGGTGCCGTAAAGTGCTCCTTGAGGCCAGCCCGGTTCGGGCACAGACACGAGGTTCTAGCCATGAGATGCATGGGTTCCCCGCTCGACGAGCACCCCTGATGACGGCCGCGAACCCCTGGGGCGAGCCGCCGGGCCGGGCCACCGACCTGCGAGAATTGTTCGGTGCGGTGCTGCGCGGCCGAGCGTCGCTGACCACCGATCTGAACCTGCCGCAGCCGCAGCCGCACCTCACCCGCGCGGCGCGCGCCCGGCTGATCTCGGCGCTCGAGGCCTACTCCGGCGCCTTGGTCGCCAGTCAGCTTCCCGTGCCACACAGCATCCGCGATGAGCTCCGCCTGCAGCGCAGCGTCGCCACGCTGCGGGGTCCGGCATCGCAGCGTGGCGCCGGTGGGCGCTCGGTGGAGGCAGTTCGCCCGCACGGCGCCGAGCAGGCCCAGTCCGGCACTGGCTGGCGTGGCCCCGAGCGGCGCCGCCGCAGCGGCGACCGCCGTGCCTGCGGTGGAGATCGGCGTGGATCGGCGGCCGACCGCCTGTCGCTGCAGGCATCCAATGGTGGCACGGGAGATCGCCGCCGCTGAGTCCTCACCCGGTGTCGTGGGGCCGATGAGAGTCGAACTCACACTGGCACGGACCTAAACCGTGTGCCTCTGCCGTTGGGCTACGGCCCCGGCGCGAAGTCTGTCAGATGCCGAGGTCTCGGCCTGTGTCATATGCCGAGGTCTCGGCCTGTGTCATATGCCGAGGTCTCGGCGGAGCTTCGCCACATGCCCCGTTGCCCGAACACTGTACTGCGCGCTCTCGATGACGCCCACGGCGTCGATCACGAAGGTCGATCGGATCACGCCCGTCGTCGTTCGCCCGTACAACTTCTTCTGCCCGTAGGCGCCGTAGGCCCTCAGGACGGCCTTGTCCGGGTCGCCGGCCAACGGAAACGTCAGCCCCTCCTTCTTCCGGAATTTCGCCAGCCTCTCCGGCTGGTCCGGGGAGAGACCGACGACGGTCACACCCGCCGCATTCAGCGTGTCGAGTGAATCTCGGAAGTCGCACGCCTGCTTGGTGCAGCCCGGTGTGAGGGCGGCTGGATAGACGTAGACGACGACCCGCCGGCCGCGCAGATCTGCGAGCCTCACCCGCCCACCCTGGTCGTCGGGCAGGTCGAAGTCGGGGGCCCGGTCGCCGGGCTGCAGCTGGATCGGGCTGGTCATACCCGCACGCTATCCGACCGCCTCGCCGCCACTATCGCCATAAAGTTGCAACAGCTAAGTACTGGCGGTTATGGTGCCAAGTATGGCGTTGGACGTATCCACCCGTTCCTCCGCGCCGCTGATCTCACGGGTCCGGGCATCTCTGGAGCCGCGCGAGTGGGCCGGCGTCTGGGGCATGACCGTCACGATCCTGGCGCTGCACATCGTCGGCTGGGGCACCCTGCTGTTCTTCGTGGCGCCGCGGCACTTCAGCCTGGGCGCGACGACATTCGGCGCCGCCACCGGACTGGTCGCCTACACGCTGGGCATGCGGCACGCCTTCGACGCCGACCACATCGCCGCCATCGACAACACCACCCGCAAGCTGATGGCAGACGGCCAGCGACCGCTGTCGGTCGGCTTCTGGTTCTCTCTCGGCCACTCGTCGGTGGTGTTCGCGATGTGCCTGCTGCTCAGCCTGGGTGTCCGCGCCGTGGCCGGTCAGCTGGGCAACGACAATTCCGCGCTGCAGCAGACGACAGGTGTCGTCGGCACGCTGGTGTCCGGATGCTTCCTCCTGCTCATCGGCGTCATCAACCTGGTGATCCTGTTCGGGATCCTGCGCGTTTTCCGCGACATGCGCCGCGGGTTCTACGACGAGGCGGCGCTAGAGCAGCAGCTCAACAACCGCGGGCTGATGAATCGCATTCTCGGCCGGGCGACCCGTGCCATCACCAAGTCATGGCACATGTACCCGCTGGGCGTCCTCTTCGGGCTGGGTTTCGACACGGCGACCGAGGTCGGGCTGCTCCTGCTGGCGTCCGCGGCTGCATTCACCCTGCCGTGGTACGCCATCTTGTGCCTGCCGGTCATCTTCGCCGCCGGGATGTCCCTGCTCGACACCATCGACGGCTCGTTCATGAATTTCGCGTACGGCTGGGCGTTCTCGCAGCCGGTGCGCAAGGTCTACTACAACATCACCATCACCGGCCTGTCGGTGATGGTGGCGCTGGTCATCGGCCTGGTCGAATTGCTGGGCCTCCTGGCCCAGAAGCTGGGGATCGACAGCGGCCCGCTCGGCTGGATCGCGGGGCTCGATCTCAACGTGGTCGGTTACGTCATCGTCGGGCTCTTCGCCCTCACCTGGATCGTGGCACTGGCCATCTGGAAGGCGGCTCGCATCGAACAGCGGTGGCTGGCCGGCATGGCCCCCGAACCGTCAGCGGGCGACGGCCTCGCCAGGACGTAACGTTGCCCGCATGAACGGGCGGCGACTTGCGGCGGCCGGGCTGCTGGCAGCCGTGGGGATTCTGGCCGCAGCGACGCCCGCGCAGGCGCATGCCGGTCTCGTCAGCGTCTCACCGGCGATCGGCTCGGTCGTGGCCGAGTCGCCGGGCGAGGTCGTCCTTCGTTTCTCCGAGCGGGTCGATCTCTCCCTGGGTGCGGTTTCGGTCGTCGGACCGACCGGGCGCATTGTGTCCGGCCGGCCGACGCGGCTGGGGCCGGGTGGCAAGGACGTGGCCGTGAAGCTGCGGCCCAGCCTGCCGCACGGCACGTACACGCTGAGCTATCGCGTGCTCTCCGCGGACGGGCATCCGGCCGCGGGCGGCTTCAGCTTCAGCGTCGGCGCCCCGTCCGCGACGGCCACGGCCGCCGCGGGCACGTCTCGCCCGCAGGGTGCCGTCCGGGCGCTCCTCGTCGCGGCCAGGACGACCGGCTACGTGGGGCTGGTCGTCCTGATCGGGCCGCTCCTCGTCCTGCTAGGCCTATGGCCGCGCCGACTGCCCGTCGACCCGCTCCGGCGCCTGATCTGGCTGGGCTGGGGTCTGATCGCCGGCGCGGCAATCGTCGAGGTGCTGCTCCAGGCGCCGTACGCCTCAGGCACCGGGCTGGCGGGCCTCACACCTGGGCACGTGGGCGAGGTGCTGGGCACGAGGTACGGCGTGGCGCATGCGATCCGCCTCGGACTGCTCGTAGCGGCGGCGCCGCTATTGGCGGTGCTCCTGCGCACCCGTGGGCCCGCACGCGCATATCGTGGCGCCGCTGTCGTGCTCGGGACTGGGCTCCTGCTCACCTGGCCGTGGTCCGGCCACGGCGGCACGAGCACCATGCCGATCGTGACGATGGTCAGCGACTGCGTACACCTGGCCGCGATGACGGTCTGGCTCGGCGGCCTGTTCGTCCTGGCTCGCTACCTGCTGCCCGCGGCCACCAGCCTGGAGTTGCGGCTGCTGCTACCGGAATGGTCGAGGTGGGCCACGACGGCCCTGGTCGCCCTCGTCGCAAGCGGGACCGTCCAGGCACTTCTCGAGGTCGGGGGCGGCTCAGGCCTGCTCGGCACCACCTACGGGCGGCTCGTCCTGGCCAAGATCGCCCTCCTGGCGCTCATGCTGCGCTTCGCTGTTGCCGCTCGTGGCCAGGTGCGCCGCCGCTACCTCCTGACGGTCGCGCACGCGGCGACTCCCGAGGTTCTGGCAGGTGCGGATGGACCGCCGCCGGATGCCGATGCGGACGCCCTGGCGACGGTCCGGCGCGGGCTGCTCACCGAGGCGGCGATCGGGGCCGTTGTGCTGGTCGTGGCCGCCGTGCTGGTGCAGACGGCGCCCGGCCGCACCGTGACCGGCGGTGGGTCGCGTCCCGCCGCCACCTCGCCGGCCACCAGCGGTGCAAGATGACGCGCATGGCCCAACCCATCGAGGACTACGCGATCATCGGCGACTCTCAGACGGCGGCTCTCGTCGGCAAGGACGGCTCGATCGACTGGCTCTGCCTGCCGCGCTTCGATTCCGCCGCCTGCTTCGCCAAGTTGCTCGGCGACGACAGCAACGGGCACTGGAGCATCCGCCCCCAGGGTGACGTGACGGCGGTCCGCCGGCGCTACCGCGGCCACTCGTTGGTGCTCGAGACGGACTTCGAGACGCCGACCGGGGTCGCCCGGTTGGTCGATTGCATGCCGGTCTGCGACGACCGAGCGGACATCGTGCGGCGGGTCGTCGGCGTCAGCGGCCGCGTCGACATGGCGATGGAGTGGGTCATCCGGTTCGACTACGGCCGGATCGTGCCGTGGGTGCGCAACCGCAGTCACCGCGAGGACATCGGGGCGCTGGTGGCCATTGCCGGGCCCGACGCCGTCTGTCTTCGCGGCAATGTCACCCCTCGGCCCAAGGGCATGACGCATCAGGCGGAGTTCACCGTCACCGCCGGCGAGACGCTGGATTTCTCGATGACGTGGTTTCCGTCGCATCTCGAGGTCCCGCCGCGCTACGACGTGACGGAAGTGCTCGAACGTACGGCCGACTTCTGGGCCGACTGGGCTCAGACGTGCACGTACGGCGGGGATCACCGCGATGCCGTCGTGCGCTCGCTGATGATCCTCAAGGCGATGACCTACGAGCCGACCGGTGGCATCGTCGCCGCCGTGACCACGTCGCTGCCCGAGAGCTTTGGCGGCGCGCGCAACTGGGACTATCGGTTCTGCTGGCTACGCGACGCCTCACTCACGCTGTGGGCGCTGCTGGCCAACGGGTATCGCGAGGAGGCGCAGGCCTGGCGGCGATGGCTGCTCCGGGCGGTCGCCGGTGACCCGGCCGATCTGCAGATCCTGTACGGCCTGGCCGGTGAACGCCGGTTGCCCGAATGCGAGTTGCCCTGGCTGGCCGGCTACGAAGGGTCGAGGCCGGTACGCGTCGGGAACGAAGCGGCCGGCCAGTACCAAGCCGACGTCGTGGGTGAGGTGATGGACTCCCTCCACCAGGCGCGGTGCATGGGGTTGGAGGAAGACCGGTGGTCCTGGCCGTTACAGCGCTCGCTGATGCGCTATCTCGAGGACAACTGGGAGCGGCCCGACAACGGCATCTGGGAGGTACGCGGAGACGTCCAGTTCTTCACCCACTCCCGGGTGATGGTGTGGGTGGCCTTCGACCGCGCGGTCAGCGCCTGCGAGAACTATGGCCTGGAGGGACCCGTCGAGCGGTGGCGCGAGCTTCGAGATCGGGTGCACGCCGAGGTGATGACCAAGGGCTGGAACGACGAGCGCGGCACCTTTACGCAGTATTACGGCGGCACCACCGTCGACGCCAGCCTCCTGCTGATCTCACATATGGGCTTCTTGGCGGCCGATCACCCCCGGGTCCTCGGCACGATCGAGGCCATCGAAAAGGATCTACGCCACGGCCTCTTCGTCGACCGCTATCTGACGGGGGCGGGCGCTGACGGGGAGACAGTCGACGGCCTGCCACCGGGGGAGAACGCCTTCCTCGCCTGCAGTTTCTGGCTGGTCGGGTCCTACGCCCGCGCCGGGCGGCTCGACGACGCGCGAGAGCTGTTCGAGGGCCTGCTCGGGCTGTGCAACGACGTCGGGCTGCTGTCGGAGGAGTACGACGCCGAGGGCGACAGGATGGCCGGAAACTTCCCGCGGGCGTTTTCGCACCTGGCTCTGGTCGATGCGGCGCATACCCTGGCCGGGACCGGGCAGGCCAAACCCCGTGGCAGCATCGCCAGCCGACCACGCATTCAGGAGGGCACGTGACCCAGTCTCGAGACCCCGAGACGATCCAGCGCGAGATCGAACAGACCCGCGCGCAGCTCGCCAGCACTCTCGACGATTTGGCTGAGCGCGCCAACCCGAAGCGGGTCGCGTCCCGCGGCATCTCCGCGCTGAGCGCGAACCGGCGGGCCCGGACCGTCGCCGGCGGCATCGCGGGTGCATTCGTCGCGCTGACCGGACTGCGGCTGATCAGGCGTCATCGCAGCTGACGGCCTGCCCCGGGTGGCTGGAGAGGAGCCATCCGCCGGTTTGGTACATCCCCCGCGACGATGTGGCGCCCGCCGCGCTCCGGCCCAGTGATCGCACCAGCTTCTGTGAGTTCAAGGGGCTGGCCACCCATTGGACCGTCGTCGCGGAGGGGCAGCGCGAGGTTGATGCCGCGTGGTCCTATCCCCGCCCCGCACCGGGGTACGACGTGCTCACGGATGCGGTGGCCTTCTATCCCGCTCGAATGGGGGAGTGTCTCGTCGACGGGAAGCGGGTACGACCACAGGCCGGCGGCTTCTACGGCGGTGGATCACCGATGAGGTGGTCGGCCCGTTCAAGGGCGAACCGGGCACCTCGGGCTGGTGATTCCGGAGCCCGCGGAACCGGCCCCTCAAGTAACCGCGCAGATTCACCGAGAGGAAGACGTGGGAGACCGGGCCTCCGGCCGGCTCAGCCGCGCCAGAGTCGATGTCGTACTCGACCTGGCGATATTTGCCGTGGGCATGTCGATCGCCCTGGTCAGCCTTGTCCTGTGGTCCGCGGACTGGATACCGCCCACCGCCGTCACCGTCATCGTGGCCGGTCTCGCGGTGCTGATGTCCAGATATCCGCTGGTCATCGCTCAGCGCGCCGGTGACGTCGAGATCGGGTTCGAGGCCGCGCTGCTGGTTTTCCTGGCACTCACCGCGCCCCCGCTGCAGGCGCTGGCCATGTGGTCGCTGGCCATGCTGGCGGCGCACGGATTGCAGCGCCGGCGGCTGCGCGCCCGGCTGTTCAACCTGGGCACGACCGTAACCGGTGGCGCCTTGCTGGTCTGGACCGTCGCTCTCGGTCGCAATTGGGGCTTGCACGGCTCCCTCGAACTGTTGACGGTGGTCGCCGGCTGTTCGCTGTACTTCGTCTTCGACCTGGTGGTCACCGCGGTGTCGCTCGCGTTTGAAGAACACGCCTCGCTCGGCTCGGCGCTGCGCTGGCGGTCGGTGCCACTGGCTCTGCTCTGTTTCGTCGGGGCGGACACCGGCGGCTACCTCGGTACCCTCCTGCAGCGCAGCCAGCCGATCTGGACACTGGCACTGTTGCTGATGCCGGTGGCCGCGATATTGGTGGCCGCTCTCTCGGTGAGCCAGTCGCGGCTGGCCCAGCAGCGGCTCGGGGGACTGTTC
Source organism: Mycobacteriales bacterium (assembly GCA_038276285.1). Lineage (GTDB taxonomy): Bacteria > Actinomycetota > Actinomycetes > Mycobacteriales > QHCA01 > QHCA01. Next base: position 23,198 of record JBBPZR010000036.1, on the reverse strand, counting down.
GAGGCCGCGACCCAGGCACCGGACTGGGGCGACGAGGCGCAGGTCGAGCAGGCGCTGATCGAGCGGGCCGAACGGATCCTGCGGCACTCGACCGTGCAGCTACGCGAGCAGTCCGCAGGCCGCGGGGAGATCAGTGCCGAGCTGGATGTGGAGGGCCGGCCCCTGCGCCACCTCGTGGCCGGCCGCACGGTCAACGTCATCAGGTTCAATGCCGACGACATGCGGGCACTGGAAGCACTCACCGCGGTCGGCGCGGCGTCGTTGAACCGGTGGCGGCTGGCCGAAGAGACGGCGTACCTGGCCCGGCACGACCTCTTGACCGGCCTGGTCAACCGGGGCGTGTTCGCCGATCGGCTCGAGCACGCCTTGCAGCTGCGAGGACGCACCGGCGAGGTGGCGGTGCTCTACTGCGACCTTGACGGCTTCAAGTCGATCAATGACCGGCTCGGACACGAGGCCGGCGACCAACTCCTCGTCGTGGTGGCCCAGCGGCTCTCGGCCTGCCTGCGTACTTCAGACACAGCGGCCCGAATCGGCGGTGACGAGTTCGCCGTGCTCGCGGAGGGGCTGCCGGACCTGTGCGGGGCGGAGGCCCTGGCCGAGCGGATCCTGCGGGCGTTGCTGCCGCCGTTCGTCGTCGAGGGGCGCGAGGTGCGGATCCGGGCCAGTATCGGCATCGCCTTCGGCAATGGAGTGCAGCACGGCGTCGACATGCTGCGGCATGCCGACACGGCCATGTATCGGGCGAAGTCACTGGGCCGAGGCCGGGCACAGGTTTTCGCGCCGTCGATGCAGCTGGAGAACCTCAGGCGCGTCGACCTCGAGGAGGCGCTGCTCCGGGCGGTGGACGAGGGCGCGATCGACCTGGCCTTCCAGCCGGTCGTGAGTCTGGGCTCCGGACGGATCCACGGCTTCGAGGCCCTCGCGCGGTGGACCGATCCGACCTTGGGGCCGGTCTCACCCGAGGTGTTCATCCCCATGGCGGAGCAACTGGGCCTGATCAGCCAGCTGGGAACTCAGGTGCTGGAGAAGGGGCACGCCGTCGCGGTGCGCATGCGGGAGCGCGCCGGCCGTCCCATGATGATGGGCATCAACGTCTCGCCGGCTCAGGTCACCGAGCCGGCGTTGCTTGCGCGGGTCAGCGAACTGATCGCGGCGGAGCCCGACATCAAGCTCGTTCTCGAGCTCACTGAGGGCACCCTGCTCGCCGACGACGAGGACACCTCGTTGGCCCTGTTGGCACTACAGGCGGCTGGCGCGGCTCTCGCCGTGGACGACTTCGGGGTGGGATATGCCTCGATCGGCTACCTGTACCGCCTGCCCGTGCAGATCGTGAAGATCGACAGGTCGCTCGTCCAGGCGATCTGGGAGCCGCGGGCCCGCCTGCTGGTCCAGGGCGTCATCGCCATGGCGCAGGCGATGGACCTGGAGGTAGTCGCGGAGGGTATCGAGGACTGGGCGACGGCGATGACGGTCCGTGACCTCGGTTGTGCCCTCGGTCAGGGCTACGTCCTGGCCCGACCCATGTCGCTCGAGGCCGCACTCGACGCGGCGACGAAGCTCTCCCTGCATTCCTCGATTCTTGGGGGGGCGCGCACCGGCCCGGCTCGCCGCGTGGCACCGAGCCGGCGCCAATCACCACCCTCATCTGAGGGTGTGCCAAGTCTTGAGGTCGTACGGATGCCGAGGTCGGGCGCCGGGTCCTAATCTGGACCAGTGGACTGGCAGCGGCTCGCAGCGAGCGACGAGATCACCTCGCGCCCGAGCCGGGTGGAGGTCGCCGGTCAGGGCTACGTGCTGGTCCGGCTGGCGCCCGGCGCACCGGTCAGCATCTTCCTCGACGAGTGCCCGCACCGTGGGATGCCGCTGTCGGCAGCCGGTGTCGTGGAGGGAGCTCTGCGCTGCGCCTACCACGGCTGGGAGTTCGACGGCAGCGGCCAGTGCACGCGGGTGCCTTCACAGGAGGCCGGTAGCTCGATCCCGCCGCGAGCCGCTCTTCGCGTACCGGCGGGTGCGGTCGAACGCGACGGCTCGGTGTGGCTGCCCGAACCTGCGGCCCCGGACGACGATGAGTCCGGCGACTGGCTCGGCAACACGCACCCGTCCCTGCGGCGGGCATGGCATCCAGTCGCGCTGTCCACCGAGATCCGTGAGGGCCGGGTGCCCGTTCGGCTGATCGGGGAGGACTGGACGCTCCGGCGAGAGGGGTCAGCCGTACGGGCCGAGCCGGCGCCGTATGCGGTAGACGAATGCCACGGTGTCATCTGGCTCGCGCCCGACGAGCCGGTCACCGGGCGGCTCGATGTGCCCGAGGACGGCAACGCCGAGTATCCAGGCGACTGGCTCACGCCGGCCCGTACCACGTCTCCCGCCGGCCTGATGGCTGACAACTTTCTCGATGTCGCGCATTTCCCCTTCGTGCACACCGCCACCTTCGGCGCCGGGCAGGAGACGCAGGTGCCGGCCTACGACGTGCGGGTGGAGCCCGGCGGCTTCCGCAGCGTGCAGGAGCAGTGGTTCGCCAACCCGGAGGATCCAGGGGTCATCGCCGGGCTGCGCCCGGTGCGCCAGCGGCGCCGTGCGACCTACGTCTATCGGCTGCCGTTTCAGCTTCTGCTGCGCCTGGAGGAGCTTGATGCGGGCGCGGTGAAGGTGATCTTCTTCCTGCTTCAGCCCGAGGACGTGCGCAGTACCCGGGTCTATACCAAGTTGCTGGTGCACGGCATCGGTGGCGTCGCGGTGCCGGAGCCGGACGTGGTGGTGCGAGAGATGGACTTCGAGCAGGCGGTGCTCGACGAGGATCTTGCCCTGCAGGCCGGCATGCGGGTGACCGGTCTGCCGCTGCGGCTGCGCGACGAGTTGCACGTGCGCGCCGACCGTTCCGGCGTCGCGCTGCGCCGCTCGCTGGCCGGGCTGGCCAGTACCGTGCGGCAATGATCGATCTCCTGCTGCGCAATGCCCGTCCGGTGGGGTCGCCGGCGCCGGGCGACCTGGCGGTCGAGGGCGGCCGCCTCGTGCCCGCCGAAGCCGGAGCGGAGGCTCGCGAGGAGATCGACCTGGCCGGCCGGCTGGTCACGCCACCGCTGGTCGAGCCACACATCCACCTCGATGCGGTGCTCACCGTCGGCCAGCCGCGGGAGAACGTCTCGGGCTCGCTGTTCGAGGGCATCGCGGTGTGGGCCGAGCGGGTCAAATCGCTCACGCCCGAGGACGTGCGGACCCGCGCCAGGCAGGTGCTGCGCTGGCAGTTGGCCAACGGCGTTCAGCACGTACGCAGTCACGTCGACGTCTGCGATCCCGAGTTGCGCGCGCTGCGTGCTCTCATCGACCTGCGTACGGAGGCCGCCGGGCAGGTCGACCTTCAGCTGGTGGCGTTCCCGCAGCTGGGGATTCTGGGCTTCGACGGCGGTCGCGAGCTGATGCGCGAGGCCGTCGAGCTCGGCGCCGACGTGGTTGGCGGCATTCCGCACTACGAGCTGACGCGTGAGGACGGCGTAGCGTCGGTCATCTACGCCTTCGACCTGGCGCAGGAGTACGGCAAGCGGGTCGACATCCACTGTGACGAGACCGACGACGACCACTCGCGCTTCGTCGAGGTCATGGTCGCCGAGACGATTCGCCGGGGCATGTCCGGGCGGGTGACCGCGAGCCACACGACGGCCATGCATTCCTACAACGCGGCCTACGCCTATCGGCTGGTGAACAACATCGCCCGGGCGGGCCTGCATATGGTGACCAACCCGCTCGACAACGCGGTGCTGCAGGGCCGGTTCGACACCGGGCCGATCCGGCGCGGCCACACCCGGGTCAAGCAGCTGCAGGAGGCCGGGGTGAACGTGTGCATCGGGCACGACTCGGTGATGGACCCGTGGTACCCGCTCGGCTACGGCGACCCGGTGCAGGCGGCTTTTGTGCTCGCCCATCTCGGCCACATGAGCGGCGCGGCCGAGCTGCGCCGCCTGCTCGACATGGTGACTGTCAACCCGGCGGCGGCGCTGGGCGTGTCCGACTACGGACTGGTCGAGGGGGGCAGCGCCGACCTGGTGGTCTTCGACGCTCCCACCGACGTCGACGCGATCCGACTGGTGGCGCCGCGTTTCCTCGTCCTTCGCGCCGGCCGGGTCGTGGCCCGCACCCAGCCGGCTGAGACCTCGGTGGTGTGGGACGGCGTCGAGGCGCCGGTGACGTTTCTGCGCCCCGATCCGTCCTAGGCCGTACCCCCCTGCCCCCAGCCCGGTGATCATGCACTTTTGCGGGGCGACACGCCGAGTGAGCCCCGCAAAAGTGCATGATCACGAACGTCGGGAGTATTGGCGGGGCGTCCTAGGTCGGGATGACCATCGCTTCGGACTCGCGGTCGTGCTGCAGCATGAAGAAGACGACGTAGAGCACGGCAGCGAGGACGAAGCCGACCTCGAACGCGATGTCGCCGAACTTCGGATAGTGCTTGGGCACCCAGCCGGTGTACTTGACCTGGTTGGCGAACAGCCAGATGGAGATCACCATGCCGATGAGCATCGCGCCCGGCCCCGCCCAGGGATTGTGCTTGCGGTCGAAGAGGAAGCCGTCGACCCGGTTGCCGCGCCGCAGGTACCAGTCGGTCAGATAGACGCCGAGCCAGGGACCGATCCAGTACGCGATAACCAGCAGGAAGCTCTCGTACTTCTGACCCGCATCCTTGAGTCCGGTGAGCGCGAGTACGAAACCGATGGTGCCCGCGGCGGCTGCCACGATAGCTCTGCGGAGTGCCAAGGGCAGCCGCACGCCTAGCGCCAGGAAGGACATCGCCCCGGAGTACACATTGATGATGTTGGCAGCGATGGCGCCGAGCGCGATCGCGAGCAGCGTGAGGTCGGCCACGACCGTGGGCAGGTGACCGGTGAATGCGGCCGTGGGGTTGCTCGAGGTCTTGCCAGGGATAGCGACCGAAGCGGCGCCGACGATCTCCAGGACAGAGCACGACACGAAAACGCCGAGCCCAGCCCACAGGCCGGTCGCCCTCTTGCTGGTGTCCGGTCGGAAGTAGCGCGTGTAGTCAGCGGCGTAGGGGTTCCAGCCGGCGGCGTAGCCGAACGCAGCTCCGACCGTGATCAGGAAGCCGCCCAGCCCCCCGGTCGCGTGCACCGAACCCGGCTCAGACTTGGACAGGATGATCACAGCGGCGACGAGGAACACGACCGCCAGCAGCGGGAAGGCGTACCGCTCGAACACGTGCACAAGGTTGTGCCCGAAGAATGCTACGGCGATCTGGACCGCGACGATGACGATCAGGCACAGCACCTTTGGCACGTGGGTCAGCGCGTTCAGCGCGAGTGTCCCGCTGACGCTGTTGACCGCGAACCACCCCATGCTGGCCGTCACGGCGTTGAGTCCGGCGGGCAGGATGTTGCCCAAGAAGCCGAAGGAGATTCGGCTCAACACCATCTGAGGCACTCCGAAAGCCGGTCCCCGGGCCGACAGCACGCCGTGGGTCAGCGAGCCGAGACCTGTCCCGACGATGATCGCCAGCACCGCCTGCCAGAAGGACAGGCCGAAGAAGGCGATCGCGATGACGCCGACGAACACCGTGGCGAACTCGAGGTTGGGCGACATCCAGGTCCAGAACAGCTGCAGCGGCCTACCGTGGCGCTCGGACAGTGCGATGAACTCCGCACCACCCGGCTCAACCGCAAGGACCCGGTCGCCGTATTCGCCCTCGCGGACCTCGGCGGTGACGGTGGGGGCTTGCGACGGCGTCATATTTTGGCGGCCTTCCTCGGCTGTTCCCCGTTATCCGGGGAACCTAGCGCGTAGAGCAACCCTTTGGATGTCTGACGCGTCTCTTTCAGGTAACCAAGGCGCTCGGGCCGCATCGCGGAATCCGGGAGGCCGCCAAGCGGTTACCCTGGAGACCTGACATGGGATGGGGAAGATGAGCTCACGCAGCGTGAGACTGCTCGGCGTAGTCGCAGCATGCACCGCGGCCACGCTTGTCGTGGGCTGCGCTCCGGCGTCCCACAAGAACAGCCAGAGTGGCGCCAAGGCGCCCGCCGGCTCGGCCGCGCCAACCACGTCGGCGGCCTCACCGACTCCGAAACCGTCACCCCTAGGGCAGCCGGTGAGGGCCTCGTTGTTCGAGGGCGACGGTCGCAGCTACGGCATCGGCATGCCCATCATCATGAAGTTCAGCCGGGCGGTGCTGGATCCGAAAGCGATCGAGCAGGCGATCCGGGTCACCAGCAACCCGCCGGCGGCGCCCGGTGCGTGGTACTGGTTCAGCAAGACCGAAGCGCACTACCGGCCGGCCACGTACTGGCCGGGGCACGCGACGATCACGCTCGACGCACCGCTCAAGGGTGTCAGCGCCGGGCCGGGCCTTTCCATTTCGAACAATCTGACGCTGTCCATGCACACCGGCGCGGCGCACATCTCCACCATCAACGCCACCACGCTGAAGATGTATGTGATGTCCGACGGGCAACATCTGCGCGTCATCCCGGTTTCGTTGGGCAAGCCGGGCCACCGCACGTTCTATGGCGTCAAGGTCGTTGAAGAGAGGCACAACCCCGAGCGGATGATCTCCGACCCGCCCACCGGTCCGGGCTCGTACAACGTGCTCGTGCCCTGGTCGGTGCGGGTGACCAACTCCGGGGAATTCATCCACGCCGCCCCCTGGAATCCGCTGGTCGGACAATCCGACCAGTCGCACGGCTGCACCAACCTCAACACCGCCGACGCCAAGTGGTTCTACACCTTTTCCGGTGTTGGCGACGTGGTCGTGACCACCAAGGGCCCTGGCATGCCGCCCATGCGTTCGTGGGACGGCTGGGGCGACTGGAACGTGCCGTGGCCGACGTGGTCGGCCGCCTAGGGGAGCAGTGCCGGGTCGGTCAGCGCACTCCGTAGAGATGCTCCAGGGCGAGTTGATCGAGCCGTTCGAAGCCCATGCCGCGCTGGGCTGCCTCTTCGGGGTCGAAGATCTCCGCTCGCAGCGTCTCGATGGTTTCACCCGGCGCGAGGGTCGCCATGGCGAGTTGGTCGAGCCGGGCGTCCCTCAGCGCCTGCTGCACCTCGGGATCGGCCCTGAAGGCCCGCACCTTTTCGCGCAGGATCAGGTAGTTGCGCATGCACCCGGCCGCCGACGCCCAGACACCCTCGACGTCTTCCGTACGCGGGGGCTTGAAGTCGAAGTGCAAGGGCCCGTCATAGCAGCCGGATTCGATGATGTCGACCGTCCAGAACGCGCCCCGAGCGTTGCCGGCTCCAAATCGCAGGTCCTGGTCGTAGCGCGGACCATGCTGTCCGTTGAGGTCGATGTGGAAGAGCTTGCCGTGCCAGAGCGCCTGGGCCAGCCCGTGCGCGTAATTGAGGCTGGCCATCTCCTCGTGACCGACCTCGGGGTTTAGCCCCACCAGGTCGGCGTGTTCGAGTTCGTTGATGAAGGCCAGGGCGTGACCGATCGTGGGCAGCAAGATGTCGCCTCGCGGTTCGTTGGGCTTGGGCTCGATGGCGATCCGCATCTGGTAGCCGCGGTCGATGATGTAGCCGGCCAGGAAGTCGAACGCCTCGCGGTAGCGGTCCAGCGCGGCTCTGATGTCCTTGGCGGCTCCCGATTCCGCGCCCTCCCGGCCGCCCCACGCGACGAAGGTGCGCGCGCCGAATTCGGCGGCTAGATCGATGTTGTCGGCCACCTTGCGCAGGGCGAACCGCCGTACGTCGCGGTCGTTGTTGGTGAGGCCGCCGTCACGGAATACCGGGTGGTAGAACAGGTTCGTCGTCATCATCGGGACGATGAGGCCGGTCTCGTCCAGCGCCCGCCGCAGCGGCTTGAGGTGCGCCTCCCGCTCACCAGTGGACGCGCCGAACGGAAAGACGTCGTTGTCGTGGAAGGTGATGCCGTACGCGCCGATCTCGGCGAGCTTGTGCACCGCCGTCGCCGGATCCATCGGCGGCCGGATCGCGCTACCGAAAACATCGACGCCCTGCCAGCCGATGGTCCATAGACCGAAGGAGAACTTGTCCTCCCGGGTCGGGGTGTATCCGCTCATGATCAGTCCTCCGGTTGGTTGTCGCGGACCGCGGCGTACGCAGCCCGCACATCGGGGGTTGGGTCGGACTCGACGGTGCCGGTGAGCGTGGCTGGCCACGCCGGAGGCTCGGGGGTGCCGGCCAGCACCCAGGCGGCTTGCCGGGCGGCGCCCTGAGCGACGTACTCCCGAGGCCGGGGGATCGCGACCGGTGCCTCGAACAGCGCCGCGGCGATCCGCTGTACGGCGGGGGAGCGGGCCGCACCGCCGATCAACAGGATGCGATGCACCTGGACACCTGTTCGGCGCAGGGCGTCGAGGGCGTCCGCCAGGCCACAGAGCATCCCCTCGACTGCGGCCCGGGCGAGGTTTTCCGGGCTGGCGTTGGCTCCGCGCAGCCCGGCCAGCAGGCCGGTCGCCCGTGGACGATTCGGCGTGCGCTCGCCCTCTAGATATGGCAGCAGCACCAGGCCGTCAGCCCCGGGTGCCGCCGCCATCGCGAGGGTGGACAGCCCGTCGTGGTCGGTGCCGAGCAGGGTGGCAACCGCGTCGAGGACTCGCGCCGCATTGAGCGTGCAGACCAGCGGCAGGAAGCGACCGGTGGCATCGGCGAAGCCGGCCACGGCACCGGTCGCGTCGGCGCTCGGTGCGTGGTGGACGGTGAAGGCCGTGCCGCTGGTGCCGAGGGAGACGACCACGTCGCCGATGCCGGCGCCCACCCCGAGAGCCGCCGCCATGTTGTCGCCGGTGCCGGGGCCGAGTACGGCGCCCTCGGTCGTCCGGCCGGCGGTCTCGATCGGCCCCAGCACCCCCGGCACGTCGGGCCGGTGGCCGAGCGCACGTTCCAACAGGTCGAGTCGGTAGTCGCCGGTGGCGGGTGACCAGTAGCCGGTCCCCGAGGCATCGCCACGGTCGGTGAAGGGGACGCCCCGGCGGCCGCCGATCATCCAGGTCAGCCAGTCATGGGGGAGCACGACACTGGCGGTGCGTTTCGCCGCCTGAAGCTCGTGCTCGGCCAGCCAACGCAGCTTCGTCACCGTGAACGAGGCAACCGGCACCGACCCTGTCGCACGTGCCCACTCGCCCGGGCCGCCCAACTCGGCCACGAGGTCGGCGGCGGCCGCGGCTGATCGGGTGTCGTTCCACAGCAAGGCCGGTCGGATCGTCTCACCGGCATCATCGAGGCAGATCATGCCGTGCTGTTGACCTCCAACAGCGACCGCGGACACGTCGGCGATCAGCCCACCTGTGGTGGCTGCCTGAAAGGCGTCCCACCACGCCTCCGGAGCGATCTCGGTGACGGCCGGATGGGACGCCCGTCCCTGGCGTACGACCTGGCCCGACCGGGCGTCGACGACGACGACCTTGGTCGCCTGCGTCGAGCAGTCGACCCCCGCCACCAAGCTCCGGCGCGACGTCATCGGAGCTGGACGGGATTCACCGAGAGGGACCGGCGCGGCAGACGCACCCTTGACACGCTAATCGTGCTGGGAATAGAGACACGGAGGCGAGCGGCCGTTGTCGGGACGGAAGCGAGTTGCGTACCTCCGCCCGCGCCTCGCGACCAGCCGATCCGGCCCCCCAGCGACCCAACAACCTCGCCCTCGCCCTGCATCGCTTGCGTGACGAGGGCCCCCGCTCCCGCTCGGACCTCGCGCTGAAATCCGGCCTGAACAAGGCCACGGTTTCGAGCTTGGTCGCCGACGTGATGCGCCGCGGCCTCGTCCGCGAGGCGGGATTGTGTCCGGAGGGTGGTGTCGGCCGACCGGCCCGCATTGTGGAACTTGACGGCACCTGTGTCGGCGGGCTCGGGCTCGCGATCAACGCCGACCGTCGCGGCGTACGGCACGGACCTCGCCGGCCGGGTGCTGGTGGACTGCCGGCAGTCCTTCGACGCTTGCTGGGTTTCAGTGCCGCCGCGGGCGGTGGGCCGCGGTGGCAGTGGAAGCGGTGCTGTCGGACCCGACGACGGTGTCGCCGGCCGCGGCCGCTTTGGCCCGGACCTCATGACAGCGGGGATCCGGCCGGGTCTCGTGCCTGGCGGCGCACCATCGACAGGGTGCTCAATCGGCCGTAAACATAAGGAGAATGGTGCAAACAGGGCAGTTCGTTCCGCAACATCGGATGGCTTGATCGCTCGAGCCGTTGCCTCGGCACGGGTGCATCGATAGGTTCGGGCCAGATCTGCACGCTACGAGCCACGGCAAGTGGGCCAATATCCAGCGCACTGGCAAACGCCGTCGGCTGACCCGCACGGCCAAACAGCTCGGAAAGGATCGAAGTCATGTTCCACATCACGCGTCGGCGCTCTCTGATCGCCATCGCCGGTCTTGTGGTGACCGCCTTGGCGCTCACCGCGTGCAGCTCGTCCAAGTCGAGTGGCGGCGGCTCGTCGAGCAAGAAGGGGAAGGTCGGCGTCATCCTCCCCGACGCCGCCACCTCGCCCCGCTGGGAGGCCAACGACCGGCCACTGCTGAAGAAGGCCTTCGCTGCCGCCGGCATCGGCTCCGACATCCAAAACGCCAACGGTGACAAGTCGAAGTTCGGCACCATCTGCGACAGCATGATCAACGAGGGTGTCAAGGTGCTGCTGATCGTCAACCTCGACTCCGACTCCGGCAGCGCATGCCTGAAGAAGGCGCAGGCCGCGGGTGTCAAGACCATCGACTACGACCGGCTGACCCTCGGCGGTGGCGCGTCGTACTACGTCTCCTTCGACAACGTGCAGGTCGGCAGGCTGATGGGCATGGGGCTGCAGACCTGCCTCGAGAAGAGCGGCAAGACCTCCGGTGTCAACATCGTGTTCATCGACGGCGACCCGACCGACAACAACGCGGCGCTGTTCAAGTCCGGCTACGCCGAGGCTCTCAAGCCCGCCTTCGACTCGGGCAAGTACAAGCTCGCCGGTGACCAGACCGGCAAGTGGGATGCGACCAAGGCGGGTACGGCGTTCGAGCAGCTCTACACGCAGAACAACGGCAAGGTCGATGGCGTCGTGTCCGCCAACGACTCGATGGCCGGCGGCATCATCGCCCGGCTGAAGGCCAACGGGCTCAACGGCAAGGTGCCGGTGACCGGTCAAGATGCGACCAAGGAGGGATTGCAGGCAATCTTGTCCGGTGACCAGTGCATGACCGTGTACAAGGCGATCAAGAAGGAGGCCGACGCGGCCGCCCAGCTCGCGATCGCCCTGATCCAGGGCAAGGACGCGAGCGGCATCGCCAAGGACAAGGTCATGGACACCGTACTCAAGAAGGATGTCCCCTCCGCCCTGGAAACCCCGCAGGCGATCTTCAAGGACAGCGTGAAGGCCGTCATCACCGACGGGTACTGGAAGAAGGAGGACATCTGTACGACAGCCTTCGCCCAGGCCTGCACCGCCGCGGGGATTCAGTAGCCGGCAGGGGCCCGGTCGGCAACGGCTGGGCCCTTTGCCCTTTGGCCAAACGAACAGAGGTCAAGCCATGACGATGCCGAGTACTGCCGCCGCTGAGGCTGACACGACCGATCCTGCGCCGCTTCTTTCGTTGCACGAGGTCAACAAGAGCTTCGGCGCCGTACACGTCTTGCAGGACGTGAACCTCGATGCCTATTTGGGGCAGGTCACAGCGCTGGTCGGGGACAACGGTGCCGGCAAGAGCACACTGATCAAGGGCGTCGCCGGCATCCATGCCTTCGACTCCGGGTCGTACGAGTTCGGCGGCCAGCAGGTCACCGTCACCAACCCCAAGCAGGCCAACGCGCTGGGCATCGAGGTCGTCTACCAGGACCTCGCGCTGTGCGACAACCTCGACATCGTGCACAACCTGTTCCTCGGCCGGGAGCTCAGCAAGAACGGCATGCTCGACGAGCACACCATGGAGCGCCGCGCCACCGAGACACTTGCCAGCCTGTCCGTACGCACCGTCAAGTCGATCCGCCAGCAGGTGGCCAGCCTCTCCGGTGGGCAGCGGCAGACGGTGGCCATCGCCCGATCGGTGCTGTGGAACTCCAAGCTGGTCATCCTCGACGAGCCCACCGCCGCCCTGGGTGTCGCGCAGACCGAGCAGGTCCTCAAGCTGGTCCGGCGGCTGGCCGACCACGGGCTCGCTGTCATCCTGATCAGCCACAACATGAACGAGGTCTTCGAGGTGGCGGACAACATCGCGGTGCTCTACCTCGGGCGCATGGCGGCTCAGGTGAAGGCCAAGGACGTCAACAACAACCAGGTCGTCGAACTCATCACGGCCGGGCGATCCGGCTCCATCGGCATCCCCCGTACTGCCGACTCCGGGGCCGCCGACGCGCGGCCCTCCGGCCAGGCCCAGCGGGTAGCACCGGGACCGGCCGAGGAAGGCGCCTGATCATGGCCACGTCAACCCTGGCGACCCAGGAGCCTGAGCCCGCGCCGACCGGGCCAAGCGGACTTGCCGAAGCGGCCCGCGACTACCTCGCGAAGGTCCGCGGCGGCGACGTCGGCGCGCTGCCCGCCGTACTCGGCCTGGTCGTGCTGGTGATCGTCTTCTCGGTGTTGCGTCCTTCCACGTTCACCAACGCCTTCAACTTCGCCAACCTCATCCACCAGGGGGCCGCGGTCATCGTGATCGCGATGGGGCTGGTGTTCGTGCTCCTGCTCGGTGAAATCGACCTGTCCGCCGGTTACACCGCTGGTGCGGCCGCAGCGATCATGGCCATCGCCGTGACCCGGAACGGCTGGCCGTGGTGGGCGTCGGTGATCGTCTGCCTGCTCACCGGTGCCGTGATCGGCACCGGTATCGGCCTGCTGGTGGCTCGGCTGGGCATCCCGTCGTTCGTGGTCACCTTGGCCGCGTTCCTGGGCCTGCAAGGGGTCCTGCTCCGGCTGATCGGTGAAGGAGGCACCATCTCGGTGCGCGACAAGGTCCTCCTGGCGATCAACAACGAGAACCTGCCGGTGTGGCTGGGCTGGCTGATGTTCCTCGTCATCGTCGGGGTATTCGCCCTGCTGTCCCTGCGGCGGTACGCCTCCCGCCGGGCCGGCGGCCTGCAGACGCAGGGCCTGCCCGTGGTGCTGGTGAAGGTCGCGTTCCTGGCGCTGCTGCTGGGACTGGCGACCTACTACCTGAGCATCGAGCGCAGCCGGAACTCCGCCGTCTCGATCAGGGGCGTGCCAGAGGTGGTGGCGCTGCTGCTGGTCCTGCTGGTCGGCCTGACCCTGCTGCTGAGCCGGATGCCGTTCGGCCGGCACGTCTACGCCGTGGGTGGCAACACCGAGGCGGCCCGCCGGGCCGGCATCAACGTGCGGAGGGTCAAGCTGATCTGCTTCATCATCTGCTCGTCGCTGGCCGCGCTCGCCGGGATCCTCATCGCCAGCCGCGACAACTCCGTCTCGCCGACCACCGGCGGTGCGGACACGCTGCTGTATTCGGTGGGCGCCGCGGTGATCGGCGGGACCAGCCTGTTCGGTGGCAAGGGCCGGGTGCTCGACGCCATCCTCGGTGGGCTGGTGATCGCGATCATCATCAACGGCATGGGGCTGCTCAACCAGCCCTCGAGCGTGGTGTTCATCGTCACCGGAATCGTGCTGCTGGTCGCGGCCAGCGTCGACGCGATCTCCCGGCGCCGGGCGGCCTCCACCGGACGGGTGTAACCCATACGCAAGTCGAGATCGATGCCGGTTCGCCAGCCCCGGGGCGTCATTCCATGTTCAAGGTTCGGCGTTCACACCCGGGGCGTGCTTGCTATTCGGAGCCAATTACCCGGGGTATGGAATTGCCAAACGTTCTCTTCGAGCGCTCAGTCGCAGATGCCGGCGTAGCGGCAGGCGACGATGCCGGGCCGCTCGACCGGGTGGCCGGCGTCGATGGACCACGCGAGCCGGACGAACTGCGCGTGCGTCCAGGCGAGCGGCGTCGCCGAGAAGGTCCCTTGGCCGGGTGGGAAGCCGGGCTGTCCGGACGGCGGATGGTTGTCCCAGACTTGCTCGGGCAGCATCAGCCCGCTGTTGCTCACGGCGGCGATCGCCCATAGCCGCGCTGTCGCCTGAGCGCGCGCCGTCGTCTCCGCGCCGGCCCACTCGCCCGCGGCGAGCTCGTATTCGCCGCGCTCGCCGGCGAAGATCGGCCATAGGCGGCCCGTGTTGCCCGGGCCCGGGAATGGGCCGCCGTCGGGCGTCTCGCCGTAGCCGTCGTAGCTGTAGCGGTGCCAGAACTGGCCGTTCGGCGTGGTCACGCCCAGCTCGCGATCGATGACGGGCAGCGTCTGGACGACGTGGGGCGCGTCGGCGCGTTCGACCCCGAGTCGCACCAGCTCCAGGAAGCTGGGGTCCACGACGGCGCGCTGGTCGATCGTCGGCCCGCCGTCACCGATGGTGTAGGTCGTTCCCGCGTCGGCGTGCCCGTCGACGGTGAGCCGCAGAAAGTACGGGTCGGGCGAGAGCGGGCCGGTGGTGGTGACCGTCCACCCATCCAGGGCGCGCTGCCAGGCGTCGGCGATGTCGCGGTAGCGCAGCGCGGCGCCGGCGTCGCCGTTGCGCGCGGCGATGTCGGCGGCGCACACCAGAGCGGCGATCTCGGCGGCGATTGTGGCGGGCGAATAGCCGTCGGCGTTCTCCCAGCGCTCCTGGGAGGCCGGGCCGTGCTGCAGGATGCAGTCGGCGGCGCGCTGGACGTGCTGCCAGGTGCCGGCGTCGAAGCGCTGGAGCTGCCAGGACAGCAGGATGGGGTCGGCGACCTCGTCGAGTTGGAGGTTGGGCCAGTGAGGCGAGCCGTCGAGGTTCGAGTTCTGCGGGAAGCACCCGTCGGGCTTCTGCTGGCGCCCCCAGAGGTAGTCCACGGCCCGGCCGGCGGCGGCCCGGTCGCCGGCGGCCAGCAGCGCGGTCGCCACCTCATAGAGGTCGCGTGACCATACGAGGTGGTAGGGGCCTGAGTAGCCGGGGATGTTGCCCCACACCCATGGCATTGAGGGCGCGGCGATCAGCGCGCCGCGGTAGGTCTTGTCCTCGCTGGCAGCGAGCACCATTACCGACGCGTCGTAGATCCCCTCGAGTCCCGACGCACTTCGTGGGCGCTGCAGCCCGCCGAGGTAGTCGTGCCAGCCGGTCGCGTAGCGCTCCGCCGCCGTCTTGAAGCCGCCCTTCAGCGCCGACGCGGCGACGCTCGCCGCGGCGGGTGGCGTCGAGCCGAAGCCGAGCACGAGCGTCAGGTGCTGGCTCCCGCCGAGCCCGGTCAGCGCCGTCTTGGCGGTCTGGACGACGTTGCCGGGCTGCGCCACCGAGCCGTACGTCCAGTCCATCCGGTGGTCGTCGCGCAGGTCGGTCCACCCGTCGCTCGTCCCGAGGTAGCCGCTCGACGTCTTGCCCAGCCCCGGCGCCGTCATCAGCGCGCTCGCATTGCGGTCGTCGAAGGCGACGAGCGCGTTGCCGGCCCGCTCGCCGCGGTCGTTGTCGCCGGTGTTGGACAGCGCCGGGTCGTAGAGCGCATAGAGCTGGTAGGGCCGTCCGGTGAGCGACTCGAAGGTGACGTCGACGAGCACGGCGGGGCGCGCCGGGTCGGCCACGTAGGTCTTGGTGATCCGCCAGCGCCCGGAGCGCGCGGTGTTGACCTGGCGATAGGTCAGGCTGCGCGGGTCGGTGAGCCTGGTCTCGTGTGTCGCGTCCTCGCGCTCGCGATCGGTGAATGTGCTGCCGTCGGACACCACGAACTGGAGGTCCCGGGCGCTCGGCGTGCCGAGGTCGGGGGAGTAGACCTCAGTCAGCTCGCCGGCGCCGAGGGTGAACCACACCTTGCTGGCGACCGCGGTAGCGGTCCCGAAGCCGTCCTTGTCGCCCGGCGTCCAGTTCGCCACCTGACCCGGCGCGCCCGGCGCCGCGTCGGCGCCGCTGGCGACGGCCACCGGTCCCACGAGCAGGCCCGAGGTGACGGCGACCAGCGCGATCAGCGTGGCCCTGATCACCGTCACTCACCTCGCTCGCAGCCGTCCCGGGTGATTCAGCCGCCCACCGTGAAGGACTGCTTCAGGGCGGCGGTGGAGCTGTCACCGGCGTACACGTCGATGCTCCCCGGCTCGACCACGAACTTGCCGCGGTTGTCGTAGAAGCCGAAGTCGCTCTTGTCGAGGGTGAAGGTGACGGTCCGCGTGGCGCCCGGCGCGAGCGTCACCCGCTGGAACCCGCGCAGGCGGCGTACCGGCTGGGAGATGCTCGCCACCGGGTCATGGATGTAGAGCTGCACCACGTCGTCGCCCGTGCGGGCGCCGATGTTGGTCACGTCCATTGACGCGGTGACCTTGCCGTTCCTCGAAACGCCCTGCGTGCTCAGGCGCAGGTTGGTGACGGAGAACTTCGTGTAGCTCAGCCCGAAGCCGAACGGATACAGCGGGTCGCAGAACGGCAGGTCGCGGTAGCGCGAGTTCCACTTGAACGTGACGTCGCACGGGCGCCCCGTCGGCTCGTGGTTGTAGTAGATCGGGACCTGGCCCAGGACGCGCGGGAAGGACACCGGGAGCTTGCCGCCCGGGTTGACCTTGCCGAAGAGCACGTCGGCCACCGCGTTGCCGGCCTCGACGCCCGGGAACCAGGCCTCGAGGATCGCCGGCGAGGACGCGTCGACCTGCGACATGGTCAGCGGCCGGCCGTTGAACAGCACCACGGAGAACGGCTTGCCCGTCGCCTTGATCGCGTCGATGAGCTCCTGCTGCTTGCCGGGGAGGTCGATGTTGCTGCGCGACTCGGCCTCGCCGCTCATCCCGGCGCTCTCGCCGAGCGCGAGCACCACCTGGTCGGCGGCGTTCGCCGCGGCGACCGCCGCGGGGAACCCGTCGGCGGAGCCGCACTCGTCGGCGGGCGTGTTGTCCGGCGGGTCCTTGAAGACGATCTTGCAGCCCTCGGTGAAGGTCGTGGGGGTCGTGCTCGTGTTCTGCGCCTTGATGCCGTCGAAGACCGACACGGCATCTTCATCGCGGCCCTGGCCCGCCCACGGCCCCAGCATGTCGTGCTGGGTGTTGCCCAGCGGGCCGATCACGGCGACCGACTTGGAGGGGTCGAGCGGGAGCGTCCCGCCGTCGTTTTTGAGCAGGACCATTGACCTCACGGCCGCGGCCCGCGCCGCGGCGCGGTCGGCAGCCGTCAAAAAGCTGTTCGGATCCGTGGCCTTGGCCTGGTCGACGTAGGGGTGCTCGAACAGGCCGGCGCGGAACTTCACCCGCAGGATCCGCCGCACCGCATCGTCGATCCGCGACATCTTGATCCGGCCCTGCGCCAGCAGCTGCTTGCCGAAGTCAAAGAAGTTCGTGCTCACCATCTCGGAGTCGGTTCCCGCGTTCAGCGCGGCCTCGGCCGCGCCGGGCCCATCAGCGGCCACGCCGTGGCCGCACGGGCCGCTGTCCGGGTTCTTCGGCGGGCAGGCGCGGAGCTCGGCGACGGCGGTGTAGTCGGTCTCGATGAAGCCGTCGAAGCCCCACTCGCGCTTGAGGATGTCGGTCTCGGTCTGATGGTTGGCGCACCCGGGGACGCCGTTGATCGCGTTGAACGAGCACATGACCGTGTCGGCGCCGGCGTCGATCGCGGCCTTGAACGGCGGCAGGTAGAGGTTGCGCAGCCGCTGCTCGGACATGTCGGTGGTGTTGTAGTCGCGGCCGCCCTCGGGCTGGCCGTAGGCGGCGTAGTGCTTGACGCTGGTCACGACCTTGTCGGGCGCGGAGTAGTCGCTGCCCTGTGCGGCCTTGACCCGCGCGGCGGCGAAGACCGAGCCCAGGTACGGGTCCTCCCCGGCGGCCTCGGCGATCCGGCCCCAGCGCGGCTCGTGCGAGACGTCGACCATCGGGCTGTAGATCTGCTTGATGCCGACGGTCGCGGTCTCACGGGCGGCGACGGTGTCGTCGGCGGTGGCCACTGACGGGTCGAAGCTGCTCGCGGCGCCCAGCGGGACCGGGAAGATCGTGCGGTAGCCGTGGATCGTGTCGTAGGCGAACAGGATCGGGATGTGCAGCCGAGACTGCTCGACCGCGACGTGCTGGAGGTGGTCGATCTGCGCCGGGTCCGTGGAGCCCAAGACCGAGCCGACGCCGGCCTTAGCGTCCGCGTCGGTGATGTACCAGCCCCCGAACAGCTCGAGCTGCTTCAGCTTCTCGTCGACGGTCATCTGCGCCAGCAGGTTGTTGACGCGGGTCTCGATGCCCGGGTCGGCCGCCGTCCGCGTCGGCTGCAGTGCGGCCTCGTCGCTGGACTGCGTCGCGGCGAGCACCCCGCCGGTGACCATCGAACTCATCACCACGACGGACGCGGCGAGCGCCACCCTGCGTCTCCTCGGACCCATGTGGATCACCTTCCCGGCCTCTGCGCGGGCCTCCGCGCTGGCGCCGCGCCGGCGCCGCGGGTACCCGCTATCCAATCGATCGACACATGAATAAATCGCCACACGATAGCATGAGAGAAGACGCATGGTACCATTCCCGGGGCACCCGATTTCATGACAGGGGGCACGCGGTGAACGCACCCACGGCCGGGGGAGGACCGAGGCGGAAGGCCCGCGTGGCCGCGCTCACGTGCGCGGCGCTGCTCTGGACGGGCCCGGCGTACGCCGTCGGCTCCACCGACGCGACGCCGCATCGCTACGCCGCCGCCACCGGGACGGCCCCGGCGCACGCCGTCGGCTCCACCGACGCGACGCTGCAGCAGTACGCGCAGCGCACGTGGGCCTCGTTCGTGGCGATGACCGACCCGTCCTCCGGGCTGCCCACCGACCAGCTGCACGCGGATGGCAGCCGCGACGTGCAGACCTCGACAACAAACATCGGCGCCTACCTGTGGAGCGCGGTCGCCGCCGAGCGCCTCGGCATCATCTCCCACGCCGAGCTGGTCGGGCGCCTGAGCCTCACCGTCACGACGCTTGAGGCCATGGAGCGCTACTTGCCGGGCGGCCAGTACTACAACTGGTACGACCACCGGACGGGCGCGAAGATGACGACCAGCGAGACGGGCGAGCCACGCGCGCCGGTCCTGTCCTCCGTGGACAACGCCTGGCTGGCCACCGGGCTGCGCATCGTGCGCAACACCGTGCCCGAGCTGTCGGCGCGCGTGGGGGCCATCTACGACTCGATGGACTTCGGCTTCTACTACGTCCCCGCAAAGAACCGGATCCTGTTCCACTACGACCCGGCGACGAAGAGCGGCCCCTGCTGCTACGACACGGTCGTCTCCGAGAGCCGCATCGCCAGCTACATCGGCATCGCCAACGGCGAGCTCCCGCGCAAGGAGTACTACGGCGCTTGGCGCACCTTCCCGGACACCTGCGCGTACTCGTTCCAGGAGGCCAAGCCGGCCGGCTTCACCCGCACCTACGATGGCGTCAGCGTCTACGAGGGCAGCTACCCCTACGGCTCCACGCGGCTCACACCCGGCTGGGGCGGCTCGATGTTCGAGGCGCTGATGCCCGCCCTCTTCGTCCCCGAGGAGCAGTGGGCGCCCGGCTCCTGGCGCCAGAACCACCCCTTGACGGTCGACGCCCAGATCGACCACGGGCTCCACGTCGCCGGCTACGGCGCCTGGGGCTTCTCCCCGGCCAACATCCCCGAGGGCGGCTACAACGCCTACGGCGTCGACGCGATCGGGATGAACCCGGACGGCTACCCCTCCAACGAGGACAACACGCTCGTGGACCGCGGGTTCGCCGGCTGCGACGGGCGGCCCGCGAAGCCCGACCCGCTGCCGAACGCGTACACCAACGGCGTCGTCACGCCACACGCCGCGTTCCTCGCCCTGCGCTACCGGCCAGCTGAGACCCTGACTGACCTTGCCGGCCTCGAGGCGATCCCGGGCGAGTACGGGGCGTGGGGCTTCCGGGACTCCGTCAATGTCGGCACCGGCACGCCGTCGCAGGCCTACCTGTCGCTGGACCAGGGGATGATCATGGCGGCGCTCGGCAACGCGCTCGGCGGCGACATCATGCGCACCGCCTTCGCCACCCCCGACTTCCGCCGCGTTGTGCGCCCGGTTGTCGGCGTGGAGGAGTACAACGTCCAGCCGCGCGCCTGCACGATCACCGGCACCCCACGCGACGACGTCATCACCGGCACGCCGGGCGACGACGTCATCTGTGGACTCGGCGGCGACGACATCATCGACGGCGGCGGTGGCAACGACGTGATATACGGCGACGCGGGCGATGACCGGATCACCGGCGGCCCAGGCGATGACACGATCTACGGCGACGAGGGCGACGACCGCCTCTCGGGCGGCACCGGCGACGACGTCATCTCCGGCGGCCCGGGCGCCGACCGCCTCGACGGCGGGCCGGGTGCCGACCATCTTGAGGGGGGCGGCGGCGGCGACAGGTGCACGACCGACACGGCCGACGACCCGCCCGCGGACTGCGCCCACGGCTAGGCCGGCGCGCACCCACCCCTCGGCGCCCGCCGCCCGCCAGAAACGCGGAAAGCCCCGCTGAGCCGGGCTTTCGGGGAATGCCCTGTCCTGGTGGTGCATGCGTTCTCGACGTCGATCACTGAAACTCCCAAGGGCCTCT
This sequence comes from Mycobacteriales bacterium, assembly GCA_038276285.1. Lineage (GTDB taxonomy): Bacteria > Actinomycetota > Actinomycetes > Mycobacteriales > QHCA01 > QHCA01. The sequence continues at coordinate 2,713 of JBBPZR010000036.1, read as the reverse complement.
CGCCCCCGAGGTAGCGCGCGGTCGTGACGGTCGACTTGCCCACGGTGCCTGGAGTGCAGCACCGCTACGTGCGCACGAGGACTGCGGGTGCACGTGGCCGAGGCGGACGATGGACCGCCTCTGGTGCTGCACCACAGCTGGCCGTGGTGGGCGTCGGTGATCGCCTGCCTGCTCACCGGTGCCGTGATCGGCACCGGTATCGGCCTGCTGGTGGCTCGGCTGGGCATCCCGTCTTTCGTGGTCACTCTGGCGGCATTCCTCGGCCTGCAGGGAGTCCTGCTCCGGCTGATCAACGAGGGCGGCACCATCTCAGTGCGCGACAAGGTCCTTCTGGCGATCAACAACGACAATCTTCCGGTCTGGCTGGGCTGGCTCATGTACGTCGTCATCGTCGGGTTGTTCGCGCTGCTGGCGCTGCGACGGTATGCCTCTCGGCGGGCCGGCGGCCTGCAGACGCAGGGCCTGCCCGTGATCCTGATCAAGGTGGGGGTCCTCGCGCTGCTGCTCGTCCTGCTGGTCGGCCTGACCTTCCTGCTGAGTCGGACGGCGTTCGGTCGGCACGTCTACGCCGTGGGTGGCAACACCGAAGCGGCTCGCCGGGCCGGCATCCTCATCGCCAGCCGCGACAACTCCGTCTCGCCGTCAACCGGTGGCGCGGACACGCTGCTCTACTCGGTGGGCGCCGCGGTGATCGGCGGCACCAGCCTCTTCGGCGGCAAGGGCCGAGTGCTCGACGCGATCTCACGGCGGCGGGCGGCCTCCACCGGACGGGTGTGACTGCCCGGGGACGGTTGCCACCGAGTTGCGACAGCCGTCTCGCCGCGCCGGGCTCAGCCCTTGAGCCCGGTGCGGGAGACGCCCTCGATCACAAAGCGCTGGGCGAACGTGTACAGGATGAGCACCGGCACGGCGGCGATCATGGCACCTGCCATGAGGAGGTCGTAGCGAACCGCGTTGGCGTTCTGCAGGGTCGCGAGCCCGGCGGGCAGGGTCTGCGTAGGCGCGCTGAAGAGCACGTAGACCGGCCAGAGGAAGTCGTTCCAATTGGTGAGGAACGCCAGCATCGCTAACGTCACCAGTGCCGGCCGGGACAGCGGCAGCACTACCGACCAGAAGATGCGCCAGGGCCCCGCACCCTCCAGCGTGGCAGCCTCCTCGAGTTCGCGGGGGAGACCGAGAAAGAACTGACGCAGGAAAAAGACCCCAAACGCGCTGGCCGCCCCAGGAACGATGATCGCCGGCAAGCTGTCGAGCCACTGCAGTTTGCTCACGATGACGTAGTTGGGGATGATCAAGATGACACCAGGGATGAACAGGGTCGAGACGATCACCCCAAAGATCACCCGCTTGCCGGGAAACTCCATCCGAGCCAGCGCGTACGCGGCCATAGCCGCCGTCGCCACCACGAGCGCAGCCTGTGCCGTTGCGGCGATGAGGCTGTTGAAGAACCAGCGCAGCACCGGGGTGCCCGAGGCGTTGAGGATGGAGGAGTAGGCGTGCGTCGTCGGGTGCGCCGGCAGCCACTGCGGGTTATTGGCGATGGCATCGGCGGAGGTCTTGAACGACGTGACGGCCATCCAGATCAGCGGGCTGATGAAGATCAGCGTCAGGATGATGAGCAGGACATACTGCGCGATCCGGCGCCGGCTGCCCGATCGCGTACGGGTTTGCTCCCGCGTCGGGCCTGGAGCGGTCGCCGTGGCCGTTGTCACCGCTGGACCTTTCTTTCCCTGAACGCGAAGAAGACCGCGACGCTGAGCAGCAGCAGCGTGATGGTGAGTACGAAGCTCATCGCCGCCGCCTTGCCCATGTCGAACTGCCGGAGGCCCGTCTCGGCGATGTAGTAGATGGCGGTCTTGGTCTGCGTACCGGGAGCGCCCTGGGTGATGATGAACGACTGCCCGAACATGTTGGCCGACGAAATGATCGTGACGATGATGACGAACTGCCGGACCTGTTTCAGGCCGGGCAGAGTGACGTGCCGGAAGAGCTGCCAGCTGCTCGCTCCATCGACCTTGGCCGCCTCGTAGAGCTCCTTCGAAATCTCCTGCAGCCCCGCGAGGTAGATCACCGCGTTGAAGCCCAAAGTCCACCACACGGTCACGCCGACCAGCGCGATCCAGGCGGCCGGCACGGACGTGAGCCAGGCGGTGCTGTTGGGCAGCCCGATGAGGCCGAGGTAGTGGTTGAGCAGCCCGATGTTGTTGTCGAGGATGTAGCGCCACAAGACACCGATCACCGCAACGCCAAGGACGTAAGGCGCGAAATAGACAGCTCGGAAGAAGTTGCGGCCCCGGAACTTGGCGTTCATGAGCATCGCCACGAACAGGGGGATGACCACCAGCAGCGGCACGCTCAACAACGTGAAGATGCCGGTCGCCTTCATGCTCTGCCAGAACTTCGGCCCAGTGGTTGAGCTTGAACTGAACAGGTCCTTGTAGTTCTGCAGCCACACCCAGGGCTTGCCCGGCAAGGTGAAGTCCCAGGCGTGGAAACTGATCCAGATGCCGAGGACGGCCGGGCCGAGGACGAACACGGTGAACAGCACCAGGTAGGGGGCGAGGAAGACGTACGGGGTCAGGCGGCCCCGCGGGGGGGGGCCGGGGTCCACCGCCGGATTAGGTTGGGGTGGGGGGGGGTTGGGGGGGGGGGGGATTTAACAACCCCCCCCACCAAATTATTTTTTTCTCGGTCGGGGTGTTTGGCCCCCGCG